>JBARVN010000150.1:0-29594 GCA_049646285.1 Albidovulum sp. | reverse complement strand
ATAGTCAGACACGCCAATCGCAGCGCTGGCGTTTTGTTCGACCAGAAGGATCGTTGTGCCGCGCGATTTGAGGTCCCTTATGATCTCGAAGATCTTGGCGACGATTAGCGGAGCAAGGCCCAGCGATGGTTCATCCAGCAGCAAAATGCGCGGTTTTGATAAAAGCGCGCGCGCGATGGCCAGCATCTGCTGCTCGCCCCCGGACAATGTGCCTGCCAGTTGGGCATGTCTTTCGCCCAGGACCGGGAAATGCGTGAACCAGTCTTCGATCTCTCGGTTCAGCAGCGCTTTGTCGGGCTGTAGCGCGCCGCCCATGATCAGATTGTCGCGCACGGAAAGGTTGGAGAATATACGCCGCCCTTCCGGAGAAATGGCGATCCCGCGTTTGCATCTGTCTTCGACGGCCAGACGGCCGATATCTTCGCCGCCCAGCACGATTGTGCCCGTCGCGCGCACTGTGCCAGTGATGGCGGACAGGGTTGACGTCTTGCCGGCCCCGTTGGGACCCAGCAAGGTGACGCATTGCCCTTCGGCAACCGAAATATCAATGCCGTGGACCGCTTCGATTGGCCCGTGATACGCCTTGAGAGAATTGATCTTGAGCATGCACGGCCCCGGTAGAATAAGAAAATATGCCTTCCCGGGTGGCGCCCGGAAAGGCAGTGGTTATCAGGGCCAGGCCGGAACGTTTGCCGGGGTGTCATGCGCAAGGACGACGCGCTTGCCATCCTTGAATCCGATCACCGGGATCTCGCGCAGCGCGTAACTGCTGGTGTCCTTGAACGAAATCGCCTCGACCGACATCACCGGAATGCTGTCGGCTGCCCGGATCGCGTCACGAATGGCGCTTGGGTCAGTTGATCCGGCGGCAATGATGCCGTGCTCGATGATCTTGATCATATCACCGCCAAGTGCAGGAAACAGCCCGTTCACTTCGACGCCGATCTCGGCGCAGGCCGTCTGGAAGGCTTCGATGCGGCTTCCGGGGACTGCGGGGGCCAAGGTGCCAAAGAAAACCTTGTCCAGAACGCCGGGATCATCGTTTGCCAAAGCGTCAAGCGATGGGTCATCAAACCCATCCGATCCAACCACCCAAGCATCAAGCCCGGCAGACCGCATCTGTCTGACCAGAATGCCGATATCAGGCATCGCCCACGAAATGTAGACCGCATCGGGTGCCGGATCGAGCGCCTTCAACTCGGCGATCTGCGGGCTCCAATCCGTGGTGCCGGAACTGTAGTTCAGTTTGGCTTGCAACTTGCCGCCGTTCGCCTCGATGACCTCGGCAAACCATTCGGGTGTGCGCGCCGACCATGACCCGCCTTCATCCGAAGTAAAGATCGCCACGTTCTTGACACCTTGCGACAATGCGTAGTTTGCCGCAGCCGCTGCCGTGTATGGGTCAGGCGCCACGTTGGTGAGGAAGTTATCCACAACGCCGGTATGCATCTCAACCTGCGTGCTTTGTGATTGGATTAGTGTCACACCGTTGGCCGCGGCGATCTGGGCAACCGGGATCATCGTGTCGGAAAACGGGATTGTCGCCATGGCCACAACGCCTTCACTTACGAACCGTTCGGTCAATGAAATTGCAGCTTGGGTGTCCGACCCGGTATCTTGGATCAACAGCTCAATCTCTTGGCCGTTGATGCCGCCTTCCGCGTTGATCATCTTGGCCATGCACTGCGCACCGGCCACTTCGTTATAGGCCGCGAAATCACCGGTCAGCGGTACCGCCAACCCGATTTTGATTGTCTCAGCCGCATTGGCCACCGAGGCAATCAACCCGACACTGGCGACCGTCGCCAGAAATGTGGTTTTGGATTTTTGCATCTTCATCTCTCCTGTCATACGTTTTCGCCTTGTCCGAGATAGGCGCTGATAACCTCTTTATTTTTGGTGACATCTTGAGGCAGTCCCGAGGCCAATAGGCTGCCCATATTCATGACCGTCAGCCTTTCGCAGGCGGACATGATAAATTTCAGATCGTGGTCAATCAGAACGATGGCGCAGGGGTGGCGGGTCCTGAGCCAGGTGATATTGCGGAACAGTTCGTCCGTTTCCGCCGGGTTCATTCCGGCGGCAGGTTCGTCAAGCATCAGCACACGGGGCCGCAATGCCAAAGCGCGCACAATCTCCAAGCGGCGCATTTGCCCGTAGGGCAGACTGTCGGGCACCTGATCGAGTACGTCGCGCAGATTGAACCGGTCAATCGCATCTTCAATCAGCCCGGGGTCAGTATTTGCGCGTCCGCGCACCTGAATGTCAGCCACCTCGATATTGCGCCGCACCGACAGGTTGCGAAACAGGCGCAGGTTTTGAAAGGTGCGTGCCACTCCTTTGTGGGCGCGCTTTTCTGCGGGCAGCGTTTCAATCGACTCGCCACCCACCATAATCTTGCCGCTGGTCACGCTCAGCAGCCCCGAAATCAGGTTGATCAGCGTTGTTTTGCCCGCCCCGTTCGGGCCGATCAAACCGTGGATTTCATTGGCACCGACCGAAAAGCTGACATCGTTGACAGCCTGTACGCCGCCAAAACTTTTTGAGATGCCACGGACCTGCAACATTTCAGTACACATCCTTGTAGCGGTTACATTTTTCGGCCTGATCAAGCCCGGCAAGTTGCGCAATTTCGCCGTGCTTATGCGCAATGTAGAGATCAACAAAAGCATCGCCAAACCATTGGCGCACCGCTTTTGACCCGCCCAGTTTTTCAAGCGCCTCTTCCAATGATTGCGGCAGACGTTTGAACCCCTTTGCGGCCAAAGCCGCAGGCGACAGCAGCGACAGATCTTCACTGAGCGGTGCGGGCGGTTCAATCTGGTCTTTCACGCCTTGAGTTCCGGCGAACAGGAGGGCGGCAAATGCCAGATGCGGGCTGGCGGCCGCATCAACCGCGCGCACCTCGAAATTGTATTGGCGTGCAACGGCCTCTTCATCTTCAGAGGAGACCGGGCAGATGCGTACCGATGCTTCGCGGTCGCGGTAGCCAAGATTGTTGAACGCAGCGCTCCAACGGTGCGGCGTCAGGCGCAGGTAACTGATTTCGGACGGCGCCAGAAGCGCCAGAATCTGATCAAGATGATGCAATATTCCGCCAATGAAATGCCGGGTCAGAGTGCTCATGCCGTAGGGCGCTTGCGGGTCATAGGTTAAGGGGGTGCCTTCGTCGTCCACAAAGCTGAAATGAATGTGAACACCGTTGCCGACGCTGTCCGGATCCAGGATCGGTGAAAAGCTTGGGGAGGCGCCGTGGCGGCGGATCACATCATCTGCCAGCATTCTCAAGATGGCGGCATTGTCGGGCGTCACGATGCCCAGCGTTGGCTTGATCGTGACCTCATATTGCGACGGCCCGTATTCTTTCATGAAAGTGTCAGGCTGGCATGAGGTTTGGGCAAGGGCCGCCAGAAACGGCCCGCTCCACGCCTTTGCGTCGCGAAATCCTTTCAGCCCAAATCCGTCGCCGGGGCGCGGGGCCGCTTCCTTTATCTGGAATTCATGCTCAAACGCGCCAAGCGGGGTGGCACCACTGACCTGATGCAATTCGTGCAATGCGCGCCGCGCCAGCGAGCGGGTGCAATATGCCCACGGCTCACCTTCCAGACTGCGGATATCGCCCAGCGCGAAATCAAAGACATCGTCGCCGTCTTGAAGCGCGAAACGGGTTTCAGGATCGGGGATCAGAGCAAGGTCGCCGAACGACCCGAAAGGGCTGTCAGAGATCGTGTCAAAACAGGTGATCTGCACATTGGTTGGGGTCCAGCCCACACCGCGCCGCAGACGCTTTGCCCAATCTGACACCGGAAAAGACTTGCCGCGCATAAGTCCAGCAAGATCGGAGGTGCCAACAAATACCAGCCTGTCTTCCGTGCCCATCAAGACGGCTCCACCAGATCTGAGTTCGCTTCAGACCGAAGCGCATCCCAAGCGGCGATGCGCGATTTGGTGGCGTTCCAATTGCGTTCGGCCAAGGGAACCAGCAACGCTTCGATCATCGCGAATGCCGGGGTGTAACTGTCCCATAGCGTTCCTGAATCAACCGGAACGGCGACAAGTTCCGTAGCGCCTTTTGCGGCTGGCGTGACCCATTGATCCGTGATCACAATGGTTTGCGCCTTGCGCGCCCGCACCGCAGTGGAAAGCCCTTTAAGGTTGGCCTGGTAGCGCCTGAAGTCCACTAGCACCAATACGTCCCTTGGACGCATACGCAAAAGGTATTCGGGCCATGTTTCGGGATCTGACGGGATATGGTAGACATCCTTGCGGATCTGACGCAGATGGCGGGCAAAGAAATCGGCGATACTGTCACTCATCCGGCCCCCGATCAGATAAATGCGCCGCTTCGGATCACTCAACATATCGCAGAGGCGCTCAAATTGTGCGGGCGATACGCGCTGGCGCAGCTCAGCGTTCAGGGCATCGACCCGGTCCAGATACGAGGCCAGCGGCGCGGCATTGTCGATGCTGCTATCGCGGCGTTTCAGGTCGATAGGCGACTGGCGGCCCTCTTTTAGTTCCTGAACAAGCCGTTGCTGGAATTCCTGAAAACCGCCGCAACCGATCTTCGTCACGAACCGCGAAATTGACGGCGCCGAGATATGCGCGCGCTGGGACAATTCCTGAATGGGTTCCAGTCCGGCAAAGGGATAGTCCGCCAGCAAGACAGACGCGAGCTGCCTTTCAGCCGGCGTGAACAAGTCGATCTTTTGTTCCATCAATTGCCGGATATGCACGCGCGCCCCACCAGTGACCTGAGCTTTGAGAATAAGGTGAATGAAAAAAGATTGTCAATCTGTATAAAATAAGTCCAAATGACGAATGACTTTCGGGCCGCACAACCAAGATCCAGTGCAGATCATCGGAGAACAGTTTGACCAAAACTTATGAGAATCGATGCGGGAACGCGTTTCTCATCCACGGAACAGACCCTGATCCGGTGGAGATCACCAACCTCGTGTCGACCTCACCCGTTTTGCTTGTCTGTGATCATGCAGGTCAGGACGTTCCGCAAAAGCTTGGCACACTGGGGCTGAGCGCGGCGCAGCTTGGCCTTCATATCGGTTATGATATCGGGGCAGAGATCGTCGCAAGGGACTTGGCGAACCGTTTTGGCTGCACACTTGTGGCGCAGCGTTACAGCCGGTTGGTCATTGACTGTAACCGCCCCCCCGGATCCGCCCAATCCATCCCTGAGGTCAGCGACGGCGTTGTCATCCCCGGCAATATCAACCTCTCTGTCGCGGATCGCGGCCATCGGGAAAAATGCATCTTCGAACCATTCGCGCGGCAATGCGAAATGGAAATTCAGCGCGAACATCATCGCGCAGCCTTTGCGATCCACAGCTTCACCCCGCAGATGGGCGGGAAGGCGCGACCGTGGGACATTGGGTTTCTCTTTCGCGATGCCTGCAGTCGGGGCGACAGGCTGGTATCTCTTTGCCAAGCCCTTTGGCCCGATCTGACAGTCGGGAAAAACCAGCCCTACCAAATCGAAGATGCCACGGACTGGTTCATTCCCGCCTGTGCCGAAGCCCGTGGCATTCCCCATTGCTTGATTGAAATCAGGAATGATCACCTGCTGAACGCCGAAGGATGCGCAGACTGGGCCGCGCGTCTTTATCAGCTATTGTCGTCTTTCATGGAGCATACCGATGCAACTTACCCGTAACGTTCCCCTGACACCCGCAAAGTCTGCGCTATTGTTCATAGACGTCCAGAATTTCAGCGCCCATCGCGACGGAGCGGAGTTCAGGGATCTGCCAGAGGCCGAGATGTCCGCAAAATATGGCTGGTTTTTTGATCAGCTTGAAACCCGCGTCATCCCGAATATGCAAGCAATCCAGACGGCGTGCAGGCAGGCAGGTGTTGAGGTTATGTACACAACCATCGAAAGCCTGACACTGGATGGGCGCGACCGTTCGCTTGACTACAAGATCACCGGGTTTCACGTGCCGAAGGGATCTTGGGACGGGAAGGTCATTGATGAAATTGCGCCGCAAGGTGACGAGATTGTTCTGCCAAAGACATCCTCCTCTGTCTTTGTGTCGACCCATATCGACTACATCTTGCGCAATCTGGGTGTGACCCAACTGGTAATCAGCGGTTTGATAACCGACCAATGCGTTGAAAGTGCGATCCGCGACGCTTGCGATCTTGGGTATCTGGTCACCGAAGTGACAGATGCGTGCCTGACCTATGATCAGGAACGCCATGATCATTCCTTGCGTACGATCAAGGGATACTGCCGACAGGTTACGACAGAGGAGCTGGTGAAAGAGCTGCGCGACGTTTGAAGTGACAGCTGTGTAGGGCGATCAACCCGGTGCTCTCTATTCGAACCGAACACCGCGCTCTTGCGCTCTCAGCCTCGGGTCACGGGACTTCACCAGCACCGGACCGCCGGCAAGGGCTTCATCGCACCGCTCCAGCGTTTCACGCTCCAGCCGGTCCATCGCCTCGGCGGTGTAGAATGTCAGGTGCGGCAGCATCAACACGTTTGGAAGTTTGAAAAGCGGGCTCATGAGATGACCGGAAACGCTGAGTGGTTCGGATGAGAAGACATCCAGCCCGGCCCCGGCAATCTGATTTCTGGTCAGCGCAGCCACAAGGGCCGCTTCATCCACCAAAGCGCCGCGAGAGGAGTTGATGAGGAAGGCCGAAGGTTTCATTGCCGCCAGTTCGCCAGCCCCAATGATGTGGCGCGTCGTATCGTTCAGCGTACAGTGCAGTGAGACGACATCGGATTGGGTAAGCAGGTCATGCAGGTCGTCGATTTTTTCCACCCCCACTGCCGCCATCGCTGCGGCAGACGTGCCGGGTGAATAGGCGATCACGCGGGCCCGAAATCCCTGCCCCGCCATACGGGCAAATGACGTGCCGATTTTTCCCAACCCAACGATCCCGACCGTCTTCCCGGCAATATCGCTGCCCATCCATTGCGGCGTGGGCCAAGCCCAGCCATGGGCGCGCATCTGGCGGTCCAGCGGCACCAGTTTCTTCATGAGCGCGATCATCAGTGTAAAGGCACCCTCGGCCACGGTTTCTTCGGCATATTCGGGGATGTTGACCACGGGAATGCCGCGCGCCGCCGCTGCCGGAATGTCAATGGCATCAATGCCGACCCCGTATTTCACGATGCCTTTCAGCCGGGTTGCGGCGCTGATCACGCGGGCGGTGATTGGCGTGTAGCACATCAACAGCAGATCAGCGTCGGCCACTTCAGCGGCCAGCGCCACCTCATCGATACCGTCGGGCAAGGTTACAAGCATGCCCCGGCGGGACAGTTCGGCATCCAGAAGTGCGGTTTCAAGCTCCCGGTCAGTACGGACGATTTTCATTGGTATCTCCTGATCTTTGACATGCGCAATCTTGCATGGCTGGGTCTGCGACGCGAGCTGCGTATGAGACAATGGGTGCGGAAGGGACAGGCGCAATGGGCGGTCTTCACGACATCCCCACATCGGCCCGAATTGCAACGCGGGTGGTTTTTGTGCATAGTCACGCGTTGTGGGACTATAAATACCGGCAGTGCCGGTTGTAACGATTTATGGGAGGGCTGGAGATGAAAGTGCTTGCTGTTGCAGCAATACTCTTTGGCGTAGGGGCAGGACCGGGGGTCGCAGGCCCGATCGACCGGGCATGCGTAAAATCAAATCGATCTGCGAATCGGCAGCTTTGCGACTGCATTCAAAGGGTTGCGAACCTGACCTTGACAGGATCGGACCAGCGGCTGGCGGCGTCGTTCTTTACGGACCCCGTCAAGGCCCAGCAGGTTCGCCAATCCGGGCAGACATCTCACAAGCGCTTTTGGGATCGCTATTCCAAATTCGGAACAACGGCCCAAGCCGTATGTTCCAGTAGCTGAACGAACATTCACCTATTGCGTTTTGCGTTCGCTGCGGTTCATCAGCCAGCCGCTGCCCTCCGGCCTTCGTCAGCGCTGGTTGTCGACCGGAATTTCCACCACGATTTCGCCCGCATGCTCAAATGTCAACGTCACCAGAACCGTTGACCCCTGGGCTGGTCGCGCCGACAGCCCCATCAACATCACATGATCTTCGCCCCGCGCCAGCGCATGGCTGCCTTGGGCGGGAACCGCAATGCCTTCGGACACCGCCCGCATCTGCATGACGCCCTCTGCCGTCATTTCATGGGTGTGCAGTTCCGTCAGGGCTGCAATATCGGATGCGACTCCGATAAGACGATCATCATCTGATCCGGTATTTTCGATCACCATGAAGGCAGCACCGGCCATCGAACCGGGTATAAACCGGGCATAGGGATCGACGACCACGATTTCAGCAGCCGCCAAAGCAGGCGTGAAAACGGCGATGGCCAGAGTAAGGAGGGAACGTGTGATGCTTCGTTTCATGCCGCAGTGATATCGCCACCCGTGCGCCTTTTGAATGGGTCAAAACGAAGCGGCCCCGCCGATGGGCAGGGCCGTATCCAAAACCGTGTGTTGGCAAACCTTACGCGGCGGTCTGGGACTTCACGATGTCTTTCTTGATTTTGAGCGCCTTTGCCGACAGCTCAACATCTTTGGCTTTTGCAAGATAGGCGTCAAGCCCGCCGCGGTGATCCACCGACCGCAACGCAGCGGCGGAAATGCGCAGCTTGAAGGATTGCCCCAAAGCGTCAGAGATCAGCGTTACAACATTCAAGTTGGGCAGGAACCGGCGGCGCGATCTGTTGTTCGCGTGGCTCACAGTGTTGCCCGACATCGGGCCTTTAGCGGTAAGTTCGCAGACGCGCGACATGGGTAAGTTCCTTGTTTTCTGGGCCTCTGGGCCCGGCGTTCCTATAACAGCATGGGCCGCTGCCGAGGCAGTGCCCTGAATTCCGTCCGGCCATTTACGTTCATTACCCGGTGGCGTCAAGCGATTCATCCCGATTTACCGGCGGCTTTGAGGCCAATTGCCGGAATGTTACACGACGACGAGCTGCAATAAAATCGCCCGGTACGTGAAGACCCGGCACACTGCTCATCACGCCTGAGAGATCGGGTTCTTTCGCGCAGGATCAGAAGTTGGGCCCAACTTCATGCAATGCGGACCGTTCAACCGCTATACGCCGTTCAAGCGCGATCAGCCGTTCCTTGCGCCAAAGCCCGCCACCGTAGCCGGTCAGCGCGCCATCCGCCCCTATTACCCGGTGGCAAGGGATAAGGACTGCGATCTGATTGGCGCCATTGGCACGGGCGACGGCGCGCACAGCCTCGGGCCGGCCGATGGTGCGGGCGATGTCGGAATAGCTTTGCGTCACCCCTGCCGGGATTTTGCACAGCGCATCCCAGACTGCACGGGCAAAATCAGAGCCGTGCAGCGCCATGGGAACATCAAAATCCACCGCCTGCCCGTCAAAATAGCGCGCAAGCAGATCTGCCACAGCCTCACTTATCGCGCCGCGCCCAAGCCCCAGATCGCCGCGCACCAGCCCGGACAAGCGGCGCAACTCGGCGGGCAAGGCGCGTCGGTCTGTGAATTCCAAGAGGTGCAATGCGCTTTTGTCCGCCACTGCGATCATGCCGCCCAAAGGCGTGTCGATCCAGTCGGCCTTCAACATCTCTTTGCCGGTAAAAGCTCCCGGCGCGCGGCCCAAAAGCCGGGCGAAGGCTGTCCGAAAGCCCGAAGGCGAATCGAACCCGGCCTCAAGCTGTGCATCAATCACGCGCCCGCCCCCGGCCAAAGTGCCAAAACCGGCGCGCAACCGCGCTTGTCGGGCGAGTTCCAGAAATGTCATCCCGAACTGCCGCCGGAACACCCGGCGCAAGGTTGACGGGTCAAACCCCCGCGCCACCAGATCCGCTTCGGACCAGCGGCGGGTTGGGTTTTCTGAAACCTCGGTCAGCAGCGCCTGATGTGCGGGATCGATCTGGCCCAAGGGGCGGCACCGCAGGCAAGGACGAAAACCGGCCTCGACACAAGCCGCGGCGCTATCGAAGAACCGACAGTTTTCGCGCTTGGGATTGCGTGCCGGGCAGGTCAGGCGGCAAAAGATACCGGTTGACGTGACACCAACAAAGGCGCGCCCGTCATAGGTGGCATCGCGGGCCACCAAAGCGGCATAAAGCTGGTCTGAATCAGGCAATGTGAACAACATGGCCCTACCCTAACGATCAATCTTGGCCAGCGCCGCCGAAAATCGGGCCGCTATTCATTTTGTGCCATAAGCGGCGCTGCTCTCATCGCTTTTCGCGGGTCATGGGCCATGATAGGACGAGCCGCGCCAACAACCTTGGGGGGATCATGAAATCGTCTGTCAAAGACTATATCCGCACGATCGTGGGCTTTCCGCATGAAGGGATCATGTTTCGCGATGTGACCACGCTTTTCGCCGATCCGCGCGGATTTCGCATGGCGATAGATCAACTGTTACACCCCTATGCCGGTCAGGACATCGATATGGTTGTCGGGCTTGAGGCGCGCGGATTTATTCTGGGCGGCGCGATTGCCCATCAATTGACGAAAGGCTTCGTACCGATCCGCAAAAAGGGCAAATTGCCGGGGCAGACCCTGTCGCAAGCCTATCAGCTGGAATATGGCGAGGCGATCATGGAGATCCATGAAGATGCGCTGCAAGCGGGCGATAAAGTGTTGATTGTGGACGATCTTCTGGCCACCGGCGGCACGTGTGAGGCGGGCATCAAGCTGATTGAGCGGTTGGGAGCCGAGGTGGTTGGTTGTGCGTTCGTGGTGGATTTGCCCGAACTTGGCGGGCGCAGACGCCTTGAAGCATTAGGCATGCAGGTTCACGCATTATGCGCCTTTGACGGAATGTGATGCGGCGCAAACGATGTCGCAACGATTGCGCCGATAGTATCAGCCTGTCAGGCGTTTGCCGGACACAGCGTGGCGCGTTTCAACAGTTGTCTCGCTCTGGCCCCGCCGGTTGCTACGCCGGTGGGGTCTTTTGCTTAATCGTCAGACAACACCGCGCCGGGATTCATGATGCCCTGGGGGTCAAGGGCCGCCTTTAAAGCGCGCATTGCGGACAGTTTTCCCGGATCTCCATAGCGCACCAGTTCGGCTGACTTATACCGCCCTATCCCATGTTCGGCCGAGATGGATCCGCCATGCGCATCCACAAGATCATGCACCACGCGTTGGAGTTCAGCCGCACGCCCGGCATGGTCCAGTGCGCGGCCACCTTTGGGCGGAAAGATATTGTAGTGCAGGTTGCCATCACCCAAATGCCCAAAACAATTGATCCGGTAAGGGCCAAGGGCGGCAATAGCGGCCCCTGCCCGGGGCAAAAACCCGGCGATTTCCGACAGTGGCAGCGAAATATCATGCGACACCACCGCCCCGATCCGGCGATTGGCCTCGGGCAGCGCTTCGCGCAGGTCCCAAAGCTGGAGCCGCTGTGCCTCGGTTGAGGCTACGACGGCATCGATCACCAGATCCTCGGCCTCTGCATCCGCCCAGATCGCGGCAAGAACCGCGCCCGGATCAGTGCCCGGTGGCAGGCCGATCTCGGCCAGCACCGACCATTCGGGGCGGTCGTCGAAAGGTTGGCGCAGCGTAGGCATAACTTCATCGAGAAACGCCAGCCCTTGATGATGGATCAACTCAAACGTCGATACCGCCCCGCCAGTTCGGGCCTGGGCCAGCGACAACAGGCGCAAGGCAGCGTCAGGCCCTGCCACGGCAAACATCGCCGTTGCGGCGACCGCCGGTCTGGGAAAGAGCCGCAAAGTGGCGGCGGTGATAATGCCCAGCGTGCCTTCTGAGCCGATCAGCAAATTGCGCAGATCATAGCCAGTGTTGTCTTTGCGCAGGCGCTTCAGCCCCTGCAACACAGTCCCGTCTGGCAACACGGCCTCGACCCCAAGACAGAGATCACGCGCATTGCCGTAGCGCAACACCGCCGTCCCCCCGGCATTTGTGGCGAGATTGCCGCCGATCCGGGCCGTGCCTTCGGACGCGAGCGACAGCGGAAACAACCGATCCGCCGCAGCTGCCGCTGATTGCACATCGGCAAGGGTCATGCCGGCCTCGACCACCAGAACATTTTCATCCGGCCAGATGCCGCGCAGCGCCGCCATGCGTTCCAGCGACACGATCACCGGCGCGGGGCCGTTGGGCATGACCTGCCCAAGCACCAGCCCGGTGCCACCGCCCCATGGCACAATACCGACCCGCGCGGCGGCGCAGGCGCGCACAATTACGGCCACCTCCTGGGTCGTGCGCGGCCTGGCCAATGCCGCCTCAGGCGTGCCCGCCCGCCCCCGTGGCTCTTCAAGATAGGCGGGTTCGGCTGTGCTGATGCAGCCCTCGGGCAAAAGGGTTGAAAGATGCGTGGCAAAGCCCTGATCGGCGGGATTAAGCGGCACTGATCTCGTCCCTTCTGCATTTGGTCAGAGACGTGAGTTTTGGGTACAGAGTCCCCGTCTCAGGTTTTTTTAGCCTAACCCGCGCCAGTGCGCCCGCGCCTGTCGCTGCGCAGATTGGCGTAAAGTACATGGTTGCGCCAGCGGCCATTGATCTGAAGATAGCTTTGGGCCACGCCTTCATACTTATATCCGCTTTTTTCCAACACACCCCGCGACGCCATGTTTTCCGGCAGGCAGGCGCTTTCGATCCGCGACAGATCAAGCGCGGTGAAACAGTGGTGGATCACTGCCCGCAAAGCTTCGGCCATATAGCCCTGGCGGGCATGGGCCGCGCCCACCCAGTAGCCGATGGTGGCCGCTTGCGCCGGGCCACGGCGGATGTTGTCAACGGTCACAGCACCCAGCAGGGCCTGATCCGAGCGCCGGACTAAAAACAACGGCAAAGCCGTGCCACCGGCCTGCGCGCGTTGCGCCCAATAGACCCGATTGGCAAAGGCCTTGCGGGTCAGGTGATCGGGTGCCCAGACCGGCTCCCACGGCTCAAGAAATTCGCGGCTGCTTTCGCGCAAATTGACCCAGTCACGGAAATCGGAATGCAACGGCAATCGCAGCGTCATGCGTTCGGTCTCGATCCGAACCTTGCGCCGCCGTAACAACATCAGGCAGCAAGCCTTTGACGCAGGCTGCCCAGTTCTGGCGCGCTGGCGACGGGGCCATATAGCGCCAGCGCCGAGACGGCGCCGCCTGCCAGTTTGCGGGCAAAGTCGCGAATGGCCGACCGGGTCACCGCGTCAATTTCGGCGGTTGATTCGGCGACGGTATGAACCTTGCCCCAAAGGGCGAGATGCCGGGCCATCCGTTCTGCCCGGCTGGACGGGCTTTCCAGCCCCATCAAAAGCCCGGCCTTCATCTGCGCACGCGCGCGGGCCACTTCGGCCTCGCTCATGTCATCGGCGGCGCGCTTCAGCTCGTCCATCGTCAGGTGGCTTAGCTCGGAAATCTCATCGGCGGAGGTGCCGGCATAGATGGTGATTATGCCCGCATCCTCATAGGCCCCGGCCTGTGCATAGATCGAATAGCACAGCCCCCGCTCTTCGCGCAGCTTTTGGAACAGGCGCGAGGACATGCCGCCGCCAAGTGCCGTCGAGTAGACCTGGGCTGCGAAGAAATCATCATCGCGTACGCCGGGCGCTTCGAACCCCATCGCGAAATGGACCTGTTCCAGATCCTTGACCTCACGCCGCTCGCCGCCTTGCCAGCGCGCCGGTTGAACGATCCGGCCGCCAACCGGTTTCAGATGGCCAAAAATCGCTTCGGCTTCGCGCACGATCGCGTCATGATCGACTGCGCCTGCGGCCGACAGGATCATCTGATCCGGCCCGTAATGCTCCCCCACAAATCGGGTCAGGTCGGCGCGTCCGAATGACGATACACGTTCAGCGGGGCCAAGGATTGTGCGGCCCAAGGCCTGATCCGGAAAGGCCGCTTCTTGCAACCAGTCAAAGATAATGTCGTCGGGCGTATCCATGGCCTGACCGATTTCTTGCAAAATCACATGCCGCTCGGTTTCGATTTCTTTGGGATCAAAAACCGGGTTCAGCACGATGTCGGAAATCACATCAAGCGCCAGCGGCACATCGGCTTCCAGCACGCGGGCATAATAGGCAGTCATCTCGCGCGAGGTATAGGCGTTGATATAGCCGCCCACATCTTCAATCTCTTCGGCGATTTTCAGGGCTGAGCGGCGCTTGGTGCCCTTAAAGGCCATATGCTCCAGAAAATGCGCGATGCCGTTTTGCTCAACCCGCTCATGGCGCCCGCCTGCGGTCAGCCACAGCCCGATGGTGGCCGAAGCAAGCCCCGGCATCCGTTCGGTCACGATACGCAGCCCGTTGGGCAGGGTTGTCAGTTCTGTTTTCAATTCCGGCGCCTTTCAAGGACCAGCGCCTCAAGCGCCGCCAAATCATTGGGAACCCGTGTAACACGTTCCGGGCGCGAGAAAAGATCTGCCATGCGTTCGGGCAAGGCGGGGCGGATGCCACTGGCCTGTTCCACGGCATCAGGGAATTTCGCCGGATGGGCAGTGGCCAATGTGATCATCGGCACCGATGGATCGCGATTGCCTTCGGCCACGGCCACTCCGATAGCGGAATGCGGGCACAAAAGCTCACCCGTTTCAGCCTTTATCTTTGCAATCGTCGCCAGCGTCGCCGCTTCTGATACGCGTCCCGACATATAGGTCGCGCGCAGCGTTTCAATTGCGCCTTGACTGACGGCGAACCCGCCTTCCGCTTTCATCTCGTCCATCAACTGTGCCACGGCCTTGCCATCGCGCCCATACGCCTCGAACAAGGCGCGTTCGAAGTTGGATGAGATCTGGATATCCATCGAGGGGCTGATGGAGGGCTTCACACCGTCCATCTCATAGCGCCCGGTGGTCAGGCAACGGTGCAAGATGTCATTCTGGTTCGTGGCGATCACCAGCTTGTCGATGGGCAGGCCCATGCGCTTGGCAATATGGCCTGCGAATATATCGCCGAAATTGCCAGTGGGGACGGTAAAGCTGACCTTGCGCTCAGGCGCGCCAAGCGAGACTGCCGAGGTAAAGTAGTACACCACCTGCGCCAGAACCCGCGCCCAGTTGATCGAATTGACGCCAGCCAGCCCAACCGCATCGCGAAACTCAAAATGGTTGAACATGTCCTTCAGACGGGACTGGCAATCATCAAAATCGCCGTCCAATGCCAGAGCGTGCACATTGTTCTCGCCCGGCGTGGTCATCTGGCGGCGCTGCACATCCGAGACGCGGCCATTCGGAAAAAGGATGAAGACATCGACATTCTCAAGCCCCCGGAAGGCTTCAATCGCCGCCGAGCCGGTATCGCCGGACGTGGCCCCGACAATGGTGACCCGGCGGCCATCGCGGGCAAGGGCGATCTGGAACAGCTGACCGATCAGCTGCATGGCAAAATCTTTGAAGGCCAGTGTCGGGCCGTGGAAGAGTTCCAGCAAGAAATGATTGGGGGCCAGTTGCACCAAGGGCGCGCGGGCCGCATGGCCGAACCCGGCATAGGCCTTTGCAATCGCCGCGCGGAATTCATCATCGCTGAAGGCATCGCCCACGAAGGGGCGCATCACGCGAAAGGCCGCGTCTTCATAGCGCAACCCAGCCAGTGCTGCGATCTGGGGCTTGGACAGGGTCGGGATGGTTTCAGGCACATAAAGCCCGCCGTCACGGGCAAGCCCCGTCAGCATCGCTTCGCCAAACCCTAATGTCGGGGCAGCACCCCGTGTCGATACATAGCGCATATGTTGTCCTCAATCCGTCCGCTGCCTGATACGCCACAGAAGAAACCCTGTCATCCCCGCCCAGACCATCGCCAGCGAAAACCATGTGATGGCGTAGCCCAGATGGTCATTGCGGATGTTCAAAGTGCCCACCGGCACCGGGACGATATCTTGATCATCCCCCGCCGCTTCCCGGGTTACGACAAGAATAGCGTCGGTTTTAAGAGTTTTGGCCATTCCGTCCACGTCGCGCACGAACCAAAGCCCGGTTGCGGCATCGGGCGGCGGGGTAAAGCTGTCGGCCTCATCCGGCCAATGCAGATGCCCCGTCACCGTCAAGGCCACCGGCGGGCGAAGGGTGCCCCGCGCCGCCTCGGGCACGAAGCCACGGTCAAGCAAGATGCGACGGCCTGCGTCGGTTTCAAAAACTGCGATCACCTCATAAGCGGCACCCTGCCCGGCCCGGCCTGTCAGCACCAGCACCTCTTCGCCGGTGGTGCGGCCCCTGACCGAGACCGGACGATAGAGATCCGATGCAGGGTCCGGCGCGGGCAGATCGGCAAGCGGGATGGGGGCCGCGTCCATGCGCGCCTCCATCCCGGCGATTTTGCCCTCTTTCCACGCCAGCCGCCTGACCTGCCACAGCCCAAGCGACAGCAACAGCGCAACGCCCCCCAGACCGATCACAAAGGCAAAGATATAGCGTTTCATGGCCTCAATACTGCAAAGGCGCGGGATCAACCCCACGCCCCTGCTTCTTTTTGGAAAACGTGTTCACGCCGTCAGTCGGGATCAGGCGCTGCCCCAGACATAGATCGCGGCAAAGAGGAAGAGCCACACCACATCCACAAAGTGCCAGTACCATGCAGCCGTCTCAAATCCGACATGCTGCTCAGGCGTGAAATCGCCCTTCATGGCGCGGAACATACAGACCAGCAAAAAGATCGTGCCGATGATGACGTGCATGCCGTGAAAGCCCGTCGCCATAAAGAACGAAGCACCATAGATATTGCCGGCGAATCCGAAGGCGGCATGGCTGTATTCATAGGCCTGGAAGATCGTGAACAAGACACCCAGCGCCACGGCAAGGGCCAGACCGTTGATCATATCCTTGCGGTTATTCTCATGTGCCATCGCGTGGTGTGCCCATGTGGCTGCTGCGCCCGAGCACAAGAGGATCAGCGTGTTGATCAATGGCAGATGCCACGGATCAAACATCTCAATCCCCGCTGGCGGCCAGATTCCGTCAATCGCCGGGCTTTGGGGGCCCATCGGGTAAAGTGCGTGTTTGAAGAAGGTCCAGAACCATGCCGAGAAGAACATCACCTCGGACATGATGAACAAGATGAACCCGTAGCGCAGGCCAATGCGCACCACCGGCGTATGATCCCCGGTATTGCCCTCATGCACCATTTCGGCCCACCAGCCATACATGACGTACAAGACCAGTGCGAGGCCGCCAAGGAACATGAACGATGTCATGCCTTTCATCCACAGCACTGCGCCAAAGAGCATAACAAACGCCCCGACTGAGCCCAGAAACGGCCAGAGAGAGGGTTTCAGAATGTGGTAGTCGTGGTTTTTTTCGTGCGCCATGTCGGTTTCCCTGCTTTGGCCTCAGTTATAATCGGCCCCGGCGCCGGGCGAAAGGCTCGCCTGCGCTTCGGGCAGTTCGGTTTGGTAGAAAGTATAAGAAAGCGTGATATTCCGGATACGGCCAGCATCGCGGTCTGTCACAATTTCGGGGTCAACGTAGAAGACCACGGGCATTTCAACCCGTTCGCCGGGCTGCAACACCTGTTCGGTGAAGCAAAAGCATTGGATCTTGGTGAAGTAATAGCCCGCGATTTCCGGGGCGACATTGTAGCTGGCAGTGCCCGCGACCGGTTTTGAGGTTGGATTGTAGGCCTCGTAAAAGGCCATGCCGGTCTCACCGATCTTCAGCGTCATTTCCTTTTGGACCGCGCGGAATTCCCAGGGCATGTCGGGGGCTGTGTTCGCATCAAAGCGCACGGTCACCAGCTCGTCCAGCACATCATTGGATGCCGCCGTCGCGACATTCGTCGTGCCGCCATATCCGGTTGTCCGGCAAAACCAATCGTAGAAGGGCACTGCGGCCCAAGCCAGCGCGCCCATTGTGACCGCGACGCCCACAAGCTTGGCCGCCATCCGATTGTTGCCATTCAGCGCGCTCATTGTGATGCCCCCGCCTCTGGCAGTTTGCCTTCCTCCAGCTGCGAAACCTTCACAACGGTCAGCCCGAAGATCAGCGCCACAAAGAGCGCCAGCACCAGCCCCAGCCCCATGTTGCGGCCAAAGCGGCGGCTGTGCAGTTCATGATCCTTATGGATTGCCATCACCAGCCCCCCAGCCCGAAGGGCACAAGGCTTGCCTCGATCAGAAGGGCGCCGAAGTGCAAGAACAGATAGACCAGCGAAAAGCGGAAAAAGGCCCGTTCAGCCTTGTAGCCATCGGCCTCGGCGGCAACCTCATCACGCTTAAAGATACGCACAGCTCCTAGGATAAACATCGCATTCAAAACCAGTACGGCAGCCAGAGTGACAGGCCCGCCAATCGACGTAAATGCCAATGCGAGCGGCACCGGTGCCAATAGCAGCGTGTAGATGAGGATATGCTTGCGCGTGGCGCGGCGTCCGTGGGTCACAGGCAACATCGGCACACCGGCTTTGGTGTAATCATCGTTCATGAAAAGTGCGAGCGCCCAGAAATGCGGCGGCGTCCACATGAAGGTCAGGGCGAACATGAGCACCGATTCAGGCGCCACGCCGCCGGTTGCGACGGCCCAGCCGATCATTGGCGGAAACGCCCCAGCTGCACCACCGATCACGATGTTTTGCGGCGTCAGACGCTTTAGCCATATTGTATAAATGACCACGTAGAAGAAAATCGTGAAGGCCAGCAGCGCACCGGCAAACCAGTTGGATGCAAGGCCAAGCATCACGCAAGACAGACCCGACAGCCCCAGCCCAAGCGCAAGGGCTTCGCCCTCGCTGACCCGGCCAGACGGGATTGGCCGGTTGGCCGTGCGCCGCATCACCCGGTCGATATCTGCATCATACCACATGTTCAGCGCGCCCGATGCGCCGCCACCCAGCGCGATGAACAGGATCGCGGTAAAGCCAACAAAGGGATGCACCGAGATCGGGGCCACAATCAGCCCAACCATCGCGGTGAAGACCACCAGCGACATGACACGGGGTTTCAGCAGCTGGACATAATCGCCAAAGCCCGCCTCCTGCCCATGGTCAATGGCGCTGATGTCGCTCATCTGCTTTCCCCTAAATAAGGGCGCGATCCCCGCGCCCCTGCTTCAGCTTAGTTCGCGGCAGCGACCTGAACGTTTGTCGCCGCGCCAAGATCTGCCGTCTGGCGCGCGACCCAGGCATCATAGACGTCTTGCGCCACAACCTTCACCGTAATCGGCATATAGGCATGGTCTTTGCCGCAAAGCTCTGAACACTGGCCAAAATAGATGCCTTCCCGCTCGGCTTTGAACCAAAGCTGGGCGATACGGCCCGGCACGCCGTCTTGCTTGACGGCAAAGGCCGGGATCGTCCAGGCGTGGATGACATCCGCGCCGGTGACATTGACCACAACAACCTTGTTGACCGGAACCACAACCGCGTTGTCTGTGGCCAAAAGATATTCATCCTGACTGTAACCCGCAGCCTCAAGCCCGTCACGACCCAGCATGAAGGCGTCAAATGAGATACCTTCATTGGCGTATTCATAGGACCAGTACCACTGGTTGCCCGTGGCCTTGATCACCACGTCACCCGCCGGAATTTCCTGTTGCTTGAACAGGATCGGCAGCGAGAAAGACCCAAGAACCACAAGGATGAGAACCGGAACCAGCGTCCAGACAATTTCAACCGGGGTGTTGTGCGTAAATTTCGCAGGCGTAGGATTGGACTTGGAGTTAAAGCGAAACACCACAATGGCCAGCAACAAGACAACAAAAACAGACACTGCGATGCAAAGGTACAGCAGCATTCCGTCCAGCCATTGCTGATCGTGGGCCAACTCGGTCACCGCGGGCTGAAACCCGGTCTGGTTCGGCAAAGGCGCGCCGACAATCTCAAGCCCGGTGATTCCATCCTGAGCAAGCGCTGCCCCGGCCAGGAAAGTGGAGGTAGTTGCGGCCCCAAGGCCGGAAAGAATGGTCGCAAAGCGCATATCGTGTTCCCGTTCCTGCCGCGGCTTTGTTGTGCCGCTTCCAGCCCGGCCACACCTTTTGGGCAGGCCGGTTGTATCCGCGCCATCTAAAATCATATTAGAGAGAATGCGACAAGCGAAACCATTGCGGCAAAGGGCCGCGATTTATCCAAAACGTGAAGGGCAAAGGCAAACATCATGACCGAAGCACGATTTTCACCCTTCGAAACCCATCTGGATGAGGCCCGCGCCTTGGCGATTCTGCGGGCCGCCGTGGCGGGCGCTGATGATGGCGAGCTGTTTTTGGAACGCCGCCGGTCTGAAGCGCTGGTTTTTGATGACGGGCGTCTGAGAAACGCGAGCTATGATGCATCCGAAGGCTTTGGCCTCAGGGCCGTGCGCGGCGAGGTGTCAGGTTATGCCCATGCCACAGAAATCTCTGAAGCTGCACTGACCCGCGCGTCGGAAACCGCGCGATTGGCGGTGGGCGATGGCGGCGGTGTCATGGCATCTCCCCCCCCCGGCACCAACCGCAAACTTTATGGCGACGCCGATCCGATGGCGGATGCGGCTTTTGGCGTAAAAGTCGAGACGCTGCGCGAGATCGACGCTTTTGCGCGCGCCCTTGATCCGCGTGTGGTGCAGGTGTCCGCCACCATTGCCGCCAGCTTGCAAGAAGTGTTCATCTTGCGCCCCGAAGGCGGGCTGGTGTCAGACATCCGGCCGATGACGCGGCTTAACATCTCGGTCATCGTCGAAGAAAACGGGCGGCGCGAGTCGGGCGGCACAGGCGGTGGCGGACGCACAGGCCTGACCGGTCTGATGACCACGGACCATTGGCAAGGTGTGGCCCGCGAAGCCCTGCGCATCGCGTTGGTGAACCTGCGCGCTGTGCCCGCCCCTGCGGGCGTGATGGATGTGGCGCTTGGTGCAGGCTGGCCCGGCATCTTGTTGCATGAGGCGATCGGTCATGGACTTGAGGGGGATTTCAACCGCAAAAAATCCTCGGCTTTTGCGGGGCTGATGGGGCAGCGGATTGCCTCCAAGGGTGTCACGGTGCTGGATGACGGCACCATCCCGGACCGGCGCGGATCCATCACCGTTGATGACGAAGGCACACCCAGCGCCAAAAACGTGCTGATCGAAGACGGTGTTTTGGTCGGATATATGCAAGACCGGCAAAATGCGCGGCTGATGGGGGTCGCCCCCACCGGAAACGGGCGGCGCGAATCGCATGCCCATACGCCGATGCCGCGCATGACCAACACCTATATGCTTTCGGGGGATGCCCGGCCCGGCGATATCGTCGCCGACCTCAAAGACGGGATCTATGCTGTGGGCTTTGGCGGCGGTCAGGTCGATATCACCAACGGCAAGTTCGTGTTTTCCTGCACCGAGGCTTACCGGGTGAAAAATGGGGTTGTTGGTGATCCG
Source organism: Albidovulum sp. (assembly GCA_049646285.1). Classification (GTDB taxonomy): domain Bacteria; phylum Pseudomonadota; class Alphaproteobacteria; order Rhodobacterales; family Rhodobacteraceae; genus Albidovulum. The sequence continues at coordinate 8,359 of JBARVN010000150.1, read as the reverse complement.
GTGAAAGGGGCAACCCTGATCGGCGACGGGGCGACCGCGCTGAAAAACATCCGCGCCATCGGCAATGACATGGCCCTTGATCCGGGTATCGGCAATTGCGGCAAGGCCGGGCAATGGGTGCCCGTCGGTGTCGGACAACCAACGCTTCTGATCGGCGGATTGACGGTGGGTGGATCGGCTGCATGACAGGCTGGGCGATCCGTTTTGCCGTGCCAGCGGACATGGAGGCTTTGGCCGCTTTGTGGCACGCAACATGGCATGACAGCCATGCGCTGATCGTGCCTGCGGCCCTAGCCGCCGGGCGCACACCTGCCAGTTTTGCCGCACGGTTGCAGGGGCTGGGCGCAAACCTGCGCGTATCCGGACCCGTGGGCGCGCCTTTGGGCCTGTGCATCCGTTACACCAATCGCATCGAGCAGATCTATGTGGCACCTTCGGCGCAAGGCACGGGTCTGGCACACGCCCTTTTGCGCGACGGTGAAGCCCGGCTTTTTGCGGCGGGCGTGCGGCTGGCCGAATTGGATTGTGCAGCGCAAAACCACCGTGCAGCGCGGTTCTATACCAGCGAAGGTTGGGCCTTACGCACGACAGAAATGGTTGGTGTCGAGACGCCGGACGGCGAGATCATGTTGCCGGTCCTTACCTTCGAAAAACATCTGATGCCGGGTGGGGCCTGACACATCGGGAAAGGCATGGGCGAAATTATTTGCGCGTCCACCCCAAAACCACGGCGAATCGTAACCAATGATTAACCTTAAGGTTGCAATCTGATCTTGCGAATGAGGCGGAACCACGAGGGACTAAGGTTTGTTTTCTTACCCCACCCCCTTCACCCCACCCACCACGGAAGAAAATGGATTCTCGTGGCTCCGTCTCATTCGTTCCCACCGCGTCGGTGTGGCCACCTTCTACAGACTTTTGGATGAATACGGGTCGGCACAGGCCGCGCTTCTGGCCTTGCCAGAGGTCGCGAAAGCTGCCGGGGTCTCTTCCTATTCCATTTGTCCCGAAGGGGTGATCGTCAATGAGCTTAAGGCGGGCAAAGCCGCTGGCGCCCGGCTGATCTGCCGTGGAGCCGATGGTTACCCTCAGGCACTGGCGGACCTGCCAGATGCGCCGCCCGTTTTGTGGTGCATGGGTGACATCAGCCTATTATCGCGCCCGATGGTGGCGCTGGTCGGCGCGCGCAGCGCCTCATCGCTGGGCACCCGCATGGCCCGCAAACTGGCCGAAGGGCTGGGGGCTGCCGGGGTGACCGTTGTCTCGGGCCTGGCACGCGGCGTTGACACTGCCGCCCATGCCGCCGCCTTGCCCACCGGCACGATTGCCGTGATGGCAGGCGGCGTAGACGCGATCTATCCGGCCGAAAACACCGCTCTTGCGGATCAGATTGCGGCAAATGGCCTGCGCCTTTCCGAGCAACCGATGGGTTTGTCGCCAATCGCGCGGCACTTTCCCTTGCGCAATCGGATCATCTCGGGCCTGTCGCGCGCGGTTGTGGTTGTCGAGGCGGCGGGACGGTCCGGCAGCCTGATCACCGCGCGCAATGCCCTTGATCAGGGGCGCGAGGTTCTGGCGGTGCCTGGCCACCCCTTCGATGCGCGCGCCGCAGGCTGCAACATGCTGATCCGCGACGGCGCCACATTGGTGCGCGGGGTTGAAGACGTGCTTGAGGTGATCGGCGCCATTGCCGACAGTCCCGCAGCCCTGCCCCCGCAGTCGCCCCCTATCGACATTCCAACTGCGCCACCCGAGCGCCCGTGGCGTGACAGTGCGGCCCTGCACCAGCAAATCCTTGGCCGGCTTGGCCCCAGCCCCGTGGCCGAAGATCAGCTGATCCGCGATCTGGCCCTGCCCGCAGCTTCGGTGACGGCTGAACTGGTCACACTTGAACTTGACGGGCGGATCTTGCGTCAGGCGGGTGGCCTTTTATCGCGTCTTGACTGACGCACACGCCCTTTCATCAGCCCTGTACACGGGGGGTCGCCACACCCGGTATATTTCGGATGGCCCGCCCCATCCCACCGATGGCTTTACCCCGGTCATTGACAATCCCCTCCCATCCCCCACATGTTCCGCGCCCAGAGCAAAAAGACTTTTAAATGAGGAACGCATGGCCGTTGTCGTCGTAGAATCGCCCGCCAAGGCCAAGACAATTAACAAATATCTCGGCTCAGACTATACGGTTCTTGCCTCGTACGGCCATGTTCGGGACCTGCCGCCCAAAGACGGATCTGTCGACACCGAAGACGGATTCGGCATGAAATGGGAAGTGGCTGTAGACAGCAAAAAGCACCTTCGTGCCATCACCGAAGCGCTGAAAACCGACGATACGCTTATTCTCGCGACCGACCCTGACCGCGAAGGCGAGGCGATTTCCTGGCACTTGCAAGAGGCGCTGGCCTCGTCGATCAAAAAGGGCAAAACCGTTCGCCGGGTGACGTTCAACGCCATCACCAAAGCCGCCGTGACCGAGGCGATGGCCAACCCGCGCGATGTCGATATGGAACTGGTCGAGGCCTATCTGGCCCGCCGGGCGCTGGACTATCTGGTCGGCTTCAACCTGTCGCCGGTGCTTTGGCGTAAACTGCCGGGCGCCAAATCTGCGGGCCGCGTGCAATCGGTGTGCCTGCGCATCATCGTTGAGCGTGAGCTTGAGATCGAAGCCTTCCGGGCGCGCGAATATTGGTCGGTCACAGCCAGCTTGACCACACCGCGCGGACAGAGTTTTACCGCTAAGCTGAACGTGCTTGGTGGCAAGAAGCTGGATAAATACGATATTTCCAACGCACCCGCCGCCGAAATGGCAGTTCAGGCCGTCACCTCACGTCCGCTGAGTGTGCAATCGGTCGAAGCGAAGCCTGCTTCCAGAAACCCCTACCCGCCGTTCATGACCTCGACCCTGCAGCAAGAAGCCAGCCGCAAATTTGGCATGGGCGCCAAGATGTGCATGTCCGCGGCCCAACGGCTATATGAGGCCGGGCACATCACCTATATGCGGACCGACGGCATCGACATGGCCCCTGAGGCCGTAACCGCCGCGCGCACCGAGATAACATCGCGCTTTGGCGCCAAATATGTCCCCGCGCAGCCACGCATTTACAAAAACAAGGCCAAGAACGCGCAAGAGGCGCATGAATGTATCCGCCCCACGGATATGAGCATGTCGCCCGACAAGATCCGCGCCGAGGGGGATCAGCAAAAGCTGTATGACCTGATCTGGAAGCGCACGCTTGCCAGCCAGATGGAAGCTGCGCGGATGGAACGTACCACCGTTGATATTGGCAGCGCGGACGGTCAGGTCGGCCTGCGCGCTACCGGTCAGGTGGTGCTTTTTGACGGCTTCCTCAAAGTCTACGACGAAGGTCGCGACGATGATGAAGATGACGACGGAGCGCGCCTGCCGCAAATCATGCAAGGGGAACCCGCCGCCTTGGCGCAGGGTGGCCAAGAGCCAGGCTTTGCAAAAACCGGGTCAGGCGACGACGTGATCGACGCCGCCGACAACCCCGGCATCCGCATGACCGCCTCTGCGGTGATCGACCCTGAAGGCGCAGTCCTTGGCCAACAGCATTTCACCCAACCGCCGCCGCGCTACACCGAGGCGACACTGGTCAAGCGGATGGAAGAGCTGGGCATTGGCCGCCCCTCCACCTATGCCTCAATCGTCACAACGATTCAGGACCGTGAATATGTGCGCAAGGACAAGAACCGCCTGATCCCCGAGGATAAGGGGCGGCTCGTGACGGCATTCCTGACCAACTTCTTTCGCCGCTATGTCGAATATGATTTCACGGCCGATCTTGAAAACGAGCTGGATGAAATCTCGGCGGGCGAACGCGACTACAAAGAAGTGCTTGCCCGCTTTTGGCGAGATTTCACCGCCGCCATTGCAGAAACCGCCGAACTTCGGATCACCGAAGTGCTGGAAAAGATCGATGATTTTCTGGCGCCGCACCTTTATCCGGCGCGCGAAGACGGGTCAGATCCGCGCATTTGCCCAAGCTGTGGTGTGGGCCGGCTGAACCTGCGCACCGCGCGCTCTGGCGGGGCGTTTATCGGCTGCAAAAACTATCCTGAATGCCGCTACACCCGATCGCTTGCGGGGGTCGATGGCGGGTCTGACGCCACCGGCGACCGGGTGCTGGGTGAGGATGAGGCGGGCCTGCCCATCTCACTGCGCTCAGGCCGCTTTGGCCCCTATGTTCAGCGCGGGGATGCCACGGATGAGGTGCCCAAACCGCCGCGCGCCAGCCTGCCCAAAGGCTGGTCGCCTGAAAGCATCGATCTTGAGCGCGCGCTGACGCTGCTGAACCTGCCGCGCGAGATCGGGCCGCATCCGGAAGACGGCGTCGTGGTCGAAGCGGGCATTGGCCGCTACGGACCTTTCGTCAAACATGGCCGGGTTTATGCCAATATCCCCGACGTGGAGGAAGTCTTTACCATTGGCATGAACCGCGCGGTTGAAGTTCTGGCCCAAAAACTGGCCGGACGGCGCGGTGGTGCTGCTGCCGCCCCGCTGAAAGACCTGGGCGAACACCCTGATGGCGGGCCGCTGCACGTGATGGAGGGTCGTTACGGGCCTTACGTGAAATGGGGTAAGGTCTTTGCCACGCTGCCCAAGGGCATGGAGCCTGACGCAGTGACCTTTGAGGATGCGGTGACGCTGGCCAATGAAAAAGCGGCCAAAGGGAAACCCGCGCGCAAGGCCAAGCCAAAAGCCAAAGCGAAACCAAAGGCCAAGGCGGCGGCGAAAAAACCGGCGGCAAAGAAAACCACTGCCAAGAAGGCGGCGGCGAAAGCCGCTGAATAGCACGAACTGTGCAAATTGACTTCGCTGCAGGGCCACGTCAAACACGGCGACAAGCATAAGATGTCGTTTTCTGTTTTTGACACTTGATGTGTCGAAATTCGAATAATACCGGTCTGACCGTCAAGACATTGTGCGATCAAACGCTACGGGGAGAAGAGAATGAAGAAACTCTATAGATCAGCGAATGATGCGCTGGACGGGCTTCTTTTTGACGGCATGCTGATTGCCGCCGGTGGGTTTGGCCTCTGCGGCATCCCTGAGCTGCTGATCGCGGCCATTCGCGATGCTGGCACAAAGGATATCACCGTGGCATCCAACAATGCAGGCGTTGACGGATTTGGCCTTGGCCAACTGTTGGAGACGCGGCAGATCAAGAAGATGATCTCCTCCTACGTCGGTGAAAACGCTGAATTCATGCGCCAATATCTGTCGGGCGAGCTGGAGCTGGAATTCACGCCCCAAGGCACCTTGGCAGAACGCATGCGGGCCGCTGGTGCGGGCATCCCCGGCTTTTACACCAAAACCGGCGTCGGCACCGTGATTGCCGAGGGCAAAGAAGTCAAAACCTTCGACGGTCAGGATTATATCCTTGAACGCGGCATCTTTGCCGATCTGTCCATCGTAAAAGCCTGGAAAGCGGATGAGACCGGCAATCTGGTATTTCGCAAGACCGCGCGCAACTTCAACCCGCCCGCCGCCACCTGCGGGCGCATCTGTGTGGCTGAAGTGGAAGAGATCGTTCCAACCGGCAGTCTTGATCCGGACATGATCCACCTGCCCGGCATCTATGTGCACCGGCTGATCCAGGGCGATCATGAAAAACGCATCGAGAACCGCACAACCCGTCCAGCGGCATAGATGAGCGACACGACACAAAATAAATCCCCCTATGAAGGCCTCGAAGCGCGGGCTTTCTGGCGCTCTGGCGTGGCCGAGGCGCAGGCATACCCGCCACCGGACGTCTACCAGCCCCGGTTTCCGATCACCCGCCAGATGCCGGTTGTGACGGCAGGAAGCTGCTTTGCCCAGCATGTTGGCCGGTCGCTTGTGGCGTCGGGATATAATGTGATCGATACGGAACCCGCGCCTCGCAACTGCCCCGAAACACTGGCGCACAAATATGGCTACCGGTTATATTCGGCACGCTACGGAAACATCTACTCGGTACGGCAGTTCCTTCAGCTCGTCTTGGAAGCAAGCCAAGCCTTCACACCTGCGGAGCCGGTCTGGGAACGCGGTGGCCGGTATTTCGATGCGCTGCGCCCGGGCGTGGAGCCAAACGGATTGGATGCGCCAGAACATGTCTTAGAAGCGCGAGAATACCACCTCAGGGCCGTCCGACGGGCACTTGAACAGGCTCAGCTTGTTGTATTCACGATGGGACTGACTGAATGTTGGGAGCATATTGCCAGCGGCACGGTCTATCCCACGGCACCCGGCACCATTGCGGGCCGCATGAACCCGGATGTTTTTGCATTCAAAAACTTCCGCTTTTCCGAAATCAAAGCCGATTTTGAGCGTTTGCGCCAAATTCTGCAGGAGATTTCGCCGGGAGTAAAATTTCTACTCACCGTATCGCCGGTTCCATTGACGGCAACCGCCAGCGGCAATCATATTCTTCCGGCGACGATCTACTCAAAATCGATCTTGCGGGCGGTCTGCGGTGAGCTATGCCTTGACCATGACGACATCGATTACTTTCCGTCGTATGAAATCGTCGCAAGTCACCCATCCCGGGGCAGCTTCTTTGAAGAAAACCTCAGATCGGTCAAACACAAGGGCGTAAAGCGGGTCATGCGCAGCTTCTTGGCCGCACATGCCGGAGGCGCAGCCGAAAATGAGCCGATGCAGCCCAAGCCCGCGCGGCAAAAGGTTTCGTCAGCGACAGAGGACGATCTGGTCTGCGAAGAACAGTTGTTGGAGGCGTTTCGCAAATGACACGCCTGCTCGTGCTTGGAAATTCTCACGCGGGGGCGCTGAAACAGGGGGAAACCCAGTTTCTCTCTGAATACCCTGGCGTCGAGATCGGCTATTTTGTTGCCTCCGAACCTGCGTTTTCAAGTGGAGCTGTCGATACGAACGGGATCTATCGCCCAGTTTTCAAGAAACCCGGCGCCGAACAGACCTTTGCTGACCTGAACGGATCGGCCGACATCGATCTGAATGCGTGGGACAGAGTTCTTGTTACCGGCATCCGCGCGCCATTGCACAACATTGCCAATACGTTGGGCGAATTCGATCTTGTCGAGTGCGCGGGACGGGAATGCAGTGCGCTCATCTCCACCGGTTTTTTGGAAGATTTTATCGACCGCGAAGCGCAATCAACCGTCGAGGGTTGGCGCGCTGTGGTTGGCCCGTCGTTTGGCGGTGTCATCACCATGGCCCCGATGCCCAGCGAAGCGATTACAACAACCTCCGACAAGCTCGACCGCCGGGCACGCGCCTCGCGGATTCTGGCGCTGCATCCGTTGGCATCACGCATTTACACCCATTGGACCAATTGTTTGCGCAATGCTGCAGACGCCGCTGGCCTATGTCTGCTGCTGCAACCGCAATCGACAATCGCTGCGCCATTTCTGTCCTTCTCGGACCTGGCCGTAGAACCCGCCGAGGGTAGCGGTGAAACGATACCTCACACCGATTTCGTGCATATGAACCACAAATACGGTCTTGCAGTTTGGCAAGAGTTTGCTTCCACATACCTCAATATCAAGCCCTCAGCCGCGCAAGCCTGACAGTAAAGGAATCTAATCATGCCTTGGGACCGCAATCAAATGGCCGCACGCGCGGCGCAGGAACTGCAAGATGGCTGGTACGTAAATCTTGGCATCGGCATTCCGACACTGGTCAGCAACTACATCCCGGAAGGGATTGAAGTGACGCTGCAATCAGAAAACGGCATGCTGGGCATGGGTCCCTTCCCTTATGAGGGTGAGGAGGATGCCGATCTGATCAATGCGGGCAAGCAGACCATCACCGAACTGCCGCAGACCGCTTATTTCGATTCCGCGCAAAGTTTTGCGATGATCCGCGGCGGCAAAATCGCCATGGCGATCCTTGGCGCGATGGAAGTGGCCGAAAACGGCGATCTGGCCAATTGGATGATCCCCGGCAAGCTGGTCAAGGGCATGGGCGGTGCCATGGACCTGGTGGCCGGTGTGGGCCGCGTGGTGGTGGTGATGGACCACACCTCAAAGCACGGAGAGTCCAAGGTGCTGAAAGATTGCACGCTGCCCCTCACCGGCAAAGCGGTGGTGGACCGGATCATCACCAATCTTGGTGTGTTGGATGTGGTCTCCGGCGGGCTGAAGATTGTCGAGCTTGCCGAGGGTGTCACCGAAGCCGACATGCGTGCAGCGACCGAGGCAACTCTGGTCTGAAGGCACAGGCACGACCCGCTGATTTGGCAGTTTCGTGCACAAAAACGCCTCCTTGGCCCTATTGTCTTTAGGTTTATCGGTCGGGAAAAATAATCTTTCCGGCCGTTTTCAGACCGCTGCCACAATTCGCGACACCTTGCGGGCACGCCAAGCGGGTGCCTGTTCG
>JBARVN010000149.1:0-6189 GCA_049646285.1 Albidovulum sp. | reverse complement strand
GTATCTACGCGGTGATGAACAACTGGGTTCTCGTGGCCCTGCCGATGTTCGTCTTCATGGGCATCATGATGGACAAGTCGGGCATTGCCGAAGATCTGATGACGGATCTGGCCAAGCTTTTTGGCCGGGTGCGGGGTGGGCTGGCGATAACGGTTGTGGTCATTGGCGTCCTGCTGGCCGCCTCGACTGGGATCATCGGGGCTGCGGTTGTGCTGCTGGCGATCCTCGGCATCCCTTTGATGCTAAAGCACCACTACGATGCAGCTTTGGCCTGCGGCGTCGTCTGTGCCACCGGCACGTTGGGCATTCTCATCCCGCCCTCGATCATGCTGGTGCTTATGGCCGATCAGATCCGCGTCTCGGTCGGCGATCTCTTCATGGGCGCGATGCTTCCAGGCCTGATGCTGGGCGGGCTTTATGGGGTGTTCATCCTTGTTTACGCATGGGTGCGCCCCTCCGTCGCCCCGGCGCCAAAAGATGCCGAACCTGTCACCTTCGGCCTGTTCTTCAATGTGCTGAAATCAACAATCCCACCCGCGCTTCTGATCATCGCCGTGCTTGGCAGCATCTTCTTTGGCATTGCCACTCCGACCGAGGCGTCAGGTGTGGGTGCCCTTGGTGCAACTCTGCTCGCGCTCCTGCGCAGGCGGCTGAACTTTTCCGGCCTGCAAGAGGTGTTGCGCGCCACGATGAAGACCACCTCCTATATCTTCGCCCTCTTCGTCGGCGCTACGGCTTTCGCACTCGTGCTGCGCGGTTTCGGCGGGGATGAGCTGATTGAGGATGCGCTGACAAGCCTGCCTTTCGGGCCCAATGGCGTCGTCATCGTGATCTTGGTCGTCGCCTTCTTTTTGGGCTTTGTTCTGGACTGGATCGAGATCACGCTGATCTTGCTGCCGCTGATTGCGCCAGTTCTCGTTGGGCTGGATGTAGACCTTGTGTGGTTCGCCGTGCTGTTTGCCGTCACCCTGCAGACGTCTTTCATCACCCCGCCGGTCGGTTTTGCGCTGTTCTATATGAAAGGTGTAGCGCCAAAGGGGGTCACGACGATGACGATTTACCGCGGCATCATCCCCTTCATGGTGATCCAGCTGATCGCGGTCGCCTTGATCTACGTATTCCCGAAACTCGCAACCTGGCTGCCGCAGGTGGCCTACGGGCCATAGGTCAGCAAAAAGCGGCTCGGGTTTGAGGGGAAACGCGCCCCTCAAACCCAAATATCAAAGCAGATCCATACCGTCCATCATAGTTAGGGTATGGACCTGCACGCGTTCCTTCAAAGCCCGCCAAAAAACGCCGTGACCTCTTTTGCAATCTGGTCATGTTCAGCCCGGCGTTCTTCGGTGCCTTCTTCACAGATGAAGGCATCCTCAGGCTCTTCCTCGCGCAAGATTGCCAGACCTTTCGGTGTACAGACACCCAGAAAATCAAAATGCGACAGCATCGGGGGTTCAAGATAAGTGACGTTTTCGCCGGGTAAGGCCGCGACAAGCGCGCGCGATTCAATGTCCAGATCTATGCCGTGCTTGTCCAGCGGAGCGCCGTAGATCAGCAAGGGGCGGTGAATTGCCCCAAGGCTGACGGGTGAAAAGGTCTGTGTGCCGCCAAGGTCAAAGACCGCGAAACCGGCAATGCGCGGGTCTGAAAGATCGGCGCTCATCTGCGCACTGTCCTCGGGCGTTTTTGCGACCTGCCAGTCATCAAATATACCACAAACCAACTCGCCCGGCATGCCCGCGCAAAACGCATCCCACGTCTTTTGGTCATAGCGCCCACCCGCCAGTGCAATGGCCGTGAAGCCACCCAGCGAGTGACCGGCCATAAAGATCCGGTCTGGGTCAACCAACGGGCCATAATCGGCACTGCCGGTCACATGATCAATGGTGCGCGAAATATCGCGGGGGCGTTGCCACAGTGCGCGCCGCTGGTCGGGATCGCGGTCAAAGGTCGTGGTGCCGGGATGGTCGATCGCCGCCACGATGTAGCCTTGCTCCACCAAGGCATCCGCCAGCCAGGCCTGATTGCGGGCATTGCCGAACATGCCGTGGGACAGGATCACAAGCGGATGCTGGCCCTCCACTGGCTCTGCACCCGGTATCACCTGAATGCTCTCCCATACCCCATTTCCATGCTCACCGACCTGCCCATCGGTCTGGCGCGTCGGATACCAGATATATCCCTGAATGGGGCGGTCGCCGCTGGCGTCGGGGATGCTCAGGTCTTGCAGACCCGTCTGGAAGGTTTCCGCCTGCACAGCCGCTGCGCTGCAAAGAAGCCCTATGAGGGCGATAGAGGGGGCGTTGAATTTCATGGGTGATGCTCCAGGTTTCGGTTTCAGATGCCATTCACATTGGCTAAGACCGATTTAGGAACAATGGGTTGCACCGCCCCTGGCTGTCCTTGATCATGATCGAGGACAGGCTGCGCACAAAAGAGGACAGAAAATGCCAGGCGACCTGCTTGTTTTTCCGCTGCCGATCCTGACATTCCTGCTGGCCATCGTGGCTTGCGTGTTGGCCGCCAGACTGGATTTGGGGCATCCGTCGGCACGCAATCTGTTTGTGGCGTTTTTTGCGCTGATCGCAACTGGCAGCCTGATGGTGGGGCTGCGTTTTGGCTACGGCATTGCGCAGCTTATCCCCTTGCAGCGGTCCTTGCCGCTTTTCGCGGGGCCGCTGCTCTATCTTGGATTTGGCGTGCAGTCGCTGCCTCAACAGCGCCGTTTGCCCTTCATCTCGTCCCATCTGGGTCTGGCCCTGGTGGTCGCGGTTCTTGCACCTTTGCTGGCGGGCGACTGGGCAGGAATGGATTGGGTGATTGGCTTAAGCTACCTCATCTATGCTGCGGGGTTACTGCTGATGTGGCGCAAGGGACCGGACCATCTGACCTATGCGCGTCTGGAAATGGCAGATGGTCTCAGGCGCTGGATGCTCTGGGCTGCGGGGTTTTTGCTTGCGCTTTTCGTGATGGATACCGCCATCGCTGTCAGCTTTGCCATTCAACGCAGCGACAGCGCGATGACGTTGATCTCCCTCGGGTCGATGATATTGATCCCGGCCCTCATCATCATCATCGTGAGCGTGTCCAACCTGCCCTCGGTCCGCCAAGCAAAAAAGGCCACAGCACCGGTCTTGGCTGACGAGGCGGCGAGCCTTGAACAATCCGCGCATGATCTGCTGATCAACAGCCAGCTGTACCGCGACACCGATCTGTCGGTCGAACGGCTTGCCAAGCGGCTGCATGTACCCGCGCGCGCCCTTTCCGCCGCCATCAACCAAAGCAAGGGCATGAATGTCTCGCAATATGTGAACGGGTTCAGGTTGGAGCACGCGGCATCCCTTCTTGCAGACACAGATCTGAGTGTCGTCAAGGTGATGGATCAATCGGGGTTTCTGACCCGCTCCAACTTCTACCGTGAATTCCAGCGCAGCTATGGCCAGACCCCGGCAGCCTACCGGCAGAACACGTCCAAGGGCGCAAAGGCCTGACGTAATTGTGATCTGCCGCGCGCCCCGCGCTGATCTAAGCTTCGGCCTTCACAATCAGGGAGAACCGATCATGACTGCCACACTCAGCCGCCGACAGGTGCTATTGGCCGGGGCTGCTGCCCCCGTGATTGCCTGCGCCCCGAACGCCGCCTTGGCAAAAGCCGATATGATGGGCATGTCGACACCGCTTTTCAGCCGCTTCATGCTCGGCGGGTTCGAAGTCACCACGCTGCTCGCGGGGACACGTCCGGTGGAGGACCCGCAAAGCATATTCGGCATGAATGTCAGCCCCGAAGCCTTCGCCGAAACCTCGGCCGCCGCCTTTATCCCGACAAATGTGGCCCAGTTTTTCTTTACCCCCACCGTGATCAATACCGGCGAAGAACTGGTGCTGTTCGACACCGGCCTTAACCCCGCGGGCATCACCGCAGCCCTTGGCGCGGCAGGCTATGCGCCCGATCAGGTGGACACCGTGGTCATCACCCATATGCACGGCGACCATATTGGCGGGCTGGCGGGGGATGCAGGCCCGACCTTTGCCAATGCGCGCTATGTGACAGGCGCGGTCGAGCACAATCACTGGATGGGTGCGGGCAACGAAGGTTTTGACGCCAAGGTGCGCCCGCTCAACGATCAGATGAGTTTTCTGGATGATGGCGGGGCGGTCAGCCCGGGCATCACGGCGATGGCCGCACATGGGCACACGCCCGGCCATATGGGCTATATGATCGAAAGCGGCGGCAAGGGGTTAGTGCTGATCGCCGACACCGCCAATCATCCGGTCTGGTCACTGGAAAAACCCGATTGGGAAGTCAAGTTTGACGCCGACAAAGCCGCAGCTGCCGCCACCCGGCGCAAACTGCTGGGCATGATCGCGGCAGACCGCCTGCCCTTCATCGGCTATCACATGCCCTTCCCGGCCACCGGGTTTGTCGAAGCGGCCGGTGACGGGTTCCGCTATATCCCTTCAAGCTATCAGTTGATGCTTGGCTAAGCGGGCTGAACCGCCCAGCGTTGCCCCAAATCCTCTAGCCCTGCCCGGATCAACCGGGCAAGGGCGCCTTGATCAATGTCTGACAGGCGCTTGATATAAAGGCAGGATTTTCCCAGCTTATGCGGGCCAAGATCGGTCAGTATATGTGAAAAATCAGCATAACCGGGCATGATATAGACGCTCAGGGCGGCTTTGCGCGGCGAAAATCCCGTCGCCAGATAATCACCTTCGCGACCGGTCGCATAGCGGTAGTGATAGCGCCCGTAGCCGATGATCGACGGTCCCCACATCACGGGCTGAAACCCGGTCACCGTGCGAAACAGCGCGTCAAGCTTTTCCGCCTCATTGCGCCGCGCCGCCGGTTCCACCGATGCGATGAATTGGGCGGGCGTTTCCGCGGTTGGGACGGTTTTGTTGGCCATAAAGGAATTTACCGCAGATCACAGTTCTGCGTCCAGTCCGCGCCCTTGAAAAAACGCCCGGGCCCTCAGGGCGAAATCAGATTGCGAAGCGCATCGCCGGCCTTGCCGATCTGCCCTTTTACAACATCCTTCGGCGTCTCGGTCGTTGCGGCAACCGCTGCGGCCACGCCGTCCTTAAGCGCATCCCAAAGAGCCGTCAGATCGCCCGAAGAAGAGGTTTCAAGCCGCTCGCGATCCAGATCCAATGTAAAGTTGAAATCGGCGTCCCCATCGCGCAGCGCCAACACTTTGTCCAATGCAGCGATGCTTACCCTTTCAGGAATGCCCGCGCCCTCGGGGGCCGAGACCCGAACACCGTCCAGCGCAATCGTCCAATCCATGTCAATGCGCCGATCTTCGCGCGCCCATTCATCTTCGACGTGAACCGAGATCATGCCAGCCTTCAGCCAGTTAACCGGCGCGCGCCGAACGAACCGTGCCAAAAGCTCGCCTGGCACCTGATCAAAGTCCCACTCGGTCCGCCGTCCCTGCCCCGCGATTTCGCGCGTGGCCACACGCAGGGGCGTACCATCAATCCGCGCCTCCAGATTTGAGCGAAAGAACAGATCAAAGACGGCAAGGCGACTGCGAAAGGGGGCCGCCTCGGCGCGCACAATCTCAATCCGGTACGGCGTTTGGCTGCCATGCGCCACCGACAGATCCACATCAGCGATGCGCACATCTTCCACAACAAAGCGGCGCCGTTGCTTTTTATGCGGTTCGGCCTTTGCGTCAACGTCCTCAACGGCTGGCAGTGCCAACGCACCGGTCACGCCCGACAATTCCAGCCTCTCAATCCTGCGCTCAGACGAAAGCAGCGACAGAAGGGCGACATCCAGCACAACATGCTCTGCCTTGATGTCCGCAACCGGTCCGGCCGCGCCTTCGCGTGTAACACTCGCGCCCTCAAGCACGACATGGCCGTTCAGCAAACTGCCGCTTGCCGCATCAAACTGCACGTCATAGCCGGTACGCTCGCCAACCCGGTCCAGCCCATATCTTAGCGCAGGTTCAAAAAAGAAGGCGTTTACACCCAGCAGCACGCCCCCGATCAGCACGGCAAAAATGGCCGGGACATGCAGCCAACGCCGCGACAGGGCGTACTGAATGGGCCGCCGTTCCGGCGCCGGATCACGGGCCGCACGCGCCTTGCTGCGCCCTCCTATCAAACTCGAAATCAGTAGAAAAATGGCTTCAAGCAGCAGCGCCAGGATCGCACCCAACAATCCAAACAAAGGAGCCAGCA
>JBARVN010000148.1:0-3022 GCA_049646285.1 Albidovulum sp. | reverse complement strand
TTTGCGGATAATGCATTGCCCATCGATGCGACACGCGAAGGCATCCACCTGACCGGATTTGCGGCGCTACCAACCTATTCCCGCGGTGCGGCTGTGGAACAATTCTTGTTCGTCAATGGCCGACCCGTGCGCGACAAGCTTTTGATCGGGGCGCTTCGGGCGGCCTATATGGATGTGCTTAGCCGCGACAGGCACCCTGCCGCTGTCCTCAATCTGACCTGCGATCCTGAGCGTGTGGACGTCAACGTACACCCGGCCAAATCCGAAGTGCGCTTTCGCGAACCGGGTGTTGCGCGCGGTCTCATCGTCTCAGCTTTGCGCCACGCATTGGCCGAAGCAGGGCACCGCGCGTCATCAACCGTCGCCGGTGCGACGCTAGGGGCCATGCGCCCTGTCTCCGGCCCGCCGCACATCTACCAGATGGATCGGCCTTCAGCCGGGGCGATCCGCACCGCATATCAGTTGCAGGCGCCGCTGGCCCCCGAACTGGCCGAGGCCACCGCGCGCTATGAACCCGCACCAGCCCTCGAACCGGATCAACCGGTCGAAAACCACCCGCTGGGCGCCGCGCGGGCGCAACTGCACGAAAATTATATCATTGCCCAAACCGCCACGGGTCTTGTTATCGTCGATCAGCACGCAGCCCATGAGCGGCTGGTCTATGAACGGCTGAAGCGCCAGCGAGATGCAAATGGCGTCGCGGCTCAGGCGCTTTTGATCCCCGAGATCGTCGACCTCTCGGAACCTGATGCGCAACTGATCCTGACCCATGCCAAAGCCCTAAGCCAGCTTGGTCTGACGATTGAACCTTTCGGCGGCAGCGCCATTGCGATCCGCGAAACCCCGGCAATATTAGGCGAAGTGAACGCGACAGCGCTGATCCGCGATATCCTTGACGAATTGCATGACCTTGGCGACAGCCAGCGCCTGCAATCCAAAATTGATGCCGTGCTCAGCCGTATGGCCTGCCACGGCTCCATCCGCTCGGGCCGGCAGATGCGGCCCGAGGAAATGAACGCGCTGTTGCGCGAAATGGAGGCAACGCCGCTTTCGGGGCAATGCAACCACGGACGGCCCACCTATGTGGAGCTGAAACTGACTGATATCGAACGGCTATTCGGACGCACATGATCACTTTCAACGGCCAGACCTACATGCTTGATGACCCCATGGTCATCGCCGCGCTTATCGGTGCGGGGCTCTTGTTGTTGTTGTTCATCCTGATCATTCTGACGATGCGGGCGGCTGGACGGTCGGCAAAGATGACCGAACCGATGCTTTATCAGATGCAAAACCTTGGCAGCCGTGTGCAATCCCTCTCGGACGGGCAGCAGCAGCTTTCGGGCGGGCTGCATCATGTGTCCGAAGCGCAGGCGACAGCGCAAACCAAGATGCTGCAGATGATGGAACAGCGGCTGGCCGATGTATCGCGTGGCATGACCGAAAGCCTTCAAGGCTCGGCCACCCGCACCGCGCGCAGCTTGGGTGATCTGCAGCAGCGGCTGGAAACCATCGACAAGGCCCAAACCAATATCGAGAAACTTTCGGGCGATGTGCTTGGCTTGCAAGACATCTTGTCGAACAAACAGACCCGCGGTGCCTTTGGGGAAATCCAGCTTAATGACATCGTGCACAAGGCACTGCCGCCCGACGCCTACACGCTGCAAGCGACCCTATCCAACGGCAAACGCGCCGATTGTCTGATCCACCTGCCCAACCCGCCGGGCCCCATTGTGATTGACAGCAAGTTCCCACTGGAAGCCTATGAAGCGCTCCGCCGCGCCACCAATAACTCCGAGGCGATTGAGGCGCAAAGGATGCTGCGCATCTCGGTGCGCAGTCATATCAAGGCGATTTCGGAAAAATACATCCTCGACGGCGAAACCGCTGACGGCGCGCTGATGTTTCTGCCGTCCGAGGCGGTTTATGCCGAACTGCACGCCAATTTCCCCGAATTGGTGCGCGATGGGTTCACGGCCAAAGTCTGGATCGTGTCGCCCACCACATGCATGGCCACGCTCAATACCATGCGCGCGATCTTGAAAGATGCACGCATGCGCGAACAGGCAGGGGCGATCCGTTCGACGCTGAAACAACTCCACCGCGACGTCGAGCTGATCGTAGAGCGTGTGTCGAAACTCGACACCCATTTCACTCAGGCGCGCGGTGACATCGACGGCATTCTTACCGCCGCTGAACGTGCAGGCAAACGCGCAGGAAGGCTCGACAACTTCGATTTCGAAGAGCTGGCTCCGGACGGTGACAGCCCGAACGTCGTACCGCTGACCAAATCTTAGGGTGATGGCACAACATCCCGTGGTTTGGTCCAATCCTGTCGCCGACGAACAATTTTGGCGCGCATTTGGCCAAGACCTGATCCGGGCGCGCCTTGAACCTGACGGGGCCACCAAGGAGGGTGAATATGCGTGGTCATTGCCTGTGTGGGGCCGTCAGTTTCGAAGTTGACGCCCCTGTCCAAGCTTGCGTGAATTGTCATTGTGACAGCTGCCGACGCCAGTGCGCCGCGCCTATGACCACCTATATCGGTGTATTGGATGGGCAATGGCGATGGACGGGTGTGGAACCGAAAATCTACAACTCATCTCCGGGCGTAGAGCGGCGTTTCTGCGCGACCTGCGGATCACCCGTTTCCTTCCGTTCCAAGAAAATGTCGGGCGTCATGCACCTATACGTGGCCGCACTGGAAGAACCGGGCAATCTCGAACCAACGCTGCACGTCGCCTACGAAGAAAAACTCCCATGGCTGAAACTCGCAGATGATCTGCCGACATGTGTCGGGCCGGACTACACCAAGGCGTAGCGCTTTAGTAATGTGTCCGCGACGCCTGTCTCTCGATAAGGTCCAGATGCGGGGTCGCGCCGAATTGATTGAGATGCAGCACCCCGTCCCGGTATTCGAACCTATGCACGGACGTGTTGAGAACCTTCAAAAACATCCGCGCCTTCACCACTGCCTCCAGCCCCAGCGCCAGTGCGCAGAGCGTGGCAATCACCCCCGTTG
>JBARVN010000147.1:0-9847 GCA_049646285.1 Albidovulum sp. | reverse complement strand
TGGCATAGGGCGGGCCGTCATGCAGGATGAAGGGCGCGCGGGCACCACCTGCGTTGGCGGCCTTTTCGCGCAACCGGTCATAGATGCCGATCTTTTCCCAATGCGCCAGCCATTCGGGTTCGCGCATGGGCAGCCCCGCGCGCATCGGAAATTCGGTCTGGGGCAAGAAAACAGTGTTGCGATAGTCGGGTGTTTCGGTTTTGTCAGCGCACATCTGGGGCGGTCCTCATGGTATCGGGGAAAGGCGGATCGGCGCGAAGGGTCAGACGCCATTATCCCGGCGTCTGAAGGGTCAGATCGCCGGGCCGCTAATTCGAATGATGATCGCGGATATGCGTGTCATGCTCGCCTTATAAGCAGGCGCTGGCTGATGGTAAAGTGGGCGCGGCACCCTGTCACTTGCATCGCGCGTCTATGGCGCGCAAGGATCGGGTGCGAAAGGAAACCCAATGCCCGCCCTGCCCCCGCGCTTTGAGATTGACGCCGATCAGATTGCCCATGTTGTGGCCGAGTTTTATGCCGCCGTGCGCACCCATCCGACCCTTGGCCCGGTTTTCGCCGCCCATGTCACCGACTGGCCCACGCATGAGGCGAAGATCGCGGGGTTCTGGCGCAACGCAATCTTGCATGAGCGGTCCTATGACGGCAATCCGATGGCGGTGCATCAGCGTGCCGGGAATGTCCGACCGGGCATGTTCGACGCATGGCTGGCGCTTTTTGACAGCGTTCTGGTACGAACCCTTGCGCCCCAGATCGCCGCGCAATGGTCAGCCCTTGCCCACCGCATCGGACGCGGGCTGCGTTACGGTCTGGTCGCGCCGCAATCCCTGCCGGGCGGCATCCCGAAGCTACGGTGAGGCCACGCATGAAGATCGCGATTGTGGGCGCCGGCATCGGCGGGTTGGCCACCGCGTCGCTCTTGGCCGACGACGGGCATGAGATTACGCTTTTTGACCAATTCGACGTGCCCCGCCCGGTCGGGTCGGGTCTGGTCATCCAGCCCGTGGGTCAGGCGGTGCTGGACCTGATCGGAGCGGGCGACGCTGCGCGGGAACTCGGGGCACCGATTTCGCGCATGGTGGGCCACGAGGTCCGCACCGGCCGCGCGGTGCTTGATGTCTATTATGACCGCAAGCAAGGCAAGCGCTTTGGTCTGGCGATCCACCGGGCGAGCCTTTTTCATGCCCTTTATGAGGCGATGCGCAGCCGGGGCGTTTCGATCACGCCTGCGACAAAGGTTGTGGAGACACGACTTGCTGACCGGGGTCGGTGGATCGTGACGGATGAGGGGAAGGCGTCCGGCCCCTTTGATCTGATCGTCGATGCCTCAGGCGCCGCATCACGGCTCTCGCCCTTGCAGGCACGATCTTTGTCTTATGGCGCGATCTGGGGCACCGTGACTTGGCCCGCGCACACCGATCTGCCCAAAGACCGGCTGACCCAGCGCTATGACAAGGCCGCACGCATGGCAGGCATCTTGCCGCTGGGCCAGATGCCGGATGCGCCCGCATCCCTCGCTGCGATTTTCTGGTCCCTGCCGGTTGCGCGCATCGCAAAATGGCGCGCAGCACCCTTCGGCGATTGGAAGGCAGAGGTCTTGGCGTTCTGGCCCGAATTCGCACCGTTCCTTGAGACGGTTGGTCAGCATGACGACATGGTGACAGCGCGCTACACGCACGGCACGCTGTCGCGTCCCTATGGCCAGGCGATCGCCTATATCGGGGATGCCGCGCACCGGGCCTCGCCTCAGCTTGGGCAAGGGGCGAATATGGCGCTTTTGGATGCGGCGGCCTTGGCCGCGGCTCTGCGCTCAGATGCCGAAAACCCGCTGGCGGCCTATGCGGCCATGCGCCGCTGGCATGTGCGGGTCTATCAGGGCATGAGCTGGGCCTTCACCCCGCAATATCAATCCGACAGCCAGATCCTGCCATGGCTGCGTGACCGGGTGATGACCCCGATTTCGCGCACCTCGCCGATGCCCACCATACTCAGCAAACTTGTCAGCGGCGATCTGATCCCACCTTTGGCAGGGCAACGCTTCCCCTAGTCTGGCGTGCCGTTTGAGCCCTCTTCGGTATCGTCTCCCTGCTGCCCCGCCGCCCAACGGTTCAACCAAGCCAGCCCGGCCAGCGACAGGCCAAGAGCAAGGAACGAAAACACCCGCGTCAGGCCGGTCAACCCTGAGGCATCGATCAAGAACACCTTGGCCACCGTCAGGGCAATCACCCCCATGGCAATGCGGCGCAATCCCGGCGAGCGCCGGGCGATGGCCTGATAGAGAAGTACTGCACCCAGCACCATCAGCGCCACGGTGTAGCTATAAAGCTCAGGCTGCGTGACGCCGGGCAGTGACAGGTCATCGCCCCGCCAAAAGCGCCGGATCTCAAGCGATGCATAAAGCGCCATCAATGCGGCACCAATGCCCATCAGCCCCCGGTTCAGCCAAAGCGGCAAATGACCAAGCCGGGAAAGTACGGCCAGCAACAAGATCCCCGGCAGCGCGTAGGCCACAAAGAGCGTGTCGAAGATGTGCGGCCCATAGACCTGCTCTTCCCGGCTCATGAACCCCATCAGGGGATTTGCAGGAAGGCTGGCTGCCAGTATCCCGCCAAAGCCCAGAATGGCGGCCACTGCGGCAATGCCCCAACGCAGCCAGTTAAGCCGCCCGCCCAGTTTCAACCGGTAAAGCTGCACAAGCATCAGGATCAACCACGGCATGGCATTGAGGCTAAGCGCCCAATGTGCGGCGATCCAATCGCCGGTAGTGTTGTCAATCAACTGGCGCATGATCAGAACATTGACCAGAAGGGCCGCAAACGCCGCTCCGCCGCTTTCCGCAAAGACCTGTGCACCGCGTCGATCGATCCCTTTCAGCAGCCACATAACCGCGCCCATCGCAGCAGCCGATCCACCGTATGAGGCCAAAACCTCCCACAAAGCAGCGTCTTCAACCGCCCAGAGCAGACCCGGATCAATCACCAGCCGCCACGACAGCGCAACCACAGCGGCCTGAATGAACCAGCCCATCTCCGGCAGCTTAAACCGCCGGTCAAGCACAGCGGCCACCACCGCCAGTACCGCGAGCGCCAAGGTCAACGCACCTTTGGTGGTGATCAAGAACAAAGCCAGCGCAATCAGCGACAAAGCGGACAGCGTCGCATAGGCGGCGCGGCGCATATCATCGCCATCTTGCCGCGCAAAATACCCAGCCATGGCAACCATCAGCACCGCCAATGCGATCACATGCAGCGCCCAGCCATAGCTGCCCAACACCGCCGCAGGGGCCCAGAAAAGCTCTAATACCAATGCCGCCAGCGGGGCCACCAACGCCGCCCCTGCGGCCCAGAATGGCTTTAGCCGCCCTGCCCCGCCTGACACCCATGCGGCGGACAAACTGATCACTACGCCCAACCCCAGCAAAAGCGCCGCCGTCATCGGCGCAGAGGTCTCCGGCGCGCGCAAGGTGATGGCTCCGGCATGGTAGGTTTGCGCCAATGGCCAGCTATCGATCCCTTCAAACCCAAGTCGGACCAGAAACGCCGCCGCAGGCAGAATTGTCAGGTCCGACAATGCGCGGGCCTTGCCCGACCAGAAGGCCAGCGCCAGTGCCAGCGCCGTCAGGCACAAAAACACGATCGTGCTTTCCACCGGGTTATCCGTCGGCATCAACACCAAGATGAGAGATGAGGCCGCAACAGCACCTGCCGCGAGCATCGTCGGAAACTCTGGCCGCGCCTTCTTGGTCAACAGCTCGGCCAGCATTGGCCCGCCGTGATCGGCAATCAGACCCCGCGCAGGCACAGAGATGCTAAGGACCACCATGGCCACCAGCATCAGCGCAAACCAGCCCGGCCCGCCGGTTCCAAGAAACACCAGCGCCGCCCCGGCATAACCCAGAACCAGCGCCAAAATTGATACCCAGGCCCAACGCCTGATGGTGTCAATGGCAAGCCCGGCCCCTGCAATCAGCGCATAGTAGCCGTAAAGCCAATAGGGCGCTTCGCTGTCACCGCCGACTAAAAACGGCGCCGCCGCTGCGCCGATCAGCCCGAAACCGGCCAAAAACGGCCCGTAGAACCAGCCAAGCACGATGGCCAGTGCCGCTGCGGTCAAAAGCCCCAGAAACGCCGCCTCAGGCCCGATCAGCCCGTAAAGCTGCCGACCAGCGATGATGCCTGCGAAGATAGATACAAGCCCCGCGCCTGCAAAGACCGAAGGCAGATAGGCCGTTGCCGCGTTTTCTCCGTCACCATGACGGCGGCGCAACCATTCGCCACCTGCGATCAAGATGCCGCCAAACGCAATCGCCGCCATGATCCGCAATCCGGGCGGCAACAGGCCCTTTTCCATCCCGTATTGCACGAAAAAGATCCCCGCCAACGCCAGCGACAGGGCCGAGACGGCATAAACCCAATTGTCTTTCAGCCAATTTCCAAGGGCAGACACGCGGGCCGGACCCGCCGGAGGGCTGTCGGGACGGGCCGGTGCGGTGGCCACGCCCTCAGACCACGGGCCAGAGACGGTCAGTGGTGGTACTGCCTCTTCAGCGGGCACCTCTTCATGAGGCGTGGGCGGCGCAACGGTTGCGGCTGCATCCGTCTCTGGCACAGCAGGGGGTTCAGCGATGGCCTGCGCCGCGCGCCTCGTGCGCTGTGCCTTCTCTTGGGCGGAAAGCCGGTTTTCCAACGAGGTCACGCGGGTCTTCAACCCGGACACCGAGATCAAAAGCACCACAACTGCCACCGGGATCGCTAAAACCGCGATCACAGCAAGCACGCCCAATAGCTCGAATACGTCCATTATCGCTTCCCTCGCGCCTGTTTCGCCCTTTGTAGCGTGGAACGCGCGCAGGGGAAGTCAGGATTTGCGCGCCTCTTCCGGCGACGTGCCCGCGCCGAACAGTCCTGCCAGCGCGCGGCTGACCAGATTGGTCACGCGCGGCCTGGGAAGGGCCATGAACGGCAAAGGGCGGCAAACCTCGATGGCGGCCACGCCAACACGGGCAGTCAACGCGCCGTTCACAACCCCTTCACCAAAGCGGCGCGAGAGTTTGGACAACAATCCACCACCAGCGATGGACTGGATCAGATCATCACCGACGGCCACAGCCCCGGTGGCCACCAGATGTGTCAATACGGTGCGCATCAGCCGCCAGCTGCCGAATGTACCAGCGCGGCCGCCGTAGATCTCGGCAATGCGTCGGATCATTCTCAGGTTTGAAATCAGGGCGGCGGCCACATCGGCCAGCGCCAATGGAACAATTGCCGTGACAGTGGCCACCTGACGGGCGGCGGCCTCAACTTCGATCCGGGAAGCGCGGTCGAGGGGCGCCATCAACTCCGCCTCGGCCAGCGTCATCAATCCGTCGGCGTCAAAGACATCGCCGCGCCGTTCCGTCAGACGGGCACGCCCCCAATCCATCTCTGCCCGCCCCTTGTAGAGCGCGGCCAGCCGGTCCACGACCCGCTCTGCCGCTGCCATATCGCCGGTGCCAATCGCCGCCAGTGCCGCCTTGTGCACCCGGTCCAGCCGTGCCAGTCGTGCAAAGGCCGCCCATTCACGAACGGCGATCAGCACGGCTGCCAGCACAAAGCCTGCAACCAAAACCGCCGCGATCCACCCAAGGACCGGATTGGCTGCCAACAACCCATCGACAAACCGCCATGCCGCAACCGAGACCACAAACCCCACCAGCGCCGTCGCCACCCCCCAGAAGAACCGCCCCAAACGGGACCTGGGCCGGGCCGACAGGGAAGCGACGACCTGCATCGCGCGGCCTTCTGGCGCCAGCGCCAATGTCTCAGGCACCGGCGGCGCACGGTCTGGCCCTTCAGCGGCAGATGCCTCCATCTCGATCAGGACCGGCCCTTTGGATTTGGTCATTTCACGCCCCTCACAGCCGGTCACCGATTAAAAATTCCGCCACCCGGTCCAGCCGGATATGCGGTGGCCCATCGCCGGGTTTCAAAGACAAACGGGCCGGTGCAAAATTCATCACCTGATAATCCTGATCCAGCCATTTGGCAGCACCCTCGCGGGCCGGGGTCAGAAGTTGGGCAGGGTTTTCAGGTAACTCACCGGGGTAAAACGCAGCCTCGCGCCCGGTGTCCAACAAACGGCCGCGCACACAGTTAAGCGTACCGCCATTGTGGGCAACCGCTTCTTCAACGGTTGTGCGCAAGGCAGCTATCGACATGGCGGCGGTGGCGGCCCCGGCAAAATCAGCGCGATCCTTGGCCTCGCGCATCAGCGCGGCCATGATCCCGGTCAGGCGCATGTGCTGGGAATGGTGCAGGTGATCCGCTTTGGTGGCGGCAAAAAGGATCCGGTTTACCCTGGATTGCCCCAAAAGGTTTGCCAGCCAGCCGGTGCGCCCCGGACGAAACGCCATGAGTATACCGGCCATCGCCCGGCGCAGATCTTCAACCGCTTGCGGCCCTGCGTGAATAGCCCCCAGCACATCCACCAGCACGACCTGCCGGTCGATCTTGGAAAAATGGTCACGGAAGAAGGGTTTTACCACCTGACGCTTATAGGCCTCATAGCGCCGCTCCATCTCGCGAAGCAGCGAGCCGTGCCGCGCGCTTTCGGCAGCGGGCAGCGGCGCGAATGTCAGCGCAGGGGATCCCGCCAGATCACCCGGCAACAAGAACCGACCCGGCGTACAATCCGCAAAGCCTGCCTCGCGGGCCGCCTGAAGATAGCCTGCAAATTCGCCGGCCAAAGCCTTGGCCTGCATCTCGTCGAACGCCGCCGCGCCATCCACGGCGCCCAGAGCAGCAAGATAGGCGGACGCCTCTGCCCGGGTTTCGATCCGGGCCAGCACGTCGTTGGCCCATTCGGCGTAGCTCAGATCCATCAGCGCCAGATCCAAAAGCCATTCGCCCGGGTAATCGACGATATCCAGATGCACCGTGCGCGGGCCACGCAAACCGCCGAACATTCCGGTCTCTTGAATGCGAAACGACAGGCGCAATTCGCTGACCGAACGGGTGCCTTCGGGCCAATGAGGCGTGGGGCCCGTCAGGGCGCCCAGATAGTGCTCATAATCAAAGCGCGGCACGGTATCATCGGGTTGCGGTTGCAAAAATGCTGACAGAATGCGCCCGTCGCCTGCAGCGCGCAGCCCCGGCATCCGCCCACGGTCCATAAGGTTGGCCACAAGCGAGGTGATGAACACGGTCTTGCCCGCGCGGCTCAGGCCGGTCACGCCAAGCCTGATCACGGTATCGGAGATAGGGCTTGTGACCCCTTCGACTACACGCCCAAGCCTGTCCGCAAGATCCAAAATACCCAAACGCTGCCCCTTACCTTTGCCCCAAGATAGGCGCACGGGCGCGCACTGTGTAGAGGTGATTGCCAAAACCCTTATGAAGGCGTTAGGGAAGGCCATGCCCCGCTACGCACTTCTCATTGATTACCACGGCCGTCCGTTTTCGGGCTGGCAACGACAATCGGGGCAGCCATCGGTGCAAGAGGCCATCGAAGTTGCGCTGCGAAAGCTGCAAGGCGATGCACCCGGCATCGCGGCTGCCGGGCGCACCGATGCAGGCGTTCACGCCACCGGACAGGTCGCGCATTGCGATCTGACCAAAGATTGGGATCCCTTCCGGCTGTCCGAGGCGCTGAACTGGCATCTCAAGCCGGATCCGGTGGCGATCCTCAAGGCGGCCCACGTGCCCGATACGTTCCACGCCCGCTTTTCAGCGGTCGAGCGGCGCTATCTTTTCCGGTTGATTGCACGGCGCGCGCCCCTGACCCATGATGCCGGACTGGCATGGCAAGTGCTGAACCCGCTGAATCTGGGTGCGATGCGCGAAGGGGCCGCCCA
Source organism: Albidovulum sp. (assembly GCA_049646285.1). GTDB lineage: Bacteria > Pseudomonadota > Alphaproteobacteria > Rhodobacterales > Rhodobacteraceae > Albidovulum. The sequence continues at coordinate 2,016 of JBARVN010000147.1, read as the reverse complement.
TCTCGTCGGGCATCACGACTTTACAACCTTTCGCTCGACGATGTGCCAATCCAAAAGCCCGGTTAAAACCCTAGATGAGATCAGCATCGAAGAGCGGTTGATCCCGCATGGCTCTGAATACCGCTTCACACTGCGCGCACGCAGTTTCTTGCACAATCAGGTCCGCTCGATCGTCGGCACGCTGGAGCGGGTGGGCGCCGGCGCTTGGGCGCCCGATCAGGTGCGAACGGCACTTGAAGCACGCAACCGCGCGGCGTGCGGGCCGGTCTGCCCCCCGCAAGGGCTTTACCTGACCGGCGTCGGCTATCCCGGCGATCCGTTTTCATAAGCGCCAACTGCATACGCCCCCAGCCGCGATCGGCAATTGGTTCCGCCACAGTTGAAGTGTCTTGCAGCCGGCGCGATCCCAATCCGAACTTCAAATGGGTGACCCGAAAACGCCCACTTCCCGCCCTTGCCAAACTGCGCGCTGGGTTCAATACTATATCATGACAATTTGGCCCCCTCAAAAACAAGATCTGAAAAGACCGGTATACCTGTCGCTTGCCTCGGCGATGCTGCGGGCGATGCGCTTGGGTGAATTGACGGGTGGTGACCGTCTGCCCACACATCGAGAACTGGCCTATCAGCTTGACGTCAGCGTGCAGACCGTCAGCCGTGCTTATGATGAGCTGACCCGGATCGGCGCAATCTCGGGCCAGATCGGACGCGGCACATTTGTGACGGGCAATCTGGCAGAAGGCACGTCCCCGCATTTCTATCTGCCAGAGGATCAGCGCAGCAGTCTGATTGATTTGTCCATTCTCAAGCCGGTGTGTGATCAGATCCATATTGACCACATGAGAAATGCGTTGCTGGCCCTGACCGAAAGCCTGCCTGCGCAGGTTGTCTATTCGTTTCGCCCCGCCAATGCGACACATGCCTATGATGCCACGGCCCGCAAATGGCTGAACCATTGCGGCCTTGATCTGCACAATCAATCCGCACTGATTACCAATGGCAACACGGCCGCCATGACGGTCGCGCTCATGACCTTGGCCAACCCCGGCGATATGGTTGTGACCGAAGAAATCGGTCATCACACGCTGGTGCCGTTGGCCCGCTATCTTGGCATTCGCCTTAAGGGGCTCTCGATGGACGCCCAGGGGATTGAACCTTCGGCGTTTCAGGCCGCTTGCACAAAACAGACCGTTAAGGCGTTGTTTTTAATGCCATCCGGTGTCGGTCCGCGCCTGTCGGTCATGTCATTGGCCCGACGACTTGAATTGATCCGCATTGCCCGGATGCATGACGTATTTATCATCGAAAGCGATGCATGGGGGCCATTGCAGTCTGATCGGCCAACGCCGTTTGCAATGCTGGCGCCGGAACGCACGCTCTATTTCACGTCTCTGACCAAGTGCCTGATGCCGGGGCTAAGGGTCGGATATCTGGTGGTGCCAGACAGCCTGTCTGCGGCTGCGCGCAACAGGCATCTGGTGACAAACTGGATGGCCACTTCGATGATGGTCGAAATCGCATCGCGGTGGATTGAAGATGGCACAGCAGAGACATTGGTGAACTGGCAGATCAAGGCCGCTGCCCACAGAAACCGGATTGCGGCGGACGTTTTGCAGGATGTGACGTTTCTGAACACGCCGACCGGTTTGCATGTCTGGTTGCCTTTGGGGGCGCGAAACGAAACCGAATTTGTCGCCACGGCACGTCAAACTGGCGTGGCCGTGGCACCCGGCGCGTCGTTTTCCATAGGCGCTCCGCCCCATGAAGGGGCGGTCAGAATTTGCCTTGGCGGCGTTCCAGAAACCGAGCTGACACAAGGGCTGCTGGTAATCCGCCAATTGGTTCTGAGCCAGAATGAACCAATACTGCAGCCCATGTGACAATTTGCATAAATTGTCATGATTTAATGTTTTAATTGACATGATATTGCATCACTGCACAAGCTTCCCCACATACCGCTGCGATGGGGGACTCAGTGAACAAGCCGATCATCTCTATCGAGAAAGTCTCGAAATC
>JBARVN010000146.1:0-5449 GCA_049646285.1 Albidovulum sp. | reverse complement strand
CCCGGCCCTGATGATGGGCATCTTCTCCAAGCGCGTGAACAACAAAGGCGCGGTTGCGGGGATGTTGGCCGGTCTGATCGTGACGCTGATCTACATCTTCCTGCACAAGGGCTGGTTCTTCATCCCGAATACCAACAGCTTCACGGATGCTGATCCTCTGCTCTTGTCGATCAAGTCGACATCTTTCGGGGCTGTAGGTGCTCTGATCAACTTCGTCGTGGCTTATATGGTGTCGAACGCCACCGAAGAGCCGCCGATCGAAGTGCAGGACCTGGTTGAATCGATCCGCGTCCCACGCGGTGCGGGTGCTGCCACAGGCCACTAAGCCTGATCTGATAGCGGCGCGTCCCCAGTTTCGGGGGCGCGCCTTATTGATCTGAAAGGAGGATGAGGTGCCAGACAACCGGACCATTCAAACCTTTCTGGAGACGGTCCACCCCTATGATGCTTTGCCGCAGGACGAGCTGGCGCGGGTCGCCGGTTTCTTCAGCCGCAGATATCTTGCCAAAGGCGCTGACATCTATGCGATTGGCGAGCCGCTGGCGGGCCTGTATCTGATCGAAACCGGTGGCGTTGAGATTACCGATGGCAACGGTGTGCAAGTGTCCTTGCTGGGGCCGCGCAATTCGTTTGGGGAACGGGGGTTGATGCGCGACGGGTTGGCCGTCACCTCGGCCCGTGTGGCCGAAGATGCCCAACTGCTGGTCCTGCCTGCGCCTGAGTTCCGGCGCCTGATTGCCGAAGTTTCCACGTTTGAGCGGTTTTTCAGCCGTGCACGCAGTGCCGAGGCGCGGGCCGCCGATCTGACCACGCGCAAAGCTTCGGGCCTGATGACCCGTGATCCGGTGACCTGCCTGCCCGACATGCCGGTCAGGCTGGCGGCCGGTCTGATGCGGGATGCGAAGGTGTCGTGCCTGGGGGTGGTGGACGCGGATGGCCAGCTTGTGGGCATTGTCACCACCCGCGATCTGACCCACCGCGTGTTGGCCGAAGGGCGTGATCCGAACGGGCCGGTTGCCGGTGCAATGACGTCGGCGCCTATGTCGTTGCCGACGTCGGCCCTTGGGTCTGATATATTGCATCTGATGATGGAGCGCCGGATCGGACATGTGCCAATCACCGAAGGCGGTGTGCTGGTTGGCATGGTCACCCAGACCGACCTGACCCGGTTTCAGGCGCAGTCATCGGCCCAGCTGATCCGCGAAGTGGCCAACGCCGTATCCCTTGACCAGATGGCGGCGGTTACCGCCCGCATCCCGGCGCTTTTGGCCCAATCCGTGGGCGGCCATCAGCCCCATGAGGTGACCACCCGCCTGACCACCGATATTGCCGATGCCGTCACCCGCCGGTTGCTTGCCATGGCTGAGGCAGAGCTGGGTGCACCACCGGTCAAGTATTTGTGGCTCGCCTGCGGCTCACAAGGCCGGCAAGACCAAACCGGCGTGTCCGATCAGGACAATTGTCTGATGCTGGAAGATACGGTCACCGGTGGTGACATGGCCTATTTCCGGGCCTTGGCCAAGACGGTGTCGGACGGGCTTCATGCTTGTGGCTATGTCTATTGCCCGGGCGATATGATGGCCACCAACCCGCGCTGGTGCCAGCCGGTTCGGGTTTGGCGTGACTATTTCATGGGGTGGATCGCCACCCCGGACACCGAGGCGCAGATGCTTGCCTCTGTCATGTTTGATCTGCGTCCGATCGGCGGCGCATCAGAGCTGTTTGACGGGCTTCAGGCCCAAACGCTGGCGAAAGCGGCGCGCAATTCCATCTTTGTCGCCCATATGATTGCCAATTCCCTCAAGCACGCGCCGCCGCTTGGCCTGATCCGCGGCCTTGCCACCATCCGCTCGGGCGAGCATCGCAATCATATTGATATGAAACATTCAGGCGTGGTGCCGGTGACGGATCTGGCGCGTGTCTATGCCCTTCAGGCCGAGCTGGCCCCCGTCAATACCCGTACGCGGCTGGAAGGGGCGATGGCGGCTGGCGTCATCTCAGGTTCGGGCGGCCGCGATCTGATCGAGGCCTATGACATGATCGCCGAAACCCGGCTGGTGCATCAAGCAAGGCTGGTCAGAGCCGGACAAAAGCCCGATAACTACCTTGCCCCCTCGACGCTGTCGGATTTCGAGCGTAGCCATCTGCGCGATGCCTTTGTTGTGGTGCGAACCATGCAATCTGCCCTTGGTCACGGCAAAGGCCTGCTTAGTTGAAAGGATCACGATGCTGATCGACTTTATCTCGACCCTGTCCGTCGGGGCTTTGGCGGCCTGTCTGGCGCTGGTTGTGAACCATCTGTCGGGGCGGCGGGTGCCGAAATGGCTGTTGCCTGCGGGCGTGGGGCTGTCGATGTTGGGATTTACGATCTGGAATGAATATAGCTGGTATCCGCGGATTTTGGCGGCGCTGCCCGAGGGTGTTGTCATTGCCAGTGCGCCTGCGGACCGCGTGATCTACCGGCCCTGGACCTACCTCAAGCCCTTGGTCACGCGCTTTGTGGCGGTGGACAAAACCGCGGCCGTTCCGTCAACGGCGCAGCCTGATATGTTCATGGCCACCGCGGTTGTGATCCAGCGCTGGGCGCCGACGCAAAGCGTTGCCGTTGCGTTTGATTGCGCCAAGGGGGTTCGGGCGGACCTGCCCGAAGGCGCCCGGCTTGATGACAATGGCACGCTGGAAGGCACGCAATGGCGCCCGCTTGATGCGGCAGATGTTCTGGTCGCCGCGGCGTGCAAGGGGGGCTGAGATTTGGCAGAGGTATCGCAGCCACACCGCATTCTCGTCGTCGAGGATGAAGACAACATCGCGCTGGCGCTTGACTATGTGCTGACCCGCGAAGGCTATGCGCATGAACGCATTGCCAACGGGGCCGAGGCGCTGGCGAAGATCCGTGGCACGGTGCCCGATCTCGTGCTGTTGGATGTGATGCTGCCCGAGGTGTCGGGTTATGAGATCTGCCAAAGCGTGCGCATGGATCCTGCGCTGGCGGCTGTGAAGATCCTGATGATGACTGCGCGCGGCTCGGCGATGGAGCGGCGCAAAGGGCTGGCGCTGGGGGCTGACGGTTTTATCGCCAAGCCGTTTGATCTGGCAGAACTGCGAGACGAAGTGCGCCGTTTACTGGAACCGGGGGCGGGGGGCGATGGCTGATCCGCTCAGCCCCAGACGGCGGTTGTTTTTGGTCTTCGCGGCGATTGCCGCGGGGTGTTTGGCGGGGCTGATCCTTGGGGTCTGGCTTGGCTATCAGCGCCATGTCACGGCAGGTGCGCTGGCGGGGTTTGTCACAGCGGGTCTGGTTGCAGGCTTTGTCATCACAGGTGTGCTGGCCTGGGGTTGGGTGTTGCTGGATGCACATGGCGCGCGAGCGGCGACCCGTCTGGCGGCGGCGTTGCGGGCAGAGCGGCCCGAGGCGATATCGGACGTGCCCGCGACGCATCTTGGTGATCTTGGCCCAGCAGCCACGGCGCTGGCCGCGCGCCATGCACAGACCCGCGCAGCTTTAAATCAGGCGGTCACTCGCCAGACCGAGCAGCTTGAGGGAGAAAAAGCGCGGCTTGAGGCGCTGTTGTCCGATGTGCCGGCAGGCGTTCTGCTGTGTTCGTCCAGCCACCAGCTGGTGTTCTACAATCCGCAAGCGGCAGCGTTTTTGGGTGCAGATGCCGGGTTGAACCGCTCGCTTTTGGACTATTTGCGCGACGCGCCTTTGACGCATGCCTATGCCAGGCTGATCGCGGCAGAGGATCATGATACGGTTGCCGATCTCTTGGTCGCAACGAATGGTGGCGCACGCATGCTGTCGGGGCGCATGCGTTTGCTGGATGAGGCGGGCTATGTCCTGACCTTGCGCGACGTGACGGCCGATCTGGCCGCGCATGCAGGTCAAGACCGGCTTTTGGCGGATATATTTGACGGTATCCGCCGCCCCGCCGCCAATCTGCAAACCGGCATCGGGGTGTTGGCCGAAGCGGGCAGCAGTGCCGCGCTGAATGCGGCATTGGTGCAAGAGGTGGGCGTGCTGACTGCCGCTGTGAACGATTTGGGCGCGCGCTATGATGCGGCGCGTGGACAATGGGCGGCCTTGCCCGCCACCCGCACCAGCGATCTGGCGGACGGGTTGCGCGCGCGGATGGAGACGCAGGGTTTGGGCCTTGAGGCAGATCTGCCTGACATGATCTTGCGCTGCGACGGGTTTGAAATTGTCGTGCTTTTGGCCGGGTTTGCCCGGCGGCTGGCCGAAAGCGGGCGGTCGCGTGATTTTTCATTCTCGGTCACAGCCGAGGGCGCGGGCGTGGTGCTGGACCTTGGCTGGCACGGGCAAAGCCTGCCGGTGGGTGAACTGGAGGGCTGGTTGGACGCGCCCCTGGACGCCGCCATTCCCGATGTGACGGGGCGCGCGGTTCTGGTCGCCCATGCCAGCGATTGCTGGCCGGAAACGGGGCAGGGGCGGGCCCTGATCCGCCTGCCGATCCGCGACGCGCGTATGGCGGGCGCGCCTGTTGCGCCCTTGTCCCGGCAGGTGACCTATGATTTTGATCTTTTGTTCCCCGCCCGCGCCGAGGCGCTGGCGGATACGCTTCTTGAAGATCTGACCTATGTGGTCTTTGACACCGAAACCACCGGCCTTTTGCCCGATGAAGGTGATGAGATCGTACAGATCGCAGCTTTGCGACTGGTGAATGGGCGCAAGGTGCCGGGCGAGGTTTTTGACATGCTCGTCAATCCGGGCCGCCTGATCCCGCCCAAATCAACCGATGTTCACGGAATTTCAGATGCGATGGTCGCGGATGCGCCTGATGTGGTCGAGGCGCTGGGCCGGTTTCACAAATTCGCGGCGGGCGCGGTGCTGGTCGCCCATAACGCGCCCTTCGACATGACGTTCTTGCGCCGCCGCGAAGGCGAGATTGGTGGTGCCTTCGATCACCCGGTGCTTGATACCGTGCTGTTGTCGGCGGTGGCCTATGGCCGCACAGAAAGCCACAGTCTGGATGCGCTGACCCAAAGACTGGGCATCACCATCCCCGAAGAGGCGCGCCATACCGCCCTTGGCGATACGCAGGCAACGGCCGAGGCATTCCTGAGGCTCTTGGAGATTTTGAAAGCCCGCGGGCTGGTGCGGTTTGGCGATGTGCTTGGCGAAGTCAGAAAGCACCGGCGGTTGTTGCAGGATCTGAACGCCTGACGCAGTGTTTGATCTATCACGTTGAACACGAGTGCTTTGCATGACGATTGCCGGGCATGACCCCGGCAATCGCCTATTGGTTAGCCTAGCACCTTTTTGACCGCCCTTGCGGTTGCGGCAACAACGATATCGGCCTCTTCGCGGGTCAGGCAGAAAGGCGGGGCAAAGCCCAGGATATCGCCTTGCGGCATGGCGCGGGCAATCACCTTGTCTTGCGCCAGCAAAGCCGCAGACACCTGCGGGCCGACCTTGTCGGCGGCGTCAAAG
>JBARVN010000145.1:0-15828 GCA_049646285.1 Albidovulum sp. | reverse complement strand
TCTCGTTGCGGTACGGTGCTGATCGCGCCACGGCGCAGTGCGATGACGCAAATCGTGATGCTGGCCGCGACCGCCGCCATCTTGATGGTCGCCGCCATTTTCTTCCCGTTTTTAGAGCTGGCCGCAGGCGGGCTAAGCCGCAAAAGCTCGGTCTTTGATGCGGTAATGGCCTTTTCCACTGGCGCTATGGCACCGCTTTCAGCGGCTGTGGCCATATCGGTCGTGGTGCTGCCTTTTGCCCGGTTTTGTGCCATCGCCTATGCGCTGGGACCGATGGCAATCGGTTGGCATCCGGCGCGCCACGCGGTGACAGCGATGCGCTGGGCAGAAAAGGCCCAACCCTGGGCTATGGCCGAGATCTTTATTGTTGGCGTCGCCGTCGCCTTGATAAAGGTCGCGGGGTTGGCCAAAGTCACAATTGGCCCGGCGTTTTGGGCATTTGCGGCATTGGTTCTCGTGACCGTTTTGAAAGACAGTGTAATGTGTAGGTTGTCGGTATGGAAAACGCTCGAAACCCGCAAAACTTCCTGACGGCGCGCGGCGCTGGTCTGATTGGCTGCACGCATTGCTGTGCGGTGCATGCGCCCGGTGTCGCAGTGTGCCGGCGTTGTGGATCCGCCCTGTCCAGCCGGGATGAAGCCAGCCTGCAACGGGTATGGGCCTGGCTTGCCGCCGGGATCATTACCTATATTCCGGCCAATCTCTTTCCGATGCTTGTCACCTCCAATTTCGGGACACGTCTGGAAAACACCATTTTAGGCGGTGTGATTGAGCTTTTTCACCACGGCTCCTACGGTGTTGCGGCCATCGTCTTTGTGGCCAGCGTGGTGATCCCGATCGGCAAGTTTTTCGCCATTGCGTATCTTGCCCTGTCAACGCGCCGAACCCTGCGGCTGCAAGGCCATGGACGACAACGCCTTTATGAGGTGGTTGAGTTCATTGGCCGCTGGTCAATGATCGACGTGTTTGTTGTGGCGATCCTGTCGGCGTTGGTGCAGTTGAACTTCGTCGTGACGATCAACCCCGGTGTCGCGGCTGTCAGCTTTGCACTTTCGGTTGCATTTACCATGCTCTCGGCGCAGAACTTTGATCCCAGATTGATATGGGACGCTTACGAGGTAGATGAGTTTTGACCGATCCGCGACCCGCCCAACTTGACCAGTCACCGCAGAAAAAGTCGCCCTGGCGCAACCTTTCCTATGTCTGGTTGGTGCCGGTGCTGGCCTTGCTGGTTTCCCTTGGGCTGGCATGGCAAAGCTATTCGGCACGCGGCGTGTCGGTGTCGATCACCTTCCTGAATGCATCGGGCGTGACGGCTGGTGAAACAACGCTGCGCTTTCGCGATGTGGTGATCGGCACGGTTGAGGATGTGACCTTTACGGCAGATCTGTCGCAGGTTCTGGTCAAGGCACGGGTCAACAAGGACGTAGCCCCCTACCTGGATGCGGATGCACAGTTTTGGGTCGTTCGCCCCAAGGTAAGCACCCGTGGCATCTCCGGGCTGTCGACGGTGTTGTCGGGCGTCTACATCGAAGGGGCATGGGATCAGGAAAAAGGTGTGCCCCGCGCGAACTTTACCGGCGCGGATGGCCCCCCTTTGGTGCAGCCGGGACGGGCGGGCAAGCGCATCACACTGATCACGGATGATGGGCGGCTGATATCTGATGGCGCGCCGGTCTATTTTCGCGGGATCGAAGTGGGGCGGCTGGAACGGCCTCGGCTGACCGTCTCATCGGATGCGATTGTGGTGGATGCTTTTATCGAAGCCCCGCATGACAGGCGCCTGAATGCTGCAACCCGGTTTTGGGACACATCGGGTTTTTCGGTGTCGTTCGGCGGGCAGGGGCTGAAGCTGGATTTCGACAGTCTCGCGTCCGTTGTTGCCGGCGGTGTGGCATTCGATTCCGTTTATGAAGGCGGAAGAGCCGTGAATGCGGGCCACGTTTACACCATCTACGCAGAAGAGGGTGAGGCCCGCAAAAGCCTGATTTCGCGGGCGTCACTGGATTCGGTGATGATTGCCGCGGACTTTGGCGAGTCTGTCGGAGGGCTGGAGCCGGGGGCCAATGTGGTCTTGGGTGGGTTGGCCGTGGGCGAAGTCACTGCAATATCAGCGGTCGTATCTGAATCTGAAGACGGGCCAGAGGTGCGGTTGATGGCCAATCTTGCGATTGATCCGTCGCGTCTGGGTCTTGCGCGGAATGCGACGGAAAGCAACGTGCTGGATTTCTTTGACGCGGCGGTTGCCAAGGGGCTGCGTGCACGGCTGGCCACCTCCAGCCTGTTCAGTGCCGCCCTTGTGGTAGAGCTGGTAGAGATACCAGCGGCCCCCGAGGCCAGATTCGACCGCGCCGCAGATCCATTGCCGGTCATGCCTTCGGTCCTGTCCGATTTGCCAGACTTTACCGCCACTGCAGAAGGGATGCTGGAACGAATTAATGCTTTGCCGATCGAAGAGCTGATTGAGCAAGCCATCCGCTTGATGGCCAGTGTCGAGGCGCTGGCTTCGGCCGAAAGCACCCGTGCGACCCCTGATGCGGTGGTGGCGTTGCTGGAAGATACACGCAGTCTGGTCAATGATGATGCAACCCGCGCGTTGCCCGCCGAGATCCGCGGCGTTGTGGCTGAACTGCGCGCGGTTGTGGCCGAGCTGAAGGACACGGGTGCTGTCGCCAAACTGGTCGCGGCGCTTGAAAAGGCCGATGTCGTCGTGGCCAATCTGGCCACTGCGTCGGCCGAGTTTCCAGCCCTTGTTACCGATCTGCGAGAGGTTGCAGCCAAGGCAAAGTCGCTTGAGGCCAATGAGCTTTTGGCCGCAGCCAAACGTGTGCTCGATAGTGCGGATAAGGTGATTGGAACCGAAGCTGCGCAAGGCCTGCCGCCGGCGCTGAACGCCGCTTTGGGCGAGGTGCGCGCCACTTTGGCTGAATTGCGCGCAGGCGGTGCGGTTGAAAATGCCAACGCCACGATGGCCTCGGCCCGAAATGCAGCCGACGCTGTTGCCGAAGCCGCCGAAGGCTTGCCAGAGCTATCCGCGCGACTGGAAAGACTTGTGGCACAGTCTGAGGCGTTGATCGGAGCCTATGGCGCGCGGTCCGAGTTCAACGAAGACACGCTTTCGGCCCTGCGCGAGGTGCGTAGTGCTGCGCGGGCCGTGGCACAATTGGCGCGTGCGATCGAGCGCAATCCAAATTCGCTTTTGACAGGACGGTAGAATGATGAGGTTACTCGGTTTGAAACGGATCTGTGTTGCAGCATTTTTGCTGGTGCTTGTGGGCTGTGGGTCTGGCAATGACGCACGGTTCCTGATGGATCCGCCAGCGCCAGCACAGCAATTCAAGCTGCGCGTTGGCCGCATCGAGCTGCGCGAAGTCTCACTGCCTGCCTATGCAGCTTCGCCGGAAATTGCCATGCAAGACGAAAGCGGTGCACTGCGCAATCTGCCTGATGCACTTTGGGCAGACGATCCGGTGCGCGGGATGACTTCGGCACTGGCGCGCAGTCTTGATGAAGCATCTGATGCGGTTGTGGCTGCCGAACCCTGGCCGCTTGACGCCCCTGCAGATCTGCGCATCGAAGTGCGTATAGACCGTATGCTAGCGCGGGCAGATGGCCAGTTTGAACTGTCGGGCCAATATGCCTATTACGCCCCATCGGGGGCCGGACGCGGGGTGCTTGAACGGTTTGCCATTTCCGTTCCGGTGCAAACCGAAGGCACCGGTGGGGTTGCGGCCGCCGCCGGAACCGCGACATCGGCGCTTGCGGCAGAAATCCTGACCAGGCTCAGCCTCTAACGGTGTGGACGTGGTGACCCCGACACTTGATCCGGACGTTCTGAGCCGCTGGATCGGCCGGACTGACGTGATGCACGATGTGATCCGTCCCGCACCGGTCGGGTTTATGGAAATGACGCTCGACCGTGATCCGGTTCTGGGTATGGGTGATACATTGCCGCCATTGTGGCACTGGCTTTACTTTTTGTCCGGCGTACGCCTGACTGCGCTGGGCCGCGATGGCCATCCGGCCTTGGGCGGGTTTTTACCCCCTGTGGGTTTGCCAAGGCGGATGTGGGCCGGTGGCCGGGTGTCCTTTGACGCCGATCTGCCCATCGGTGCCGAAGTTGAGCGGCGTTCATCCATTCGTGATGTGCAGGTCAAGCGCGGGCGGAGCGGGGATCTGTGTTTCGTGACCGTTGGGCATGAGATTGGTCTCAGGCGACGTCCGGCTGTGATCCGCGAAGAGCATGATATCGTTTTCCGCCAGGATCCCGCGCCAGACGATGTTCGTCCGGCTCCGTCGCCGGCGGCCGGAGACTGGGCGGTGCGCGAACGCATGATCGCATCCGAGGTGATGTTGTTTCGCTATTCCGCCCTTACCTTCAACGGCCACCGCATCCATTACGACCGGGACTACGCACGCAACGTCGAAGGCCATGACGGGTTGGTGGTGCACGGTCCGCTGATCGCGACGCTGCTTGCGGATCTGGCGCAGCGTCAGGTCCCCGACGCCCGACTCAGGTGTTTTGAATATCGCGCGATCAGCCCGGTGTTTGATACGGTGCCCGTCGATCTTGTAGCCCGTCCAGTCGATGGCGGGGTGCATCTTGGTGCAGTTCATCCGGATGGTAATCTTGCAATGCGGGCAGAAGCGCAATTTCATCTGTGATCCCGGCAAAGCTGCAATCGCCGCGCTGACGCGCGCCGATCCGGTGGGGGCGCTGCCCCCACACCCCCGGGATATTTAGCCCAAGTGGAATTGCAGGCCGGGTCTTCGCCGGGATCAGACCGTGTGCAGGTAGAGGTCGAAGTCGACCTCGGAAATCGTGCGTTGAACGCGTCTGTATTCTGCAGCTTTCACGGCCGTGAATGTGCGGTGCATGTCTTCGCCCAAAGCGGATTTGAGGAAGTCCGAGGCCTGCGCTGCCTCAATCGCGGCACGCCAATCGCGCGGGATGGCCGCGTCGGCGGTGTCGTCGGCATAGCCGTTGCCGGTAGTTTCCGGCCCTGGATCGATCTTGTGGTCCAGCCCGTGCAAGATGCCTGCCAAGACGGTCGTCGCCACCAGATACGGGTTGGCATCTACGCCCGAGGGCCGATGTTCGACCCGTCTGGCTTTGACGTCACCCGCCGGTACGCGCAACGCCACCGAGCGGTTGTTGACACCCCAGCTGGTCGATACGGGTGCGTAGCTTTGATTGGCAAAGCGGCGCCACGAATTCAGGTGCGGCGCAAATACCAGCATCGACTCGCCCATCGTGGCGCGTAGCCCACCGAGTGCGTGAAGAAGCGTGTCGGTCCAACCTGCTCCTGGCGCTTCGGAAAAGACATTTTTCCCCAAGCTGTCCAAAAGCGAGACGTGAAAATGCATGCCGGAGCCTGCATAGTCGGCAATCGGCTTGGCCATGAAACAAGCGACAACCCCATGCGCCCGCGCCTGCGCGCGCACGATCCGCTTAAGCCTCATCAGATCGTCGGCCGCATGCATCACATCTTCGCGGTAGTCCAGTGTCAGCTCATACTGCCCCGGTGCATATTCAGAAATCAGTGTTTCTGCCTTGATCCCGGCCAGCTTTGCGCCTGCGTAGATGTCGGAAAAAAGCGGCAGCATCCCGTGCAGGTGGTCTACCGAGTAAACCTCGGTCTTGTGGCCGGGGCGTCCGTCAAGCACATCTGCTGCCGGGCGCTGCTTGCCATCCGGACCGGGTTCACGCGCCAGCAAGAAAAACTCCAGCTCAAATGCGCCGGCGGGTTTCAGCCCGCGTTTGGCGAATGCGTCCACTTGCCGTTGCAGGGCGTGGCGCGGGTCCGATGTCATTGGGGTCCCGTCCAGCTCATAAAGCGACATCAGAACTTCCGCCCGGGGCGGTGTGGTGTTGTGTAAAGCCTTCAGAGTGCCCGGAATTGGCCATGCCCGCAGATCGCCGTCCCCCTGATCCCAGATCAGACCGGTTTCATCCACATCCTCACCGCAGATATCCAACCCAAGGATCGAGATTGGCATGTGGCGGCCAGATGCATAAAGCGCCTGTAGTTCATGCCGACGGATGATCTTGCCGCGCCCGATGCCGTTGGAATCGTGCAAGACGATATCCACGGCCTCAATCTCAGGATGGGCGGCCAAAAAAGCTTCGGCTTCGGCGGGGGTCGCACCGGAGGGGCAGGTGATTTTCATGATGTCCTCAGGCAAAAAGTTCGGTCAGGATTTCGTCAAATGCAGCGACCAGCCGGTCGATCTGGCGGTTCTTTGTTGCAGGGCTGATCAGCATCATATTGTGAAACGGCGCAATCAGGCAGCCGCGATTGAGCAGAGCTGTATGAAGTGTTGCTTCAACCTCAGGCATATGGGCCTGTGCAGCATCAGACCCGCTACGCAGTGGGCCGGGGGCGCAGATGAATTCCACACGGGCGCCTACGCGAACAACGTGCCATGGGGCATTGTGCGCCTCAATAACCCGCGAAAGGCCAGAACAGAGCCTTTTCGCTCCCTTTTCCATGTGGTCGTAGCCGTCCTTGGTCATGACCTTGGCAAGGGTCGCGCGCAGGCAAGCGAACTGCATGGGATTGCCGGACAGCGTGGTGCCCATTCCGGAATGGCCCGAGGCCCGGCCCGCATTGTAGGCGAGGTAATCTGCGGCAACTTTCGGCCGCAGCCCCCAGACCGCGGTGGGCATGCCGCCGGCTACACATTTGCCAACCACGAAGATATCGGGGTCAAGCCCGTGCACATTGGAATAGCCGCCCAGCCCGGATGAGATTGTGTGGGTCTCATCAATGATCAGGAGCGCGCCGTATTGGCTGGCCAATGCCCGCAAGCTGTCATGGAAACCGGGATCAGGCAGTACCATGCATGAATTGGTCATCACCGGTTCAGTCAGGATCGCGGCAATCTGCCCTGATTGCAGCTCGGCTTCGACGCTGGAAAGATCGTTGAACTCCGCACAGGCGGCAAGCTCGGTCAGATCAGCGACTTGTCCGGTCAGCCCGGGGCGTGTGATGGTTTTCCCTTCGTGCCTTGCCACCATCGCGTCATCGATCGTGCCGTGATAGCAGCCGTGAAAGACCAAAACCTTTGGTTTACCTGTGACGGCCCGGGCCACGCGCAGCGCAAAGCGGTTGGCATCGGTCGCGGTCGTCGCGATCTGCCAACGAAACTCGCCAAAGCAGTCTGTCAGCAGACGGCCCGCCTCTAGGGCTGCTTTGGTTGGCAGCATGTACGTCAGCCCGTTATTGGCTTGTTTGCGGATCGCATCTGCGACTGGTTTTGGTGAATGACCGAACATTGACCCGGTATCACCAAGGCAAAAATCGTCGATCCCGTAGCCATCCAGATCTGTCAGCCGTGCGCCGTTCGCGGATTTGACGAGCATTGGAAAGGGCATTGGCCAATCCTTCATCCAATGCATTGGTACGCCGTCTAGATAGTCATCAGCGCCCGCTTCCAAAGCCGCTTTGGTTTTGGGCCGGGCCATGACAAAGCGGCGGGTTTCGCGCGTGGCGATCGTCCGTAACCGTTCCATCGGGATGCCTGCAATACGGGCTTGGGTCATGGCCATGATCGTGCCTTCATCGCTGCTGGTCTAAATATGTAATTTGATCAAATATAAAGGCAAACGCAAGCGTATCTTTATGCAAAAAGCATGATGACACCCTGTAGTTTGATCAAAATGTCAAAAACAATGTTGGCAAGTACTGATCAAACCAGTGCTGCTAGGGCAAGCCAGCCTGCGCATTCCGTTATCTGCTGCATTGCGCCTAGTACATCACCGGTTTGTCCGCCAATCTGGCGTATGGCCAACCCGGCAAGGACCAACGCGGCAAGTATCATTGTGAAGCCTGCTACAATAGCCGTGCCGAAACCAAGCGGCAGGAGACACGCGAAACCAAGGGCTGCCGCGATGATGGCAGGCGTTTGGTCAGTCCCCGCTGCGCTATGGCCCAGCCCCTCTCGGCGCGCGGCAGGCATCAGGATCAGGGCCGCAGGAAGAATGGCACGGGACGCAGCGGCAATGCCGATCAACGCAAACCCTGCCTGTCCTGCTTCGGCCAAAGTGGCGATGCCCATCCCGCGAAAGGAAAGGGCAAGAACCAGCGCGATAACACCGTAGGATCCGATTCGGCTGTCGCGCATGATCTCCAGCTTTGCGGCCCGGTCGCGCCCGCCGCCGAACCCGTCGGCCAAATCTGCCAATCCGTCCTCATGCATACCGCCGGTGCTGATCGCCCCGGCGCTTAGCGCCAAGAGCGCGGCCATCAGCGGCGGCAACCCGAGCCAGAGGGCGGCGGCTGAGACCAGCGCCATGATCCCTCCAACCGCCAGCCCCACCAAAGGCCATGCCCATGCAGACGCGGCCATTGTCGGGGCTGTGCCCGGGATGGTCCCCATCGGCAGACGGCTGAGCAGCATAAAAGCCAGCCGCAGCTCATCTGTCCGGTGCGGGTTCATGCCTCTGACACGCCGGCTTCGCCGAAGGTGGCCATGCCGTTGTGACAAGCCAGCGCCGAGCGTACGATGCCCAGCGCCAGAGCGGCGCCGGACCCTTCGCCAAGACGCATGTCGAATTCCAGAACCGGACGTTTGTGGATTGCGGCCAACAATTTGCGGTGCCCGGGTTCAGCCGAAGCATGGCCCACCAGACAATGGTCCAGCAGACGCTTGTCTGTGGCATAAAGGACGGCAGCGGCAGCCGAGCAGATGAACCCGTCAAGGATCACGGGAATCCGGGCCGAACGGGCGGCCAGCACAGCACCACAGATTGCGGCCTGTTCGCGACCGCCCAAGGCGGCAAGCAGCGCGGGCGGATTGCCGATCAAGCCAGCATGGCGTGCTAAACCACGCTCAATGACTTCGACTTTATGCAGTATTCCGGCCTTGTCAGAGCCTGTTCCCGGCCCGACCCATTCGGCCACTGGCCCGCCGAAACAGGCCGCGGTCAAAGCCGCCGCGACGGTCGAATTGCCAATCCCCATCTCGCCAAGGATCAGGATATCCGCCTCTTCATCTACCGCAGATGCGCCTTGCCAGAAGGCATCCAGACAGTCTGCCTCGCTCATCGCGGGGCCTTGGGTGAAATCTGCCGTGGGTCGGCCCAGCTCCAACGCGATCACTGAAAGATCAGCGCCGTTCGCGGCGCAAAGCTGGTTGATCGCGGCGCCACCCGACTCAAAATTCGCCACCATCTGGGCGGTCACTTCTTGCGGATAGGGGTTTACGCCTTGGGCGCAGATGCCATGATTGCCCGCAAAGACCAGTGCCTGCGCCTTGTCGATCTTTGGCCGGGCGGTGCCGCGCCATGAGGCCATGAACTCGGCCAGTTGCTCCAGACGCCCGAGTGAGCCCGGAGGCTTTGTCAGCGAATTTTGCCGGGCGCGGGCGGCTTCGGCAGCGGTTGCATCACAGATAGGCAGGCTGTCGGCCAGCGCGGACAAATCGGCAAGAGCAGAGATCTGGGGAAGGCTCATATCATTTTACTTTCAGGGGTAGACCGCAGACAGCAAGATGGACTTCATCCGCCGCCGCAGCGATCCATTGGTTAAGCAGGCCCGCTGCATCGCGAAACTCGCGGGCCAGTGCGTTATCGGGAACGATACCGCCACCGACCTCGTTGGTGACCAACACGACTGGATCCGCCTGCTTGGGCAATTCCGCAGCCAGAGCGCGGCCTGCTGATTGCCAGTCTTGCCCGGCCATCATCAGGTTTGACAACCACAGCGTCAGGCAGTCCACCAGCCTCGGCCCTTGCCCATCGGTCTGGCGCAAGGCGCCGATCAGATCAAGCGATTCGGCGTAGGTTGTCCATTCCGCCCCGCGCCGGGCCTGATGCGTTGCAATACGCGCTTCCATCTCACCGTCCCGCGGCTCGGCGGTGGCAATATAGATCGCGCGCGGGGCCAGAGACAGCGCCATTGTCTCGGCGATGCCGCTTTTGCCCGATCGGGCCCCACCTGTGATCAGTATCGTCTTGCTCATCATGCGCTCTCAAAGCAGAAACGGGCGATCTGGGGAAGGGAGAATACGACTGTGGAAGGCCGGGCCGCGACAGAGCTGATGCTGATCCGCCATGCGCCTGCGTTGACTGGGGGGCGGCTGTGCGGCCGGACGGACGTTCCAGCCGACTGCAGCGATACTGCCCGGATTGCCGCATTGCGCGCCTGTTTGGGGCGGCCTGCGCAGATCCTTGTCAGCCCGGCGCTAAGGTGCCAGCAGACCGCGGCGGCGCTTTGGTCGGATACCGAGAGTTTTTCGACCGATCCGGACCTGTGGGAACAGGATTTTGGGGAGTGGGAGGGGATGGCTCTCGCGCTTTTGCCCGATATCGGACCGCTACGCGCCGCCGATCTGGCCATACACCGCCCGCCGAAAGGCGAAAGCTTCGCCGATCTTTGTGCCCGGATAGGGCCAGCGCTGTCGCGCGCGGCCAATGCCGATGGACCTGTGGCAATCATTGCCCATGCGGGCACCGTGCGGGCGGGGCTTGCGCTGGCGCTGGGGGCCGTACCTCCTGCGCTCGCGTTCGAAATTGACCCGCTGTCGCTGACCCGGCTACGTGCCTTGCCCGGCGGCGGCTGGTCCGTCATCTCGGTCAATGAGACGTCGGCATGACGCCTGCGCCGATCCGCGTTGCGGGGCATTTCGGAGAGTTGATGCAGGGCCGCATTGGGCCCGGCGGGCCGGTTGTGCTGATCTCCCTTCCTTGCCCGTCGCTTTCGGTTTCGGCACTCCACATGCCGGGGGCGGGGCTTGCCATACACGGCGCCGGGGAGCGGCTGATCACACCCGAGCGCGCCAGACGGTTTTTGAACGATCTGGGCGTTGACCTGCACGGGCGGGTGGCTTTGCGTGCGGATATGCCGGCGGGTGGCGGCGCGGGGGCGTCGACCGCCAGCTTGGTGGCGCTGGCACGCCTGGCAGGTGCAAAGACGTCACCAGATGACCTGGCCTGCGCCTGCATAAAGGCGGAAGGCGCAAGTGATCCGCTGATGTTTGCCGCACCTGAGCAGATGCTCTGGGCCTCTCGCTTGGGGCGGAATATGGCGCCACTGCCTCCTCTGCCAAGGTTCGATGTGATCGGCGGCTTTTTTGGCCCGCACCGGCGCACCGAAGCGCGGGATGCAGCCTTTCCCGATATCGCCGACCTGATCAATCCTTGGATTAAAGCGGCGGCCATCGGCGATGCGGCAGCGCTGGCGGCCCTTGCATCGACCTCGGCGCGCCGGACGTTAAAGTTGCGCGGCCCATCGGGCGATCCCACCGAAGCGCTGGCCGAAAAGCTGGGGGCCGCAGGCTTTGCAATTGCCCATACCGGTTCCGCACGTGCCCTGCTATTCCCGGCCCAAAGAATCGCCGACACTGCCATACCGATGCTGCGTGCAGCCGGGTTTCGTCAGGTCGTGCGGTTTTCGATTGGTGGAAAAGGCAAAGCATGACTGGGGCGGCGATAATGCTGGTGGCGATGGCGCTGGAAGCGGTCCTTGGATGGCCGCGTCCGCTCTATGCCGCAATCGGGCATCCGGTGACATGGATCGGCGCCCTGATAACCGGGATCGAGAAATGGCTAAATCTTGACGACACAGGCACACATGCGCGCCGGTTGTCCGGGTCGGTGGCGGCCCTTGCGATAATTGGCTGCACGGCGGAGATCGTGTGGATTGTGTCGTGGCTATTGCCGGATGGTTGGCTGGGTGTACTGCTGGCAGGGGTCCTGGCCTGGCCGCTGATCGCCACGCGGTCTTTGCATGATCACGTGCGCGCCGTCTCTGCCCCGCTGGGTGCTGGCGATCTTGACGGTGCGCGGAGTGCGGTTGCGATGATCGTAGGTCGCGATCCATCCCGTCTGGATGAGGCCGGTGTGGCGCGGGCCACGTTGGAAAGCCTGGCCGAGAATACATCAGACGGCATTGTCGCGCCGCTATTTTGGGGGGTGATCTTCGGGCTGCCTGGGATCGCGGCCTATAAGGCAATCAATACGCTGGATTCGATGATCGGTCATCGCACACCGCGATATGAGGCCTTTGGCTGGGCGTCGGCGCGGATCGATGATGTCGTGAACCTGATCCCGGCGCGCCTGACCGGTCTGATTTTTGCGCTGGCCTCCAAGCGGCGGCGTACGGCGTGGGAGGTGATGCTACGCGATGCCCGTCATCACCGCTCACCCAACGCAGGTTGGCCGGAAGCCGCGATGGCCGGTGCGCTGAACGTCCGTTTGTCCGGCCCCCGTGCTTACGGCGACCGGGTGGCCGATGAACCATGGGTCAACGCGGGTGCTGCGGACCCGGATGCATTTGATATTGATCGCGGATTGCGCCTTTACAGGCACGCAATGCTGGCACTGGCCGGTGTTTTGGCTGTGCTGGCCCTTCCGGCACTGATCTAAGGGCAAAAGATGCGGGATCACGGCGGCAATCTTGATTGGGCGATGCGTCACTACGGCGGGGCAGCCGAGGCGTGGATTGATCTGTCTACCGGCATCAATCGGGTGCCCTATCCGGTACCGCCGCTCTCAGCCGACGCATGGGCGGCTTTGCCGACGCGCGCGGCACTTGACGGGCTGCGCGCGGCAGCGGCGAAGGCATATGGCACATCAGCCGCGATCTTGCCTGTGGCGGGTGCACAGGCGGCAATCCAGATGATCCCACGCCTTGGCGCACCGGGCTTGGCCCGCGTGCTTTCCCCCACCTATAACGAACACGCCGCCGCCCTCCGCGCCGCTGGCTGGCAGGTAGAAGAGGTTGCGGGGTTGGCAGAGCTTGCCGGGGCCGATCTGGCAGTGGTGGTCAATCCCAACAATCCCGATGGCCAGCGGCATCAGCCTGATGCGCTGTTGGGCCTTTTGGGCAAAGTTGGGCGCCTTGTGGTCGATGAAAGCTTTGCCGATCCGCAGCCTGAGTATTCTTTGGCGTCAGCCGCCGGCCGAAAGGGGCTTTTTGTCCTGCGCTCCTTCGGAAAGTTCTATGGGCTCGCCGGTGTGCGGTTGGGATTTGTGCTGGGGGCAGAAGCCGAAGTGGCGGCGCTGGCCGACATGGCTGGCCCATGGCCGGTGTCCGGTGCCGCAATTGAGATTGGGCGTGCGGCCCTTGCCGATCAGGCATGGGCGCAAGAGACGGTTCGGCGCTTGACGGCTGAGATGGCGCAGATGGATACGCTCGCAACCGGTGCCGGTTGGCAGATCTGCGGGGGCACTGAACTTTTCCGTTTGTACGAAACCGGGCACGCTACTGCCGCGCAAGAACGATTGGCCAAGGCGCATATCTGGTCGCGAATCTTTCCATGGTCGGAGGGCTTGCTGCGGCTCGGCCTTCCGGGACCGGGGCCGGAATGGGCGCGGCTTGCCGTTGCCTTGTCATGACCACGCCGGGGATGGAATTTGGGGCCAGTGACCGCGCGACGCTTGAGCAGATATTGCGGTGGCGTCGTGACGTGCGGCACTTTCGGACGGATCCGGTGCCGGAAAAGGCTCTCACACGCCTGAAACAGGCCATGTCTTTGGCCCCCTCGGTCGGCAATGCCCGACCGTGGCGGATCATCCGCGTGAAAGATTTGGCGCTGCGCGCGCAGGTTCGGTCGGAATTTGAGCGTTGTAACGCCGAAGCTGCAACGGCCTATGACACCGATGCCCGCGCTGAATATCTGCAACTGAAGCTCGCGGGGCTTGATGCAGCGCCCGAGCATCTGGCGATCTTTACGGTCACTGACCCTGCCGAGGGGCGCGGCCTTGGGCGACGCACGATGCCCGAAACCCTGCATCAATCCACCGCTATGGCGGTCTATACGCTGTGGCTTGCAGCCCGGGCTGAGAACCTTGGGATTGGCATGGTGTCAATCCTTGATCCGGCTGTAATAGAGTCGGTTTTTGATGTTCCAGCGGGCTGGGAGTTTAGCGCATATCTGTGCCTTGGGTGGCCGGAGGCCGCAGATGATACTCCGCTATTGCACCGCGTTGGCTGGCAAGAGAACCAGCCGACAGAATGGGAAGAAAGATAGCGGCCAAACCCCTCAGCGCGCCAGCGCCAGAAGCCCCGGAACATCAAGATGCGCCTCCATGTGATCGGCAAGCGCGTCAAGCGTCGCCTCGACCGTGGCGCCGTATTTGGCCGAAGCGGGGGCGCCAAGCTGCGCAAGGAAGGCAGCGCGGAACGCATCACCGCTGAACATGCCGTGCAGATAGCTGCCCATGATCCGCCCATCGGGGGTGGTCGCGCCCTCTGGCTGGCCGTCGATATGGGCGAAGGGTCGTGCGCGGGCCGGACCGTCAGAGCGGCCGATATGGATCTCATACCCCTCCATCGGAGCACCGCTTTGCGCATGGGTCGCCGTTACCCGCGTCAGGCGTTTGTCGGGGATCATCGCGGTGTCGATATCCAGATGGCCTAGGCCGGGGTCGGTGCCGGGCGCGCCTTCGATGCCGCCGGGGTCGGCAATGGTTTTGCCCAGCATCTGATAACCGCCGCAAATACCCAAAACATGCCCGCCCCGGCGGATATGGGCGGCAAGGTCGATGTCCCAGCCCTGTGCGCGCAAATAGGCAAGATCGCCCCGGGTGGATTTCGATCCCGGAATGATGACCAACTTGGTGTCGCCAGCAATGGCAGCACCCGCCCGCACCATCGCAAGGCTGACGGCGGGTTCAAGCTTCAGCGGATCAAGATCGTCGAAATTGGCAATCCGCGACAAGGCCAGACAGGCGATCTTCAACGGGCCGTCGCCGGTGGCACCGCCCAGATCAAGCGCATCTTCAGCAGGCAGTTTCGCGGCATCGGGGAAATAGGGCAAAACCCCGAAGCCGCGCCAATCGGATTGCGCCCTGATCAGCTGGTAACCATCATCAAACAAGGTCGGATCACCGCGAAACTTGTTGATCAAAAAACCCGCGATCATGGCGGCATCTTGCGGATCAAGCACCGCTTTGGTGCCGATGATCTGCGCGATCACGCCGCCGCGGTCGATATCACCGACCAGAACCACCGGCACGTTGGCAGCACGGGCAAAGCCCATATTGGCTATGTCGCCTTGGCGCAGATTGACCTCTGCCGGGCTGCCCGCGCCTTCGACGATGACAAGATCATTTGCGGATTTGAGCCGGTTGAAGCTGTCGAGAACCGACGCCATAAGTTGTGGTTTCAGGGCAGCATAATCGCGCGCGCGCAAGGTGGTCAGGCGTTTGCCTTGCACGATCACCTGCGCGCCGGTGTCGGTTTCGGGTTTCAAAAGCACCGGGTTCATATCGGTATGCGGTTCAAGCCCGCAGGCCAGCGCCTGCAGGGCCTGAGCGCGGCCAATCTCGCCCCCGTCTGTGGTGACGGCGGCGTTGTTGGACATGTTTTGGGGCTTGAAGGGTGCCACCTTCAGCCCGCGTCTGACTGCCGCACGGGCCAGGCCCGCCACAAGCATCGACTTGCCGACGTTCGATCCCGCACCTTGGATCATCAGGGCCTTGGTCATTCCTCAATCCCCAAAAGCAACGGCAGCCGATGGCGCGCCGCATCGGTGAACAAGAACGCGTTCCAGCCGCATTTATGGGCGGCGGCTATATTGGCCTCGGCATCATCAACCAGCAGGATCTTGTCGGGCGGCAGGCCCGACCAATCCTCTATCTGGCGAAAGAAGGCGGCATCGGGTTTGCGTACCCCCATCGGGCCGGCGGCAAACATCTTGGCCATATGCGCGCCAAAACCCATCGGACCCCAGATATAGGCGGCGCGGCGGAATTCGTTATTGGTGGCGATTACCGAACGGATGTTGCAGGCCTGAACCCAAGACAGCACCTCTTGGTCCGCATGCGCATCTTTCGCCAACCAGTAATCAAGAACCTGCTGCGGGCTATGCGCCACGCCG
>JBARVN010000144.1:0-6611 GCA_049646285.1 Albidovulum sp. | reverse complement strand
CTTGGTGCTGCTGCCATCACCGGCTTAATACGGCGTGACTGACCCGCGCGCTTTGTCGGGACGGATGCGGGACGGATGCGGGACAGGTGCACGACGCATGCCAGCCCCGGATTTTCGGCGCCGTCGGGTCCGGGCTGCCGCCTCTGCCAGACCGGTCGCCGCGTGCGGCCATGCAGCGCCACAGGAGACTTAGACATGCCGATGGACACCTATTTGCTTTATCTCGCGGCCATTGCGGTGTTCTTTGCAACACCGCCGGACACCAGCCAATTGTTGATTATTTCCAACAGCATAAGGCACGGGCTACGCAAAAGCGCGTGCACCGTCGCGGGCGATCTGACTGCCAATTGCCTGCAAATGACCGGGGCCGCCTTCGGCCTTGCGGCGATCGTTGCAACCTCGGCCAGTGCCTTTGCCTTGATCAAATGGTTGGGCGTGGCCTATCTGATTTGGATCGGTGTGCAGTTGATCATGTCAAAACCAGCCACCACAGACATCAAAGCCACATCGTCATCCGCCCGATTTCGCCTTTTTCGTCAAGGGTTTGTGACGTCTATGGCCAACCCGTTCGCGGTGGTTTTCTTCGGCGCACTCTTTCCTCAATTCATCGATCCGGCCCTGCCGGTCTTTCCGCAGCTTTTGATCCTGGGGTTGACCTATGTGGTTGTAGATGGCGCCATATTGCTGCTTTGGGGATGGCTGGGCATTCGGGCTGCTAAGTCTTTGAAGCGGTTTTCATTTGGTCTGATCAACAAAATATGCGGCAGCCTGATGATCGCAGCCGCAATATTGCTTGCGTCCAAGGATTTACAGACGGAACGCTGATCGTCAGCCGATCCTGCGCACCGGTTACCGCGATGGCAAACAGGTGGCCCGGCTTGGCCATTCTTTTAGTTCTTTCAGGCAGATGGCCTGGCAGGAGTTGGGGGACTCGAACCCACGACCCTCGGTTTTGGAGACCGATGCTCTACCAACTGAGCTAAACTCCTAAGGCCGATCGATGGTTTACGCGTCGCTTGGATGCTTTGCAAGATTGAAAAGCGGTGCCACGACTTATTCGGCGGTGATGTCGAGTGTGACGGCATCGTACCAATCCGCAGCGGCACGAATTTCGTCATCTGTCAGATCAGCCGCGATGGCCGACATCACCTCATGCACACGTTTCCCGCCCCGGAATGCTTTGAGTTGGGTGTCGATATAGATACTCGTCTCCCCCGCAAGATTGGGCACATCTTCCGACAATCCGATCCCGTCCGCTCCGTGGCAGCCAACACACATCTCCGGCGCGGCTTCCGGGTCGGCGGTCAGGGTCGCGGTCGCCTTATGCGATGCATACCAGGCCGAAAGATCCGCGATCTGAGTATCAGACAACGACTTGGCGACCACGGTCATCATCTCATGCACGCGGGTGCCATCCCGAAAGGCGGCAAGCTGTGCTGCGATATAGATTGCCGGTTCACCGCCGATATGGGGGGCAATCGGTATTTTGGCGAACCCGTCTATCCCGTGGCAGGTGCGGCACTGTCCGGCCAGCATTTTACCGGCGGCGGGGTCCCCCGGTGTGTCGCCATTCGCAAAGGCACCCCCGGCGCACAAAAGCGCGCCGAGGGCAAATGTCAGTTTAAGGGTCATTCGCCGTAACTGATCCGGTAGAGTGCTCCGGCCAGATCGTCAGAGACCAGAAGCGACCCATCGCGCAACTGTGTCACATCGACCGGACGGCCCAGATATTCGCCGTTCTCGTCGATCCAGCCTTCGGCGAAAGGCTCCATCGTGGCATTTCCTTCATCGTCGATGAAGGTCACCATCACGCGGGCACCCACAGGCGTGGTGCGGTTCCAAGACCCGTGCTGTGCCGAGAAAATGGCGTTCTTGTACTTCGCCGGGAACTGGCTGCCAGTGTAGAAATGCATACCAAGATCGGCCGCATGCGCGATGGTTTCTACCGCCGGATGCACGATATCCGCCGGGGGCTCCTCGGCTTTGTATTCATTCGTGCGCGTGGTGCCCCCACCGAACCATGGATGGCCGAAATTCTGGCCTGCCGCAGTCTGGTGGTTCAGTTCGCCCGGCGGAATATCATCGCCCATGCCATCGACCTGGTTGTCAGTGAACCACAGCTCGCCCGTCACCGGATGGTGATCATGGCCAACCGAGTTGCGCACGCCGTAGGTATAGACCTCACGCTCGGTGCCGTCGGTGTTCATGCGGATGATGCCACCGATGCCAACCTTGCTGTAGAGGTCGAGCTTTTCGGCAGGTGCCACGTTGAAGGGCTGTCCGAGCGAGATATAAAGCTTGCCATCAGGGCCGATGTCGCAGACCCGTGCGGTGTGGTTGTAGCTTTCCTCCTCGACCGGGACCAGCGTGCCGCCCGGAACGATCGGCACCGCCACAACATCGGGGCTTTCATAGAAAAATTCCGCCGCAGGGTAGAGCAGCACGCGGTTCTGTTCGGCGATGATCAGGAACCCGTCATCGGTAAAGCAGGGACCGTTCGGGATGGCCTTGGGCAGCGACGGGGCGAAGTTCTTCACCTCATCGGCGACGCGGTCCTTGTTGCGGTCCGTCACGGCCCAGACCTCGGTCTTGCGGGTGCCGACAAAGGTCACGATGCCTTGCGGGCCAACGGCCATGTGGCGGGCATCGGGCACGATGGCGTAAAGCTCGATCTTGAAGCCTTCGGGCAGAGTGACCCCCTCAAGTGACTTCTTGATGCCCTCGGCATAGTCGCCGCCTTGCTCGACGACGGTGAAGTCGGTAACGCCCGTCGTTTTGAACGCACCCAGTTTGGCCAGATTGTCGGGCAACGCGGCTTGTCCGAATGCCGTTCCAGCCCAAAGCGCCGCAGTCGCGGTCGCGGTCAGGAATTTTTTCATCATCTTCCTCCGTTGGTTTTCACCCGGGCCACGGATCTGCGGCCCGGATATCGTGCGTTTTGGCTCAGATGTTATTGGCCGCCATTTCGCTGGCGATGTGATCGGCCTGCCGGATGGCAAGGGCGACAATCGTCAATGTCGGGTTTTCAGCGGCACCCGAGGTGAACTGGCTGCCGTCTGACACGAAGAGATTGGCGATATCATGGGACTGGCCCCATTTGTTGACAACGCCGTCTTCGGGCTTTTCAGACATGCGGTTGGTGCCGAGGTTGTGGGTCGATGGATAGGGCGGCGTGGGGAAGGTACGTGTTGCCCCGACCGCTTCATAGACCGCCTGACCTTGCTTATAAGCATGGTTGCGCATCGCTATGTCGTTGGGATGGTCAGAGAAGTGCACATTGGCAACCGGCAGGCCCCATTGATCCTTAACATCCATGTTCAGCGTGACGCGGTTGGTTTCTTGCGCCATGTCTTCGCCCACGATCCACATACCAGCCATATTTTCATATGAATCCAAGGCTGTGGTGAAGCTACGCCCCCATCCACCCGGATTGAGGAAGGCGGCCATGAAGGGCAGGCCCAGCGCGAGGGTTTCCAGCTCATACCCACCAACAAACCCGCGGCTTGGGTCATGGCGCGCTTCGTCTTGGATGATGCCCGCCATCGTCGTGCCGCGCCACATCTTCACCGGCTTGTCAAAGACCGCATAGACCGATCCGGTCATGTGCCGCATGTAGTTCTTGCCGACCATGCCGGATGAATTGGCAAGCCCGTCAGGATACATGTCAGAGGCGGAGTTCAGAAGCAGACGCGGACTTTCAAAGCTGTTGCCGGCAACGCAGACAATGCGCGCCTTTTGCATTTGCAGATTGCCGTCCTTGTCGAAATATTCGACGCCGGTCACCTTTCCGCTATCGTCGTGCAAGATGCGCGCCGCATGGGCGTTTTCGCGGACTTCCAGATTGCCTGTCGCTTCACCGGCAGGAATGTCGGTATAGGCAGCCGACCATTTGGCACCCCATTTGCACCCTTGGAAGCAAAAGCCGGTTTGCTGGCAGGCAAGCCGCCCGTCATTATCTGCCGAGTTGATCGCCATACGGCCCGTGTGCACTTCTTCGTAGCCAAGCGCTTTGGCGCCCTTTTCAAACACCTTGTAATTGTTGTTGCCCGGAAGGCCCGCGCGGTCACCTGTGCGTGTCACACCCAGTTTGGTTTCGGCTTTCTCATACCACGGCGCCATCTCGGGCCCGTCAATGGGCCAATCGAGGAGGTTCGCCCCCTCGACCGCACCATAACTGGTTAAAGCCTTCCACTCGTGATCCTGGAAACGAAGGGATGCGCCCGCCCAGTGGGTGGTGGTGCCACCAACGGCCTTGACGATCCAGGCCGGCAGGCCCGAAAAATCCTTGGCCACGCGCCAGTCACCGGACGTGGTGCGCGGATCAAGCCAGGCCAGCTGGCCAAAACTTTCCCATTCGTCATTGACGTAATCTTCGGGCAAATACCGCCCGCCTGCCTCAAGGGCGACAACGCTGACGCCCTTTTGTGCCAGTTCATTTGCCAGAACGCCGCCGCCGGCGCCGGTACCGATGATGACGACGACGCCGTCGTCATTCAGATCGAAAGGTGCTGCCATGGTATCGTTCCCCCTCAGAGCCAGCTGATGTCGTCAAAACCGCGGTCGATGTAACCGCCCTGAGAAAAGGACTCGCCCTCATAGCCAAAGATCGGCCAGACCGCCTTTTGGTTATAAAGCCCGGTCACAAGCCCGCCGCGGACGGTTTGGAAAAAGCCGGTGTCTTCCATGCCTTGCAGGATCTTCACCCGGTCCTCTTCCCAGCCCATGGACGCATAGTCAGCGTGACCTGCGGCCTGCGCTGCGGCGTCAAGCGATGCGATGCCTTCTTCAACCAGTGCCTTTTTGTCTTCGGCGTCATAGCCTTTGACCGCGATGGCGTAATATTCGTCACCAACCTTGTCATGCGGGTAGATATCGCGCGCCATCTGAAGAAGCGTCGCCATCTGATGTTCAGTTATAACGCTGACTTCCAGTGCCCATGCGGCGTTCGGAGCAGCAATAAAACCCGCCCCGGTGACGACAAGAGCACCTGCCGCGACCGACCGCGACAAAAGTGCGCGCCGGGTCAGGCCGGCCCCTTTTAACTCGTTCATGTATTCCTCCCTAAAGACAATTGTTGGGCGCTACTGAAAGCGTCCGCCGCGCGCGACAACCTCGATCTGGTACCCGTCCGGATCAGCGATGAAGAAGAAACGGGCCACCAGAGCACCATCATTTTTGAATTCGACAAGCTTTCTGGGGCCAAGGCCTGCAGCGCTTAACCGGGCATGTTCTGCATCCAGATCGGCAACCGACAGCGCGATATGGCCGTAGCCATCCCCCAGATCATAAGGGGCCGTCCGATCCTTGTTGATCGTCAGTTCCAGCTCAAAATCGGCTTCATCATTGCTCAGATAGACGAGCGTAAACGCCTCAAAATCGAGCCGGTCAGCGACCTGCATCCGAAAGGCATTTGAGTAGAATTCGATTGATCGCGCCTCATCAAGTACGCGGATCATCGAGTGAATTGCCTTAGCCATCAGCCCTCCCAAACATATCGCATTTGGTAAGGATAGGTGACCAATTCGTAGGCGTGGTAGTAGCGGACTACTACAATCGTTATTTCTGTTTACTCGGCGGCGATCCGTGACGTGGCGATTTGTTCAAGTTCGCCCAAGTGGATCGTGCAAGCACAGCGCAGCAGCGACGTAAAATTCGGTGCCTCGCCATGAAGCTCAAGAACCTCGGAGTGCAGCCTTGAAATGAAGGCGGGTGTCGAAAGCCCCTCGACTTCGGCAATCCCGTCCAGAATGCGCCAAAAAGACCGTTCAAGTCGGATCGATGTGCTTTGGCCATTCAGACGCAACCTGCGCGTGATGGATTCGTATCGTACCGGGTTCTGCCCGGCGAAGATCTGACACATGGTTTGGCCCCCCTCTTCTCGGTGCAACGTCAGTTTGCGTCCAATTCTGCGAATCGTCAACTTTGGTAATAAAAATAGGCCGCCCTTGGTGGGGCGGCCTTGCAGTGAGTGGTGGCAGTGGTGAAAGTCAGTTCAGAATGGCGCGTATAATGCCGCGCTTGGAGCGACCCTGATCGTTGCCGTGCAGAACTGACGACAGCGCCCCCTCTTGCGCCGGGGTCAGGTTGGAGAGGTCTGCGGAAGGAAGGATGTTGCGCAATTCGGCCCTGTCCGCAGTGGGCAGGGTTTGTGACGTGGTATTTGTTGCGCACGCAGCCGGGACAAATGCGCTGACTAAGATCAGGGTCGAAAATATGGGTTTCATCGCGGGTCCTGTTCCGGGCTAGAAAAAAATATTCGACGCGTTTGCTTGCAATAACCCAATGATGGCGGTTCGACTTGAGAATGGGAAATCAATCTTCAGTCGCGGCGGATCGCGAAATTGTGGGATTGAGTGATTGCAGACACGGGCGCGCGCTGTTTTTTTCACCAATCACAGGTTCGGTGTGCAACGAAAAAGGGCCGCCCGTGGGCAGCCCTTTCTAACGTGTTGGCTTTGCCGGGGCTCACCCTCGGCACCCATGGTTACTTAATGATTTTAGAGACGACGCCTGCGCCGACGGTGCGGCCGCCTTCGCGGATGGCGAAGCGCAGTTTTTCTTCCATGGCGATCGGCGCGATCAGTTCAACTTCGAACTTCAGGTTGTCGCCC
>JBARVN010000143.1:0-17132 GCA_049646285.1 Albidovulum sp. | reverse complement strand
ATTTGCTGCGAAAATCAGCACAGTCCCGACGCAGACCTGCCCAATTTCTGCCTTCCGTAAATCTTAACCAGTTCCCGTGAAGGTGGGACGACTCTGTCTGACGCTCTGCGCTCGGGCGTGTTAAATGTTGAAAGGTACGTAATATGCCTACTGGCTATCTTGTCTCTCTGGGCGGCAACAATGCCCTGAACAGCGGTGATACGATCAGTGGCGGTGACGTCACTTTCACAACGCAGACCGCGCTCGGTGCAGGTCAATGGACCTGGACCGGTACAGTTGAGGGTGTCAGCTACACGAATGAAGTAGAGCCCGGTCAGTATTATCTTGCCACCAACGGCAACCTTTATTTCGTGCCGGACCTCGGTCCCGTCGACACGCTGACCTCATCAACTGTCATCTCCTCGCCCACATTCGCACCGACCATGGGCACATCCGGCGCCGATACTCTGACCGGCGGGATCGGAAACGATACGATCTATGGCGGGTCGTCGACCAGCCAGACCGGCACCGGCAACGACTCCATCAATGGTGGCAACGGCAATGACGTGATCTTTGCCGGGGATGGCAACGATACGCTTCAGGGCGGCGCGGGTGCAGACACGCTCTATGGCGGTACGGGCACCGACACGGCCAGCTATTCCGGCTCGGGCAGCGCGGTCAATGTCAACCTTTCGACCAACACGGCCACCGGCGGCAACGCCACCGGCGACGTGCTGAATTCTATCGAAGGGGTGATCGGGTCGAGTTTCAACGACACGCTGACCGGCTCATCGGGGGCCAATTACATCGATGGCGGGGCCGGGGCCGACACGATTTCGGCGGGCGGCGGCAATGATACCGTGCTTGGCGGTGACGGCGCGGACCGGATCAGCGGTGGTGACGGAAATGACAGCATTTCCGGCGGACTTGGCAACGATACGATCAGCGGCGGGACTGGTACGGACACGATAGATGGCGGGGCCGGGGCCGATTCAATTTCGGGTGGTGATGGCGCCGACTCCATCCTCGGCGGCGACGGCAACGACACGATAGATGGCGGCGGACAGACTGCGACCGGCACACAGGAGTATCTGAACTGGGTCGGCCATGCCACAAGCGGCTCGAACATCGCTGGCGGCTTCATCCAGGATACCGGCGGGATGAACGTGACCGCCGGTTTCGTGAACAACGGCGGCAATACGGCAGTCCAGACGACCGGTTCAACCCAGTATACAGCCAGCGGCGAACCGTTCAGCGCCAATTCCGGCCTCTACCTGACCGGCGATGCAGGCCCCAACGTCACGACCACGCTGACCTTCAACGCCGAAACCGGCAGCGGTCTGAGCAATTCGGTCTCCAACGTCTCGTTCCGCATCAACGATATCGACATGGCGGGCTGGCAGGACATCATCACTGTCACCGCCCTTGACGTCTACGGCAACCCGATCACCGTGAACTTCACGATGACTGGCAACGACACGGTATCGGGCAATACCATCACCGCCGCGAACACGTCTGACACTCAGGACAGTTCCCTCGGCTCGGCACTGATTTCGATCCCCGGACCGGTCCATTCGATCCAGATCGCCTATTCCAATGGTGGCACGACGGGACAGGCGCTCTGGGTCACCGATGTTCACTTCACGACGGTCCCGGTTTCGAATGTCGCCGATGCGGCCGACACCATCGACGGTGGCAGCGGTGCGGACCTGATCTTTGGCCGGACCGGTGATGACACGATCAACCTCACCGGTTCATTCGGCAACGACACGATCACCGGTGGAGAAACCGGCGAGACGTCAGGCGACGTCATCAATTCGTCCACGCTGACGCAAGATACGACGCTGACCTTCTCGGGGAATG
Source organism: Albidovulum sp. (assembly GCA_049646285.1). GTDB lineage: Bacteria > Pseudomonadota > Alphaproteobacteria > Rhodobacterales > Rhodobacteraceae > Albidovulum. The sequence goes on along the minus strand of JBARVN010000143.1, from coordinate 15,290 downwards.
AGGCCGGTACGCTGACCGATGGCACCTCGACCGCGAGCTTCAGCGAGATCGAGCGTTTCCAACTCGGGTCCGGCGATGACGTCGTCAACGCATCCGCAACCACCGCCGGTGTCAATGTCGATGGCGGGGCGGGCGACGATACGATGACCGGCGGCACCGGCGCGGACAGTCTGACCGGCGGCAGTGGCGCCGATTCCCTCTCCGGCGGTGCGGGCAACGACACGCTGGTTGGCGGTGCTGGCAATGACACGCTTGCGGGTGGGGCCGGGGCCGACGTTCTGAACGGCGGGGGCGGGCTGGACACCGCCGATTACAGCGCCTCGGGCGCAGGTGTGAATGTCAACCTCACCACCGGGACCGGCACCGGCGGGGATGCCGAGGGCGATACGTTCTTTGGTGTGGATGGTATCATCGGCTCGGCCTTTAACGATACCCTGACCGGCTTTGATGGCTTCTCGCTCGATCCGGTCGCTGGTTACACCAACATCATCGACGGCGGCGCGGGCAATGACCTGATCGACGGGAGGGGTGGGCCGGATACGCTGATCGGCGGCACCGGCAACGACACGCTGATCGGCGGGGCGGGCGACGACAGTCTTTCAGGCGGCGATGATCAGGATCGCTTCATATTGGGCAACGGCTTTGGCAATGACACGATTGTCGGCGGCGAGGGCGGCACGGATTTCGATACGGTCGATCTGAGCACCGCCACCACCGGCGTCACGGTCACGGCCACCGGCGATGAAAGCGGCACGATCAGCGGCGGAACAAGCACCGCCACCTATTCCGAAATCGAAGGCTTTACCCTGACAGGCGGTAACGATCTTTACGATGGCAGTGCCAATAGCGGTGGCGCCTATGTTCATGGCGGTGCGGGCGCTGACACGCTGATCGGCGGCAGCGGCGGCGACGATTTGCGCGGCGGGGACGGCAATGACAGCATCGTCGGCGGCGATGGCGGCTATAACAACCTTGAAGGCGGCGACGGCGATGACACGATCATCGGCGGCGATGACGGCAACGATATCTACGGCAATACTGGAAACGATTCTCTTGTCGGCGGCGCAAGCAGCGACAATATCACGGGCGGGTCAGGCGCAGATACGATCACCGGTGGCGCGGGCGATGATTTCATTGAATTGGGCACTAACGACGGCGTTGCCGACACCGTTGTTCTTAATGACGGCAGCGGCAACGACACGATCTATGATTTCGCGGGCCCGACCGATAACGGCGACGGCACCTATACCGGCTATGACCAGTTCGACGTCTCTGGCTTAACGGACGCAGCGGGCAATCCGGTCAGCATTTTTGACGTGACGGTGACCGACACCAATGGCGACGGCACCGGTGATGCGATCCTCAACTTTCCTAACGGCGAAACTGTTACACTTATCGGTGTGTTACCCAGCGAAGTTGACACGGGCGCTGAACTGCAGGCCATCGGCATCCCCTGTTTCACGCGCGGAACTTACATCACAACCGAGCGCGGCGAAATCGCGATTGAGGATCTGCGCGAAGGCGACCGTGTTCTGACCATGGATCACGGCGCACAACCGATCCGCTGGATCGGCTCAAAAAAGGTCGCGGCCATCGGCCCGCTTGCCCCGATTGTGATCCCCGATGGCGCGTTGGGCAATATTCGCGAACTCAGAGTATCGCCGCAGCACCGAATGCTGATCTGTGGCTGGCAAGCTGAACTATTGTTCGGCGAACCAGAGGTACTGGTGGCGGCACGCCACCTGATTGGCAAGGCTGGGGTTCGCTCTGCTACTGGTGGCGAAGTGGAATACTTCCATATGCTCTTTGATCAGCACGAAATTGTCTTTGCAGCAGGTGCGGCCACGGAAAGCTTCCATCCGGGAGACGAGGGCATGAATGCGCTTGATCCGTCGGCGCGCGATGAGATTTTGGAACTGTTCCCAGAGTTGCTTACCGTTGATGCCGCGTCTTACGGGGCGACGGCTCGGCGTTGTCTCAAAGCGCATGAAGCCGCGACGCTTATGCTTGATCCCCCGCGCCGTGACGCGGCAACGCTGGCAATCCGCGCCTGATCGCAAGGCTTTTAAGGGTCTGGATAGGCCGCTAGGCCGACACGCGCAAGGGCGACGGCTTTTGCCCCGCCTGCCAGGCCCGCGCTGCGGATCCAAACGCGCTGAACAGGGGTCGCGACACCGGGTCCGACACCGCGTTCCATTCAGGATGCCACTGCACCGATAATGTAAAACCGGGTGCACCTTCCACAAAGAGCGCCTCTGGCGTGCCGTCGGGCGCCCAGCCATCAATCACGACGCGCTTGCCCGTTTCCTTAAGCCCCTGACCGTGCAAGGTGTTTGTCATCACCTCATCCGCCCCCATAAGACGGTGAAAAATCCCGCCTTCGGAAAAGCGCACCGCATGACGCAAGGCAAACTTTTCTTCCAACGTTCCGTCAGGCGGCATGCGGTGATTAATCCGTCCGGGCAGATCGCGGATTTCGGGGAACAGCGTGCCGCCAAGCGCCACATTGACCTCTTGAAAGCCGCGACAGATACCCAAGAATGGTTGGCCACGCTCCACACAAGCCCGAACAAGCGGCAATGTGATCGCATCGCGGCAGCGATCGAACGCCCCATGCGCTTCGGTGGGCGCTTCGCCGTATTCTTCGGGATGCACATTGGGTCGCCCGCCGGTCAGCAAGAAACCATCACAAATCTCAAGCAGTTCCGGCACAGATACCAGACGCGGATCTGACGGGATCAACAGCGGCAAGCAGCCCGAAACTTCGGCTACCGCGATAGAGGTCGACGTTCCGACCGCGTGAACAGGATAGTCATCATTCAGCAGGTTCATATTGCCGATAATGCCGACAATGGGCCGTGTCATAGGTGCTCCGTCACTACTCCCCCGGTGCCAAAGATAGGCCGGGGCCACACAAAGGGAAAGCCTTCATTGCCGCACAGCCCCCCTGCTTGAAACGCGCGCCTCGGGCTAGGCTTCGGGTGTATAGCCAGCGGCACGAATACCGGCCTCGGCGGCCAGCGCGTCGTTGTCCGACGTATCGCCTGTCACCCCCACAGCGCCCACAATTTCGCCCGCGCTGTCGCGGATCAGCACGCCCCCCGGCACGGGCAGGATGCGGCCGTCATAGACGCCTGTCAGCGCCGCCATAAAAAAGGGCTGGGCTTCGGCCCTTGCCATTTGCGCGCGCCCGGCCATGCCCAGCATCACCGATCCGTAGGCTTTGGCACGGGCAATCTCAAACCGTCCGACAGCCGCGCCGTCCGACCGTTCAAAGGCAATCAGATGGCCCCCCGCATCCAGAACGACCACAGATAACGGCTTCATTCCCGCGTTTGCGCCCGCCAACAAGGCTTCTGAAATCATGGTTCGCGCGGCATCAATCCCCAACATCGGCACAGCCCTTCTTATTTGATAAAATACGCAATCGCTCCGGGCACCCTACCTTGCGGCTTTTACTTCGGCCCGGCGCCGATGCAAGACCGGTTCGGTATACCCCGATGGTTGCTCACGTCCCATAAAGATCAGATCGCAAGCCGCTTGAAAAGCCACCCCCTGAAATCCCGGTGCCATCGGGTGGTACGAAGGATCATCCGCATTCTGACGGTCAACAACGGCCGCCATTTTGCGCAAAGCATCCATCACCTGATCGGCACTGACGACGCTGTGATGCAACCAATTGGCGACGTGCTGGGCTGAGATCCGGCATGTGGCACGATCCTCCATCAAGCCGACATCGTGGATATCGGGCACTTTGGAACAACCAACGCCGTGATCGACCCAACGCACAACGTAGCCAAGAATACCCTGACAGTTGTTCTCAACCTCGCGCATCACCTGCACAGTGTTCCACTTACGGTAGGCGGCCAGCGGGATATCCAGAACCGTATCGACATAGGCGCGCCGCCCCCCTGCGGCCAACCGCTTTTGCACCGCAAACACATCCACCTTGTGATAATGCAAGGCGTGCAGCACAGCGGCCGTCGGCGACGGAACCCATGCGCAATTGGCCCCGGCCTTCGGGTGCTCGATCTTCTGTTCCAGCATCGCGGCCATCAGATCCGGCATCGCCCACATGCCTTTACCGATCTGGGCACGGCCAGAAAGGCCGCATTCCAGCCCGATATCGACATTCTGGTTCTCATACCCGCCGATCCAGGCTTTGCGCTTGATGAAATCCTTGCGGCTGAAAGGTCCGGCTTCCATCGAGGTGTGGATCTCATCGCCGGTACGGTCCAAAAAGCCGGTGTTGATGAAGGCCACCCGGTGGCGGGCCGCACGGATACATTCCTTAAGGTTGACGGATGTGCGCCGCTCTTCGTCCATGATGCCGATCTTGATGGTGTTGGCCGGCAGGTCCAGCGCCGCCTCGATCCGGGCAAAGATTTCATCCGCAAAGGCAACCTCTTCAGGCCCATGCATCTTGGGCTTGACGATATAGACCGATCCCATGTCGGAATTGCCGCCCGTGCGACGCAGATCATGCATGGCGATCAGCACAGTGACCATGCCGTCCATCAACCCTTCAAAGATTTCGGCACCCGAGGCATCGAGCACAGCGGGCGTGGTCATCAGATGACCCACATTGCGGATCCACAACAGCGCGCGCCCTTTCAGCGCCAATGCACTGCCATCGGGGGCGGTATAAGTACGGTCATCTTCCAACCGTCGGGTGACACTGCGGCCACCCTTTTCCAGCGCCGCCTCCAGATCGCCGCGCATCAGGCCCAGCCAGTTGGAATAGGCCAGCACCTTATCCTCAGCATCGACGCAGGCGACCGAGTCTTCGCAATCCATGATCGCGGTCAGAGCACTTTCCAGCCTGATATCGGCCAGCCCCGCCTGATCGCGGCAGCCAATGAAATGTGCGCGGTCAAAGACCAATTCTACATGCAGCCCGTTATTTCGCAGCAAGATCAGCTCTGGCGCACGCGGATCGCCCCGGTAGCCTGCGAATTTTTCCGGGCTGACAAGCGGCAGATCATCAACCAAAAGGGCGCCGTCTTTAACGTGGTAACGGCGCATATCGGCATGGCTGGCACCTTTGATCGGAAACGCCTCATCCAAAAACACGCGCGCGCGCGCCACGACCCGCGCACCATGGCCGCGCTCATAGGGGCCAGCCGGGGGCTGAACCCCCATCGCATCGGTGCCGTATAAGCAATCATAAAGACTGCCCCACCGGGCATTGGCGGCGTTCAGCGCATAGCGCGCATTGGTGATCGGCACCACCAGTTGCGGGCCAGGCACCTCGGCGATTTCGGGATCGACATTTGCGGTGTCGATTTGAAAATCTTCACCCTCGGGCAACAGATACCCGATCTCCTGCAAGAAACTGCAATAGGCCTCGTGATCATGGGGCTGCCCCCTTCGCCCTACGTGCCAAGCGTCGATCTGGGTCTGCAAAGCATTGCGCTTGTCCAGCAAAGCGCGGTTTTTGGGACCAAGCTCATCGATGATCGCGGCAAAGCCTGTCCAAAACTGTGCGGCGGTCACACCGGTACCCGGCAAGGCGTCGTCTTCAATAAAACGGGCCAAATGTGGATCTACCTGCAATCCGTCGCGTAGTACTCTGTTGTTCACGTCAATCTCTCCGTCATCTGGCCGGCATGACACTTGTATGCACCGGCATACCGTACCCCATTCCCGGGCCGCGCCGCAACCAATCACGCGTCGCAATTTGCATGGCATTTCAATTTATCCTATTGGAAAGCACATATAATTGGCGGGTATCCCGTTGTAGTTGCGCCCTGCAGCCCGGCGGCCTATCGTCGCGCCCAATACCCAACCAAAAGGACCGCTTGACCGTGAAGGATGCAGCCCCCCAGCCGATCCGGCTTGCCGATTATACCCCCTACCCGTTCATCCTGACCGACGTGTCGCTGACCTTTTCGCTGAAACCCTCCGCAACCCGGGTGCGCGCGCGGATTGCCTTTTCGCCCAACCCGGACTGTCCCGGACGACATGATCTGCAGCTTAACGGTGAAAAGCTGGCGCTGATTTCGGCCAGTATTGATGGCAAGCCCATCACCCCACATCAGGATACAACCAGTCTGACAGTGCCTGCCGATCAGGTGCCGAACATGCCTTTCATTTGGGACGCAGAGGTCGAGATCGACCCAAGCGGCAACACAGCACTTGACGGGCTTTACATGTCCGGCGGCATGTATTGCACCCAGTGCGAGGCGGAAGGCTTTCGCAAGATCACCTTCTACCCAGACCGCCCCGACGTTATGGCGACTTTCAAGGTACGGATAGACAGTGACATGCCGGTTCTTTTGTCGAACGGCAACGCAACTGCATCCGGACCGGGCTGGGCGGAATGGACCGATCCGTGGCCGAAACCGGCTTATCTCTTTGCACTGGTCGCGGGGGATCTGAAACCCGTCAGTGATACATTCACCACCTGCTCTGGCCGCGAAGTTGCCCTGAACATCTGGGTGCGTGACGGTGATCAGGACCGCTGCGCCTATGCGATGGACAGCCTCATTCGCTCAATGAAGTGGGACGAAGAGGTTTATGGGCGCGAATACGACTTGGACATTTTCAACATTGTAGCCGTTGATGACTTCAATATGGGCGCAATGGAGAACAAAGGCTTGAACATTTTCAACTCCAAGCTTGTTCTTGCCTCTCCCGAGACGGCCACCGATCTGGACTTTGAGCGGATCGAAAGTGTCATCGCGCATGAGTATTTTCACAACTGGACGGGCAATCGCATCACCTGCCGCGACTGGTTCCAACTGTGCCTCAAAGAAGGGCTTACGGTTTTTCGTGATCAGCAGTTCACGGGCGATATGCGCTCAGCCCCGGTCAAACGCATTGAAGACGTGCTGACGCTGCGCGCGCGGCAATTTCGCGAAGATACCGGCCCCCTGGCGCATCCGGTGCGCCCCGACAGTTACATCGAGATCAACAACTTCTACACGGCCACTATCTACGAAAAAGGGGCCGAGATCATCGGCATGCTCAAAACACTTGTCGGCGATGAGGCCTATGCCAAGGCACTGGATCTCTATTTCGACCGGCATGATGGCGATGCGGCCACCATCGAAGATTGGCTTTCGGTGTTTGAGGATGCGACGGGCCGCGACCTGACCCAGTTCAAGCGCTGGTACACAGACGCAGGCACCCCCCGCCTGTCCGTTACCGAAGACTGGCAAGACGGCACCTTCACGCTGACTTTTGCCCAAACAACTGCCCCCACACCCGATCAATCCGAAAAACCGCCGCGGGTGATCCCGATTGCCGTGGGTCTTTTGAACCCCAACGGCGATGAGGTGGTCGCAACCACTGTTTTGGAAATGACCAAAGGGCGGCAGAGCTTCCGCTTTGACGGGTTGGCGACCCGCCCGATTGCGTCAATCCTGCGCGGCTTCTCGGCGCCGGTGATATTGGACCGGGCAAGCGCGGCCAGTGAAAGTGCATTTTTGCTCGCACATGACACTGATCCATTCAACAAATGGGAAGAAGGCCGGGCTCTGGCAAAAACCGTGCTGATGGGCATGATCGTCGGCGGCCAGGATCCTGCCACCGATTTTATTGACGCTTTGGGGTTGGTTCTGACGGATGAAACCCTCGATCCGGCCTTCCGCGCACTTTGCCTGCGGCTGCCGTCCGATGAAGACCTCGCCCAGACCTTGGCCGATGCCGGACATGTGCCCGACCCGGACCGGATTCAATTTGAACGCAAACGGCTTGCAACAGCGATTGCACACCAGCTCCGGTCGCCGCTGGATGAGACATATCGCGCAACAAAAAACGATGGTCCCTTCTCGCCCGACGCGGGATCAGCTGGGCGGCGGTCATTGCGGCTGGCGTGCCTTGGTCTTTTGAACCGCATTGATGGTGGCGAACGCGCAGCCGCCCTTTTCGACAGTGCCGGCAACATGACCGAAAGTGCCGGAGCGCTGGCATGTCTGATCGAGGCCGGGCGCGGCACGGCCCCCGTCACCGCATTTTATGATCGCTGGAAATCCAATCGGCTGGTGGTCGATAAATGGTTTTCCCTGCAAGTGATGCATGCCGCGTCAAGTGACGCATGCGCCGTGGCGGCAAGTCTGGCGGTCCACCCAGAATTCGACTGGCAAAATCCCAATCGTTTCCGCGCGCTTTTGGGCGCACTTGCGGCCAACCACGCAGGTTTCCACCATCGCACGGGTGAGGCTTACCGTTTTTATGCCGACTGGCTGCTGAAGCTCGATCCGATCAACCCGCAAACCACCGCACGCATGTCTACTGCGTTCGAGACTTGGGCACGATATGATGCAGATCGAAAAGCCATGATCACAGCGGAACTGGACCGGATTGCCGCCCAACCCGGCCTTAGCCGAAACACCCATGAAATGGTCAGCCGGATCAGGGGGGCGCATGCGTAAGGCCGCGCTGATCACAGGCGCATCTGACGGGATCGGGCAAGAAACCGCGCGGCAGTTGGCGCGGGCCGGGTGGGACGTGGCTGTCCACTACAACCAAAACCGCGGTGGCGCCGAACTGACAGCGCAGGCCGTCACCGAGGCTGGCGGCCGCGCTGTGATCCTTCAGGCCGATCTGAGCGATCCGTTTGTCGCGCAAAAGCTCATGACTGCCTATTCTGAGGCGTTCCCGCGTCTTGATGCCTTGATCAACAATGCGGGCATCGTGGACCGTGCCCAGCGGGTTGAGGACATGTCTCCTGCCCGCGTCACCCGTATGTTCGCCGTCAACCTGACGGCACCTTTCTTGCTGGCGGGGCTGGCCGCGCGCGCAATGTCGACCACGCATGGCGGAGCAGGCGGTGTGATCATCAATGTCTCATCGGTGGCCGCAAAGCACGGATCAGCCGGCCATTATGTTGACTATGCTTCCGCAAAGGCCGGGCTTGATACGATGACGAAAGGGCTGGCGGAAGAGGTTGCAGGCGAAGGCGTCCGCGTCGTCGCCGTTCGGCCCGGCATTGTTGCGACCGACATACATGCCAAAGGCGGCCAGCCAGAGCGTGCGCAAACCTTGGCGGGCCAGATCCCTATGGGGCGCCCGGGCCAGCCCTATGAGATTGCGCGCGCAATCGTGTGGCTTATTTCGGATGACGCGTCTTACATCACAGGTACCACCCTCGACATCAGCGGTGGCCGCTAAAGCGGTTCAAACTCCATCGACCACACACAGGTCGCAGCCGGCTCAATCGTTGCCACGATTCGCCGGTTCACGGCCAAAACCTGCGCAATTGCGCGCCCGCCATCGTCAATCGGGCAACCCTGCAGGCATCGTTTCTTAATAACCGGGTCAATCCAATGCATGACCAGATGTAATTTCCCGAACAGGCCGCAAAGGCGTAGTGTAGGTCTCATGGGTGTAACGGTGGGCAAAATAATGATTGAACAAGGTTACGGATTCCGGCGTCAAGCACGCCGGCCCGGGATGTATCTGGCACTCGGGATTGGCATGATCGCAATCTATCTCAGCATCACGCTGAAGATGGATACATTGGTCATCGTGTTGGCCGGACTATACTTGGCACTGGTGCTGCGACGGCTGGTGATGAACCCGGCACGTGGGTTCCAACTGCGGCAAAATGCGATTGAATGGGTTTCAGGCGTTCGCACATATGCCGTGCCTCTGTCGGACCTTGACGGCGTGTCGATCGGACAGGGCGCACATGGGCAAACGTTATGTGTATTGCGCCTGAGAAACGGTGAGAGCACGTCTTTGCCCGGTGTCGAGAAAATCGACCCAAAAGCGCTGATGCATCAGTTTGGTGTGCGGGGCATCCCCATCTGGGGCTAGCTCTTCCCGGTTAACGTGCAATAGCTCTGCGCGCGGGTCCATCGGGCGATGTCCGCCCGTTTGGTCGGCGCGCGCAAGGGTGCCCAATGACGTGCCACGCCGCGCCAGCCCGACGCCCCGGACACGATAGCGCCATCGCGCCCGACCTCGGCGGCAGCAATACGCACCGCACAGGCCAGATTGGCGCGGCCGTTGGTCAGCGCTTCGCGGTCGGTAGCCGCGCAATCAAACGCCTTGGCGGTTTTAGGCGCGATCTGCATCAACCCGACCCATCGCCCCCCGCCCCCCATGGCCTTGGGATCCCATGTGCTTTCGTGCTTGGCGAGTGCTGAAAGAAACCCGGCCCAAAACGCCTGCCGCTGGCGTTGATCCCCGTCAGCATAGGCGGGGCAAAAGGTATCCACATCTGAAGGAACAACCTTGGAAAGGGTCGCGCCTTGCCGGGTCAGCGCCGTCAAGGTCGCTTGCGTCCAATCCCGGGCCTCAGGCCTGTGATCCCAACGCATCGCAGGCATATCGGCCGCGCGGGCCACATCTGCGCCCCCCGGCACCGCACAGCCGACGGCCAGAAACATCGTGATGCAGCTTAAAGTACGGAGAAAATGTAGACCCATGTGTCAGGCTCAGCGCTAACCGGGCCACTGCGCCGGCCACGCAAGCTGATGCGAAACCACAACGCCACGCAATGGACGGATACAACCATCGGCGGAACATCGCCCGATTTTTGCCGCTTTGGTCTGCAACATGTCGTGTGATCTGTCCCAAGTTCCCTCGGATAAAGGGGCAAAACCTGTCTATGGAGCGGTGCAATGCCCGTCATTTTAGGCCTTATTGGCGCAATCACCGTGGCCTTCATCTGGGTCATGCGCATGCGCAACGCCGCTGAGATGACGCATGAACTGGCAGGGGTCGCGCAAGATGTCATGGCCGCCGCAAGACGGCTGGGCTTTCGCCGCAAGCTAAACACCCATCCCGTCGATTCGCTTGATGAACCAAATCTGGCCATCGGTGCGCTTGGCATGGCGTTTCTCGAACTGGGCGGGCTTCCCTGTGCCGAACAGCAAGACGCGCTTTTGACATCCCTGCAATCGCATACCGATCAAAGCCTGAAAGATGCAGAAGAGACGTTGATCCTTGGTCGCTGGCTGGTCAACGAATGCAACGGACCGATGTCGGCCATTCCACGCCTGTCGCGCCGCTTGGCCAAGATCGACCGGGTGGGTGGTTTCGCGCCCCTGATGGCCGTCTTGAACGATGTGGCCAAGGCAGGGCGCGGCGGGGCCGTCTCGGACCGGCAAAAAGACGCGCTAAGCGAAATTGCCCGCGCCTTCAAACTGGGCTGACACCGCGTAGATCCATACATCCAACTTGCCTTGTCTGCGGCGCCTGCCTGTCTTAGAACATGGCGCGACGGAACAAGGACGAACGCAATGCTAGACCTGACCTATGAGACCCCAAAACCCAAAGTGATTTCCGGTGCCAAACACGATTGGGAACTGGTGATCGGTCTTGAAGTGCATGCGCAGGTCGCGTCCAAAGCCAAGCTTTTTTCCGGGGCGTCAACCGAGTTCGGGATGGAACCCAATTCCAACGTCGCCTTCGTCGATGCGGCGATGCCGGGTATGCTGCCGGTGATCAACGAATATTGCGTGGCACAGGCCGTCCGTACCGGTCTGGGCCTCAAGGCCGAAATCAACCTGCGCTCTGCCTTCGACCGCAAGAACTACTTCTACCCCGACCTGCCTCAGGGTTATCAGATTTCCCAGCTCTACCACCCGATCGTCGGTGAAGGCGAAGTGCTTGTAGACATGTCACCCGGTGTCGCGCGTCTTGTGCGCATCGAACGTATCCATCTGGAACAGGATGCGGGCAAGTCGATTCATGACCTTGACCCCACCATGTCCTTCGTCGATCTCAACCGCACCGGCGTGGCGCTGATGGAAATTGTCAGCCGCCCCGACATTCGCGGCCCTGAAGAGGCCGCCGCCTATGTGGTGAAGCTGCGCCAGATCCTGCGCTACCTCGGCACCTGCGATGGCAATATGCAAAACGGCAACCTGCGTGCCGATGTCAACGTCTCCATCTGCCGGCCCGGCGATTATGAGAAATATCAGGCGACCCAGGATTTCGCCCATCTCGGCACGCGGTGCGAGATCAAGAACATGAACTCCATGCGCTTTATCCAAGCCGCCATTGAGTATGAGGCCCGCCGCCAGATCGCCATCGTCGAAGACGGCGGTAAGGTCGTGCAAGAAACCCGCCTTTACGATCCCGACAAGGGTGAGACGCGGTCAATGCGCTCGAAGGAAGAGGCGCATGACTATCGCTACTTCCCCTGCCCAGACCTGCTGCCGCTGGAGATCGAACAAGAATGGGTCGATGATATCGCGGCCTCGATGCCCGAACTCCCGGACGCTAAGAAGACGCGCTTTGTCACCGATTACGGCATGACCGAATATGACGCCAATGTCCTGACCGCCGAAGTCGAAAGCGCAGGGTTCTTTGAAAGCGTTGCCAAGGGCCGCGATGGCAAGACCGCCGCGAACTGGGTGATCAATGAACTGTTCGGGCGGCTGAACAAGGAAGGCCTCGGCGTCGCCGACAGCCCGATCTCGGCCGATCAACTGGGCGGCGTTCTGGACCTTATCGCTAAGGGCGACATCTCCGGCAAGATGGCCAAGGATCTTTTTGAGATCCTGTGGACCGAAGGCGGCGATCCTGCCGATGTGGCGGCCAAACACGGCATGAAACAGGTCACCGACACGGGTGCTATCGAAAAAGCCGTGGATGAGGTCATCGCGGCCAACCCCGATCAGGTCGAAAAGGCCAAGGCCAACCCGAAGCTTGCGGGCTGGTTCGTGGGTCAGGTGCTGAAAGCCACTGGCGGCAAGGCAAACCCGGCCACCGTGAACGCAATGGTTGCGCAAAAACTTGGCCTTTAAGCCGCAATTTGGTGACGACGCGTCCGGAATGGCAGCAAACGTAGAGCAGAGACAAAAAAAGGCGGCCTAAGCCGCCTTTTTCCTTATTCGACCCGTGTTCAGGCTTTGCGACGGCGACGGCGAAGCGCAGCCAGACCGCCCAGCGCAGCCATCAAACCGAACCCGGCAGCCGGAAGCGGAACCGGGGCGATGGCGATATCGTCAAGCAATCCGCCATAGGTATCATTCGCACCAACAGCCGCGAATTTAAGGTTATACGTACCGGCCTGGTGCACCATGAACGTATTGGTGATTTCAACCCAGTTGCCGACCGTGGCCCCAACCGGAACCCCGTTCTTCACCTTGCCGCCTGCCAGCATACCCAGAGAATATTCAATGCCATTAGTCGCAGGATCGGGTGTGCGCGGGCTGTACCAGAAGGACAGCACATAGCTTCCAACGCTCAGGAACACATCTTGCGCCATGTGCGAGTTGTTGTTGCTGTCAAGCTCGGCGTAGATGTTGCCGCTATGCGCATCGATCGTCGACAGCGTGCGATTTGACTGCAGTTCAATCCCCGCACCAGCAACAGTCGACCAGCCGTCGATGTGACGCCAGCGGTCCCAGCTCGGCCCTGTTGTGTTCAGGTTTGCAAACGTCGCGCCGTTGTTCAGGCCCGCGATATTGCCGATCACGCCAGTTTCAAAGCTACCGTTTTGTACAATCGACGCCTGTGCAGACGTCGCAAGCCCACCAGCTACCACTGCTGCGGCCAAAACCGCCTTCACCCTGTTACTCTTGATTGTATTGTTCATTCCCGATTTCCCACTTTTCCCGCTCAACTGGTAAGACACAATTCTGCCCTAATCCAGACAAATCCTTGCCATCATGAGGGGGGGCGGCACAAGCTCGTTTTCCCACCTAAAAGCGTAAGATGTTGATTTTAAATATAATTACCTGTTCGATATTTTTTGACACCTTCGTAGTGCATTTCTGAAATTGAGACAAAAATGCGTCGATGCCGCGGCTATACCCAGACACAGAAACAATCGGCATCGAATCAAACACAGCCTTTTTGAGATCAAACGCCCGACGGCTTTGATCTGGCTATGCATGCCATCAGCAAAATGCCTGCGCCATTCACCCAGCAGCACGACTGGCGCGGGAGCGATTTTTGCGCGATGCGTGGGAAAGATACGGGGATTTTCCCACACAACACTGGCCGAGATTAGTATTTTCAATGGCTTACGCGTCTGTTTCTTCTTGCATACCGCCGCGCACGCTGCAACTGGCCCACCCGTCCCGCTTGCTCAAACGGGCCGCTTCCGCTATGGGGCCCGGACGGCTGGTTACCGGAGCATGAGGCATTGATGCAGCGTTACGAATTCAAAGTCATCCCCGCGCCAAATCGCGGCGAAAAGGCACGCGGGTTGAAAACCCCCGCAGATCGTTTTTCGCACACCCTTTCAGCTCTGTTGAATGATCTGGCCAAGGACGGATGGGAGTACATCCGCGCAGACACATTGCCTGCGGACGAACGGTCGGGACTGACCAAGCGCGTCACGGTCTATCATTCCGTTCTGGTATTTCGCCGCGCAGTTGCCGTGGAAGAGGATGCGGCCCCTGCCCGCGCCCTTCTGACGGCAGAAGCCCCTGTGGGCAAAGCGCCAGCCGTAGAAGGGCCAAAACCAACGCCCGAGCTTGAGCTGACAAATCCGATTCTCGACGAAGAGCCGCTTTCAAAAGACAGCTGAACCGGTATCACTGCACTGGCCACGCGACAGCACTGTCGCTTGGTTGATGACAGTAAATCGCTTTTATTCACATCTGTTCCACGTCGGCACGCACATCCTGACAGGGCATATTTCATTTATTATACAACAATATCAATTAGTTGACGTGTAATCTGACTCTGCAGCAGAATTATTACCGGAATATTGCCCCAATTTTGCCTCAATATTCTTGCGCTGCCGATGCGGCCCATGGAAACTGCATGTCAATTGGTAGGGGTGTGTTGTAACATGTACGAATATAAGCTGTTTCCAGCGCCGCGACAGGTCAGTCTCGGCAAAACTATGACAAATGAACCAACAGAGTTTACGGCGACAATCGCGGGGCAAATCAATCTGATCTCCGGCGGCGGGTGGGAGTTTATGCGCACGTTGTCGTTGCCATTCTTACGCCGAAACTGGTTGCGCAGAACCGTGACGCGCTATGAGCCGGTGCTGATCTTTCGCCGTTCACTTGCGCAATCTGTTCCCGAGGAAATGGATGCAATGGTATCTGATTTCCCACAGCGCGTTCGGCCAAAGCGGGTTCGCCCCGCGCGCAAACCCGGCGCCAAGATGAATATGGTGTCCCGGAAAATGCGTGCGTCCACGGCAACCGCCGCTGAGTAACGCACCAGTGTTGGTTGGCGGGTGGCGCCTTCAGGCTTAACCCGCCAGATCCAGAGACAATGCGTGAATGCGCCCGACTAGATCCGCGCCCAGGGCCGTGTGTACTGCCCTGTGGCGTTCGATCCGGGTCATTTTGGCAAGCGCAGGCGCCCGCATGACGATGTGAAAATGGGTTTCACCACCCTCGCGCCAGCCGCCATGGCCG
>JBARVN010000142.1:0-4066 GCA_049646285.1 Albidovulum sp. | reverse complement strand
TGGGCGTCGGCCCTTAGCCTGAGGAAATGGAAGAGGTTGTGCAGGTCCACCTTCCAGTACCACTGCGTATAGACATTGGCGGGCAGGTTCATGCGGGCAAGTTCGCGGGCAAGGCCCTGCTGGCCGTCCTGGCTGAGCATATCTTCGTAGTGATCATAGCTGCGCATGGCGTCTTCGCGCAGGATATCCAGCACGCGCGCCGCCTCTTCCCCTTGCAGCATCGCGCCGCGGCCTTGGTTGTTGACCGTGGACTGGGCGGCCAGATGTTCAGGCGCGGGGATGTAGAATTCCCGGTCAAGGATCGAATAGCGCGCTGAGTATTCGTTGACGTTGGCGGTGCGGTGGCGGATCCACTGGCGGGCGACAAAGACCGGCAGCTTGATGTGGAACTTGACCTCACACATCTCGAACGGGGTCGAGTGCCAGTGCCGCATCAGGTAGCGGATCAGCCCTTCGTCGTTTTGCACCGCCTTGGTGCCGCGCCCGTAACTGACGCGGGCGGCTTGGGTGATGGCCGCGTCATCGCCCATATAGTCGATGACGCGCACCAGCCCGTGGTCGAGCACTTCGTGGGCGGCATAAAGATGCGCCTCCATCCCTTCGGAGACCGCGCGCAGCGTCTGGCGCGGTTCAGATCTGGCCTCGGCGATCTCGGCTTGCTGCTCTGGGGTCAGGGTCATGGGGCGCTCCTCTGCATCTCGAATCACGAACCACTATATCTATGGGTTGCGCCGCGCGCACCTACGATGGGCTGTGGTTTTTGGAAAAAATATCGCGCTGGCGGGAATGTCTATGCAAGGGCCTTGGCGATCGGTCCTGCCCGCTGTTAGGCTGGGGGCCATAAAGGGAGGCCAGAATGGCGATCAAATATCTGCACACCATGGTCCGCGTCGCGGATCTGGAGGCCTCGATGGCCTTCTATGCGCTCTTGGGTCTGGTTGAGACCCGGCGCTATGACAGTGAGGCGGGGCGGTTTTCGCTGATCTTCATGGCCCCGCCGGGGCAGCCGGAATGCCCTGTAGAGCTGACCCATAATTGGGATGGCGACGCGGGCCTGCCCTCAGATGGCCGCCATTTCGGGCATCTGGCCTATGAGGTTGACGATATCTATGCGGTGTGCGCGCATTTGCAGGCCAATGGTGTGCTGATCAACCGCCCGCCGCGCGACGGCCATATGGCGTTTGTCCGCTCGCCCGACAATATCTCGGTTGAGTTGCTGCAAAAGGGCAAGGCACTGGCGCCTGCGGAGCCATGGGCCAGTATGGAAAACACGGGCCATTGGTGAGGTCTGCGCTGATCCTGGCGGCGACGCTGGCCGCCGCCGCCCCGGCAGAGGCGTGCCGTTTGGCGTTGACCTTGGCCATGGATGTGTCGGCCTCGGTCGATGCGGATGAGGACCGGTTGCAGCGGTTTGGTCTGGCGCAGGTGCTGACATTGCCCGAGATCGAAGCGGCGTTTTTGGCCTTTCCGGACCGTCCCGTGGCCCTGTCGGTCTTTGAATGGAGTGGTCGGTATCAGCAAGACTTGCTGCTCGACTGGCGGCTGATCGAAGCGCCGGGGGATTTGCACAGTGCAGCGCTTGAGCTGTCGCAAACCAGCCGCGGCCACAATGACATGCCCACCGCGCTTGGCTATGCTTTGGGGTATGCCGCTGGCCTTTTGGCGCGTGCGCCCGATTGCGAGGTGCAAAAAATTGACGTGTCCGGCGATGGGCGCAACAATGAAGGCTTTCCGCCCGCCAATGCCTATTCCGCCTTTCCCCTGGACGGTGTTATCGTGAACGGGTTGACCATCGGCGGGCAGGATCGCGAGCTTGCGGATTACTACAGCACCGATCTTATCCGCGGCCCCGGTGCCTTTGTGATCGCGGCGGAAAATTTCGATGATTTCGCCCGTGCGATGCGCGCCAAACTGTTGCGTGAGCTTGAAGGACCGGTGATTGGTGCCCTGACTGAGGCCCCCGGTTAAGCGTGCAGGAGCCTTGGCTTGGGCCGGCACAAGCGGTCCGGCAATGCTAATAAATATAGCGGATCTGGTCGGTCCAGAACCGTTCCAGCCGCCGCAACTGCGCATTCACATCCTCGGCTGAGGAAAAACCAAGAACACCGCGCCCCTCCATCACCTCGGCATGGCGATGAAACAGGGCCGATACGGCCAGACGCACTGTGTCACCTTTGTCGGTCAGGCGCACGCGCACCGAGCGGCGGTCCATATCGCAGCGTTCATGGTGCATATAGCCGGCCTCAACCAGTTTTTTCAGATTGTAGCTGACGTTTGAGCCTTGATAGTAACCCCGGCTTTTCAACTCGCCCGCCGTCACTTCGTGTTCGCCGATGTTGAACAGAAGCAGCGCCTGAACAGCGTTGATTTCAAGCTGGCCCAGCCTTTCAAACTCATCCTTGATCACGTCGAGCAACAGTCTGTGCAGACGTTCAACCAACCCGAGCGTATCCATATAGGAGCCCATCAGGCCAGACCTGTCGCCCCCTTGAACTTGCGCATGAATCGTCATTCTTTCTCTCCGTCGAGTACCGCTTGGGCACAGCATCGCCGGAAAGGGCAAAATTTCAGTTAAACACGCTTTATCCGTTTTTGGGCGCTAAAACCGCCCGTCCCGCGCCGGGTTAAGCGCAAAGCGGCTGATCCGTCCGATCAGGGCTGCAAAGGCATCCGGCGTTGGCGCCGCGCCGGTGATCCAGGCGTATAGATCCTGATCATTCTCGCTTAACAGCGCATCATATTCCGCAAGGCTGCTCTCATCCATCGCCCCAAGGTGGGCTGCTGCATAGGGGCCCAGGATCAGGTCCATTTCTTTCATGCCCCGGCGGCAGCTGCGCATGGTCAATCGTTTCAGCCGCGCCTGATCCGTCTCTGTCACGCGGCCTCGGCGGTATTTCGCAGCTTCTTTTCCAGCCGCCCAAGCCGCCCCGTCATCGCCGACATCGCTGCCCGCAATTCGCGGATTTCGGACAGCACCGCTGTGACCTCCGTCGTCTGAGCCGAGGTATCGTCGGGTGCATCAACGCCGTCGCCCTCGCCGTTCAAAAGCCACATCAGGGATACACCGAGCATACCCGCCAGCATTTGCAGCCGGTTTGCGCGCGGTTCGGTCGCATCGGCTTCCCACTGCTCAATCGTGCGGGTTTTGACGCCAAGACGCGATGCCAGTTGCGCCGGTGTCAGCTTGGCCGCGTCACGGGCCGCCGCCAGCCTGTCACCGAATGTTGCCGTTTCCGGGCGGTACCAATTTTCATTGGATTCAGCAGCTGGATTGGTCAGGTCGGCGGTCATAGTGTTTCCTTCATAAAAGTCGCTTGTCTGGGGGTCGGGCCCTATCTATGACATGGGTCCGGAAATTACAAACCGGAGAGACCACATGCCTTTCTTGTCCGACACGCTGGCGCGGGTAAAACCGTCACCGACGATTGCAGTTACCACGAAGGCGCAAGAACTGAAAGCCGCGGGGCGCGATGTGATCGGCCTTGGTGCGGGCGAGCCGGACTTTGACACGCCAGACAACATCAAAGCCGCTGCAAAGCAGGCAATTGATATGGGCCGCACCAAATACACCGCCGTTGACGGCATCCCGGAACTCAAGGCCGCAATCTGCGCCAAGTTCGCCCGCGAGAACGGGCTGACCTACACGCCCGCCCAGATATCGGTCGGCACCGGCGGCAAGCAAACGCTTTATAATGCGCTGATGGCCACGGTGAACCCCGGCGATGAGGTGATTATCCCTGCGCCCTACTGGGTCAGCTACCCGGATATGGTGCTGCTGGCCGGCGGCACGCCGGTTGCCATCGAATGTGGCATTGAAAGCAATTTCAAACTGACCCCTGCACAGCTAGAGGCCGCAATCACCCCCAAGACCAAGTGGTTCATCTTCAACTCGCCGTCGAACCCGACGGGCGCTGGCTACAGTGCTGCCGAACTCAAAGGGCTGACCGATGTGCTGATGCGCCATCCGCATGTCTGGATCATGTCGGATGACATGTACGAACATCTGGTCTTTGACGATTTCGAATTTGTCAGCCCCGCCCAGATCGAACCGGGGCTTTATGACCGC
>JBARVN010000141.1:0-16416 GCA_049646285.1 Albidovulum sp. | reverse complement strand
GGTGCATTTGGTGTTGGCTTTACGTCAGGAAGCGTAAGGTTGGGCATTTTGCTGGAAGCTCTGGAAAGCAAAGGGCTTGTACGCACCCTTTCAGAGCCAAACTTGACGACCTTGTCAGGGCAAGAAGCTAAGTTTCTGGCCGGCGGCGAAATTCCCGTCCCTGTCAATAACGAAAACAACGTTATCACGATTGCCTATAAACCGTTCGGTGTTGAACTTTCATTCACGCCACGCGTTGTTGACGGCGACATCATCAACCTTGCGATCAACGCGGCCGTATCCAGTATCGACACGACCGTATCGCAAAGCATCGGCAACGGCATCACTATTGACGGCTTCAAACGTCGCGAAGCCACGACGACCGTTGAGATGCGGGATGGTGAAAGCTTCGCTATTGCAGGTCTTTTGAAGGATGACTTCACCGACTTGAATGGCCAGGTTCCTTGGTTGGGCGACATTCCCGTACTTGGGGCGTTGTTCAGAAGCGCTAATTTCCAACGCGCTCAGACTGAACTTGTGATCATTGTTACACCACATCTGGTCAGCCCAGTGCGCGGCGAAGCACTTGCCCTACCGACTGATCGGGTTCGTCCCCCCACCGAAGCGGAGCTGTTCCTATTTGGCAAAACCTCGACCAACGGTCAGTCCCGTGGTGCGATTGGTGAAGTGGCCAAACAGGACTATTCCGGTTCCTACGGCTATGTGATGGAGTAAGACCATGCAAAAGCATATCAGCCTCCTGCTTTTTTCGACCAGCCTTGCCGCACTTGGCGCCTGCTCGAAGGAAACCAACATCGCCCGCTCATTCTATTCTGAAGCGGGATCTGAGATCGAAACGCGCGATTTTGGCAATTCAACAATGACCAACACCCTGATCCAATCAGGAGAACGGTCCTATGCCATTGACCTCACGCGCCGGTTCTCAGCCGATGTCCCCAACACGGTCAACTTCGCCTTTAACAGTGCGGCCCTTGACGGTGATGCGCAGGCTGCCTTGAAGCGGCAGGCGGATTGGATCCGGCAGTTCCCGGAAGTGAAGTTCCGCGTCTTCGGGCATACGGATCTGGTAGGCTCTGATGCCTACAACCGTAAGCTTGGTTTGCGGCGGGCAAGGGCAGCGGTTGCGTTCCTGTCGTCCCAAGGCATCAGCCGATCCAGGCTGGAAGCTGTGGTGTCGCATGGTGAAACCCAACCTCTCGTCTTCGTTCAGACCGAAGAGCGGCGCAATCGGCGCACGGTGACTGAGGTTTCAGGTTTTGTGCAAAAACACCCGACGATCCTGAACGGCAAATATGCTCAATTGATCTGGCGTGAGTATGTTGCAAGCGCTCAACCTGTGCACTCACAGGCGGAAATTTCCGCTGGCGGGCAGGCTGCGGGCTCTGGCGGATAAGCCAACTCATCAGATTGTTTCTTCGGGTAGGCGGGTTTTGGCAACAAAACCCGCCTATTTTATTTGATCGTGTCCCGATACCGCATAATTACGATCATTTAGCCCCAATATTGCCAAGATTTTCGTCGAGTTTCGAAACCAGAGAGTAATGGCGTGGTGTCTAAAATCGCGCTGGGTGGATGGATTTGGGCCTGTGGCGATTCGATGCATGACCGCGAAGATCAGGACAAACCGCCGCCAAGCCGAGAAAAGGGAACTGTGGGTATGAGCAGCGTAGCGGCATTGCAGCCGGAATCAGCACCAATCATCGCGTGCACAATATCGCGCGATGTCAGCAACTTCGATCTTTTAATTGAGGATATGGAGGCAGAGCTGGGCGAAAACTGGGGTGATCTCAGCTTCGAAGATGCAGCCCTGTTCTTGACCCAACCCGATGCCGACGCTCTCAAATTTGTCGCGATCGCGGTTGATTCGCAGGACGAAGACGATCTGCAACTGATTGCGAGCATCATTGAGACGGCAAAAGCAAAGGGTGTCCGGATCATTCTTATTGCCGATGAGGTTAGTCCCATCGCCCTGCACCAGCTTTTGAAGCTTGGGGCGGATGATTTTGTCCCCTACCCGCTGCCCGAAAACGCACTGCATGAAGCCATTGAACGGCTACACAAAGCCGCGGCCATACAGTCTGCCGCAGCAGAGGCGGCACCTGCTTTCAAGCCGTCAGGCGACCGGGACGGTGTGATCCTGCCGGTCCATGGTTTGGCTGGTGGAACCGGTGCGACGACCCTGGCGATGAACCTCGCCTGGGAACTTGCGACCGTCACCAAAGAAAATGCGCCAAAAGTCTGTCTGCTGGATTTTGATTTCCAATATGGCACAATCTCGACCTATCTTGACCTGCCGCGCCGCGAAGCCGTCTATGAGATGCTGTCAGACACATCCGCGATGGACAATGTCAGCTTTCTTCAGGCCCTTTTGACCTTCAACGACAAGATGCATGTCATGACGGCCCCGTCTGAAATGCTGCCCTTGGATATCGTCACCACCGAGGACATCAACCGGGTGCTCAGCGTGGCGCGAGCAAACTTTGACTTCGTGGTCATCGACATGCCGTCAACGGTCGTACAATGGACCGAGGCAGTACTGAACCAAGCACATGTTTACTTCGCGACAATGGAGTTGGACATGCGTTCTGCGCAAAATACACTGCGGATGATCCGTGCGCTGAAGGCAGAAGAACTGCCTTATGAAAAGCTGCGCTATGTTTTGAACCGCGCGCCGAAATTCACTGATCTTTCGGGCAAGGGGCGCGTCAAACGCCTGGCTGAAAGTCTTGATATTACAATAGAATTACAATTTCCGGACGGCACAAAGCAGATCACGCAATCCAATGACCATGGTTTGCCACTGGCGGAAACCGCCCCCAAAAATCCCCTGCGGCGCGAAATCGCGAAGCTGGCCAAATCGCTTTATGAGCTGAACAAAGCTGCCGAAACCGGCAGCGCATAATACAAAGGGATCGCAATGTTCTCGCGTTACAAAAAAACCGGATCGACGCCCCCTGCTGAGGCACCGGCACCCGCCCGTCAAGAACAGGCCGCTGCCCCTGCGGCGAAACCCAATGAAGGCGTGGTCCGCCGTGCCGTTGGAGCAAGCGCCAAGGCGATTGTTCCTGTGGCGACAGTCGACAAGGAGCGCAAGCGCAAAGAGCGCATGGGCGACTTGAAGGGCGAATTGCACAAAAGTCTTCTTGATAACCTCAACCTCTCGGCGCTGGAATCGGCAACCGAGTCCGAGCTGCGCCAGGAAATTGTCTCGATAACCACCGAGGCCCTGGAAGGTATGAGCATCGTCCTGAACAAGGATGAGAGATCCACGCTATTTCAGGAACTCTATCACGAAGTGATGGGCCTTGGCCCGCTTGAACCACTTTTGAAAGATGATACCGTTAACGATATTCTCGTAAACGGCCCGCAACAGATCTTCGTCGAACGGGACGGCAAGCTGCAGCTGACCGACGTCACGTTTAAAGATGAACGCCATCTGCTAAGAATTATCGATAAAATCGTGTCGGCCGTGGGCCGGCGCGTTGATGAATCTAACCCATATGTCGACGCCCGTCTGGCCGATGGATCGCGTTTCAACGCGATGGTCCCGCCAGTCGCTGTTGATGGTTCGCTCGTCTCGATCCGTAAGTTCAAAAAGGAAAAACTGGCCGTAGATGATCTGGTTCGCTTCGGTGCCTTCACCGAAGAGATGGCGGCATACCTGCAGGCTGCCGTATCTACCCGGTTGAACGTGATCGTCTCGGGCGGTACCGGTTCGGGTAAGACGACCACACTCAATGCGCTGTCGTCCTTCATCGCCAATGATGAACGTATCCTGACCATCGAAGACACGGCGGAACTTCAGCTTCAGCAGATCCATGTGGGCCGGATGGAAAGCCGCCCTGCCAACGTTGAAGGCAAGGGTGCCGTCAGTCAGCGCGACTGTCTGAGAAACGCCCTGCGTATGCGTCCTGACCGTATCATCGTGGGTGAAACCCGCGGCGAAGAGGTTATCGACATGCTGCAGGCCATGAACACTGGCCACGACGGGTCAATGACCACGATCCACGCCAACTCTGCCCGCGATGGTATCAGCCGTCTGGAAAACATGATTGCCATGGCCGGGATCGAAATGCCGATCAAGGCGGTACGCTCGCAGATCGCAAGCGCTGTTAACCTGATTGTTCAGGCCTCGCGCCTGCAAGATGGTTCGCGCCGGATGACGTCGATCACCGAGATTACGGGCATGGAAGGCGATGTCATCTCTATGCAAGAAATTTTCCGCTATGAACGGCTTGGCCTTGCCCCTGACGGTAAGATCATCGGTCGCTTCACGGCAACGGGGGTGCGTTCTGCCTATGCGGATCGCTTCCGTCAGTGGGGCTATGACTTACCTGCCTCGATCTACGAACCCATCGCGGCGGAGTAAGCACCATGATCATTAGCCCGACCCCAATCATCTACGGTCTGATCTTTCTGGCGGTTTTGCTGCTTGTCGAAGGCATCTACCTTGTCGTTTTCGGCAAGTCGATTTCGCTCAACTCAAAGGTCAACCGCCGGTTGGAGCTTTTGGAAAAAGGCGGCCAGCGAGAGCTGGTGCTGGAACAGCTGCGCAAAGAGGCAAGCCAACACCTGCGCGCGAGGGGTATCCCGCTATACTCGATTCTGGCCGCAAAAGCGCAAAAGGCGAATATTGCTTTTTCCCCCAAAGCGCTGGTGGGCATGATGGGGCTTTTGTCGGTCGTGGCATTCATTGGCCTGAAAATCGGCACCGCCGCATCGACACCTGTCCAACTTGCCGTTTCGTTGGTTATGGGTGTGGGGGCTGTGTTTTTCTGGGTCAACAAAAAGGCCAAGAAACGCATGGATATGGTCGAGGAGCAGCTACCAGAAGCCGTTGAGCTGATGGTGCGTTCCTTGCGTGTTGGTCACCCGTTTTCCGCAGCAATCCAGATCGTCGCCAAAGAGGTATCCGATCCGCTGGGAACCGAGTTTGGCATGATCGCCGATGAAAGTGCCTATGGCCGCGAAGTCTCGGAATCTTTGAAAGATCTGGCCGAACGCATGGACATGCAGGATTTGCGCTTTCTCGCGGTGGCCGTGACGATTCAGGCACAATCGGGCGGCAATCTGGCTGAAATTCTCGACGGTCTGGCCAAGGTCATCCGCGCGCGCTTTCGTCTGTTCCGCCGGGTGCGCGCCATTACCGCCGAGGCGAAGTGGTCTGGCATGTTCTTGTCGATGTTCCCGGTCGGTGTGCTTGCAATCATTCAGATCGCAAAGCCAGACTATTTCGACACCGTGAAAGACACGGCAGCCTTCGTTCCAGCGGCGCTGGTTGTCTTCACGTTTCTGGCGATCAACGTCGTTTTCATGAAGATTATGGTCAATATCAAGGTCTAAGGGGCGATAGCCAATGTTCACCGCAATCAACGAAATACTGATTGAAAAGATGGGGCCGCTCGGGCCGCTCTTTGCCGTGGCAATTCTGGGCATCTTGCTGATTGCCGTGACCTTGCCAACGATGCTGAAAAAACGCGCGGACCCCTATTCCAAGCTGGGTCAGTCCGCAAAGGGGGCCGGTGGCGGTGTGGGTGGTTCAACCATTCAATCCAAAAAGTCGCTGCGCCACGGAAAAGGCACTGACAAGCTCGACAAATTCGCCGCGTTCCTAGAACCGCAAAGCGCCGAAGAGATGAGCACATCACGGCTCAAAATGACCCGAGCAGGCTACCGCGGCAAAAACGCGGTCCGGACGTTCCATGCGATCCAGTTTATTCTGGGTATCTTCTTTCTGGTGATTGGCGTCATCTATGCCATCGTCGCATCGGCCACCGCCGAAGTTTCAACTACGACCCTTGTCCTTGCCGTGGTGATGCCCGGCGCCATCGGCTACTACCTGCCGAAATACTGGATTGAGCGGCGCGTTCAGTCGCGACAGGACGCAATCCAAGACGGCTTTCCGGATGCGCTCGATATGCTTTTGGTCTGCGTCGAAGCTGGCCAATCGCTTGATCAATCCATCATCCGCGTCTCCAAGGAGCTTAGCGCGGGCTACCCGGCTCTGGCGGAAGAATTTGAAGTCGTCTCGCAAGAGGTCAAGGCTGGCAAAGAAAAGACCGCGGTGCTTCGGGCATTTTCTGAACGCTCCGGCGTGCAAGATGTTGCATCCTTCGTCACCGTTATGATCCAGTCGCAGACCTTTGGTACGTCTATCGCCGAGGCGCTGCGCGTCTATGCCGCTGAGATGCGCGACAAGCGCGTGATGCGCGCTGAAGAACTGGCAAACAAACTTCCGACCAAAATGACGCTTGGCACAATGATGTTTACTGTGCCGCCACTGCTGATCATCCTTGTGGGTCCGTCCGTCTACGATATGATGACACTGTTCGCGAACTTTAAACCCTGAGGACAAGATCGCCCACCTTATCGGAGCATTGGTCATTGTCGGCTTGCTGGCCGCCTGTCAACAGACAGGCGGCTTTCCCGCCGATGGCGCCTCGCCTTTCCCACCTTCTGGCCGCGTGTCCGGAGCGACGGCCGTCGATGGCCTGACCGTCGGGCATCGCCTGATGGAAGCGGGCGAATATGAGTTGGCGTTGAAGGCCTACACGCGCGGCGCGTTTGAACATGGGCTGAATGTTGATGTGCTATCTGCTCTTGGATCAGCCAATCTGCGGCTTGGACGATTGGGTCAGGCTGAATCCAATCTGCGCCGCGCGATTGCCGACGATGAAACCTTTGTACCGGCTTGGAACAATTTGGGCGTCGTGCTGATGGAACGCGGCGAATATGGCGAAGCCAGCCGCGTTTTTCGCACCGCCTTCGCGCTCGATAGTGGCCAAACTGACTCCATTCGCGAAAATCTGCGCCTCGCGCTCGCCAAGTTGGAAAAACCGACATATGATGAACCAAACGCAGAAGAGTTCGCGTTGGTGAGGCGCGGGAACGGGCAATACCTGCTGCTCACCACACCTTGAGGTTCGAAGCAGAAAAGGACGCATAAAATGCGCCACCCCATCCTGATCTCCCTCTGCATTGCAGGGGTTACCGGCCTGTCGGCCTGCCAGAAAAATTCCGATGCTGATGTGAAACGCGCCATAGAAAGCGTAAACGCAATTGACGATAGCAATCTGAATGATCTGATGCTGACCTCTGTCGACCCGAATGAGGCTGTCGACTACTTCGCCAGAACGGCAGAAGAGCATCCTGAGCGTATCGATCTGAAGCGCGGATTGGCCAAATCGCTGGTTCGGGCCAAAAAGCCCGCAGAATCTGCGCGCATTTGGCAGCTGGTCATCGCTTCCGAGGAGGCCACGAATGAAGACAGCGTTGATCTGGCAGATGCCTATATCCGCGCCAATGAATGGTCAAAGGCCGAGGCTACGCTGAACACGATCCCGCCGACCCATGAAACCTTCAAGCGCTACCGGCTTGAGGCGATGGTCGCGGATGCCAACAAAAACTGGAAAAAGTCCGACAGCTTTTACGAAACGGCGATTGGCCTGACCACCACGCCGTCAGCGGTTTTGAACAACTGGGGTTATTCGAAGCTGACGCGCGGTGATTATACCGGTGCTGAGAAACTTTTCGGAGAATCTCTGACCTATGACAGCGCAAACTTCACCACCAAAAACAATCTGGTTCTGGCACGCGCGGCACAGCGCCGCTACGACATGCCAATCATGCCGATGACTCAGTCTGAACGGGCCGAGCTGTTGTACACGGCCGCCCTCTCAGCAATCAAACAGGGCGATGTGACCATCGGCAAAGGTCTGTTGGAAGATGCCGTCGAAACCAGCCCTCGCTATTTCGAACAGGCTGCACGGGCACTTGAAACACTTAACCGCCCCGTGACGAAAGGCTAGCGAATGATCGAGCTGACACCACCGCAGATCTACCTTATCTTTCTGCTTGTTACCTTGCCCATAAGCGCTTGGGTCTGCTGGTCTGATCTGAAGTGGATGAAAATTCCGAACAAAGCAGTGCTGGCGCTGCTGGCAATCTTCGTCGTGGTCGGGCTTGTCATCATGCCATTTGAGTTCTGGCTGTGGCGTTGGGCCAATTTCGGCGTGGTATTGGCGATCGGCTTCATTCTGAACGCCATCGCCAATGTTGGCGCTGGGGATGCGAAGTTCGCAGCCGTTGCGGCGCTGTTCATGTCGGTCCTCGACCTGCCGGTGATCTTGCCGCTTTTTGCCGCCTTCTTGCTTGGCGCGTTTGCAGCGCATCGGTTACTGCGCGCCATTCCTGCAGTGCGCGCCCTGACCCCGGACTGGGTGTCATGGACACGCAAAGACTTTCCCATGGGCCTTGCGCTGGTAGGCACCTTTGTCACCTACATGGCGCTGCGGGCCTTCCCAAGCATTCTGGGCGGCGCCTGACCCGACCCGCGCGCGTTGGCGTGACTTACCGTAAGCGTCTTAGGGCGCTTGCGGTTCCACCAATATATATAAATCGGTGCGGCGCAGCTCCTTCAGGCGCCAGCCGCCTTCATCCAGCGCCGCCAACATCTCGGCCCGCAGCTTCAGCGACATCGGGCAGAGCGGTATCACCAGGTAATCCGCATTGCTCACCCCCGGCAGGCCGCTGTAATACCACGGCGCCCCGCCCCGGACATTGCGAAAATCTCCATACATCCAATAGGCTGAGTAAAGATCAGTACCGATCAACGCAGCCCCTGCGTACCCCGCTGCCGCCAGATCGGCGGTCACAAGTTCAAACCAGCCGGACATCGCCCCGCCCAGCTCGCATTCTGGCAATTCTTCACCGTTCAGAAGCGCAGATTCAGGACGTTCCGCTATGTCGCGATAGCGCGCATAGGGATCACCCGGCTGATCATAGGGGCGGGTGAGATTGGCGGTATAGCCGCGCGCCTCAAGGCTCAACACATCGCTATGAGCGGGCAGGCCCGACAACAGCGGCACCATATCCTCGGTATCCGCCGCCAGATGTCGCAACGGGCTGAAGACCAGATTGATCGCCGAGGGTGCACCGAAGGCCAAAAACAGTATCCCTGTCACACTCAGCGCGCCGCGCAGGTCCCAGCCAAGCCCATTTTTCATCCCCGCCACAGGACGTAACACAAAGGCCAGCATAGCCAGAAGATATAGCCATTGCGGATCATTGCCGAAGTTCTGATAGGCAACGTAAAAGCATCCGGGCATCAACACCAGCAGCGCCAACCCCTCTGTCTCACGCCCGGCTTGCCGCAAGAGGATGACGGTCGCAATCAGGGCCAGACTCCCGCCCATGTATAGTGGTGCCACGATGATGTTGATGAAGGTATCACCCGGGGCTTGGCGCGATTCTCCGCCCGCCACGGTCAGCAGGTCTTTCAAATAGGCCAGCCAGAAATCAGGGCCCGCCAACACGGTCACCAAAGCCGCGACGCCCAGCCCAGCCACAACGGCACCGACGACAGCCGTGCCTTGCCTGCGGGCAAGAAGCGCCACCAGAAGGCCCGGCGCGAAAGCCACGAAATAGGTCACTTTCAATAGCACCAGCGCCCCAAGACCAAACCCGATCAACCCGCCGTCTATCCATGGTCTGTCGCGCCCATGCGGCTCTAAAATCGCAAGCGGAATGATCACGTAAGCCACGGCCCAGGCCCATCGGTTATAATGCATCGAAATCGAAATGGCGCTTTCAGATTCCCCATGAACCAGCGCCAGACACAGCAGCATCACGAAACCACCATAGGCAAACGGCCATATTCCGGCCAAACGGCTGATTGCGACGCGAAGAACCGGAAGCAGCAGGACAAGCGCCACAAGTATCTGCGCATAAAAAATCGCGTGCCCCAGCCCGGCGCCGGCCTGCACAAATAGTGAAATTGGCACCAGCGCCAGCACCCCGATCGGGGTCATAAAGTCCAAATGTGGCCATTGCCCTTCGGCCATGCGCAAGACAAGCTCGGCCAGATGAATGGTATCACCCTCATGCTTGCCCAGATAAAAAGCGCCTTTCAAAAGCGGTGCGCCACCGACCAGCAGGATCATCAGCGCGAGAAACGCGATCAGCTTGGCAATTCCGGGTCTGCTCATTTGTGCCTCACAGCCAATATTGTTTCCATTTTTTGGCCACAATAGACCGGCAAAGTGCTGCTGTGAATCCCATCACGGACTAAAGGACGCGTTTCAGCGAATTCCTTTCGGTTCGCGAGACTGAATAACCGTGCGAGGAAGGTTAAAACCGATGAATATGCAGGTTTCAAATGTGATTGCTCCGGTATCGCCGCGGACGCTGGACGAAACCGGTCTTACGGTTGTGATGATGCGCGACATCCTTTTAAAGACGATGTTTCGCACCAATCTTGAAACCGTGACGGATATCTCCCGCGCGATCGCCCTGGCCGTCACCGCCACGCAAGAGCTTATTGACGTTGCGCGCAGCCAGCGACTGTTGGAAGCCACCGGTACGTTGCACGCCAACTCTGGCGGTGAAATGGGCTATCAGCTGGCCGATGCCGGCAAAGCGCGCGCCCTCGATGCGCTGGCCCAATCGGAATATTACGGCGCCATGCCGGTGCCGCTTGATATTTACCGCGAGCAGATCAAAAAGCAGTCGATCCGCAACGTTCAACTGACGCGCGCGCAACTGACCGGCGCTATGGGCCACCTGATCTTGCCGCCGGAACTACTGGACAATCTCGGGCCCGCAGTTGGTTCGGGCCGCTCAATCTTGATGTACGGCCCGCCGGGCAACGGTAAATCCTCAATTTCAAACGGCATCCGCGATGCCCTTGGCGATAAGATCTATGTACCGCGCGCCATCGAATATGCGGGCCAGGTCATCACCGTCTATGACCCGATCGTGCACTCAGCCGCCGAAGCCTCGACGGACGATCCGAATGCACTGCGCCGGTCTTCCAACAGGTTTGACAACCGCTATGTGCTTTGCGAACGCCCGACCGTGATCACGGGCGGTGAACTATCGCTTGATATGCTCGACCTGACCTACAACGCCACGGCACGGACCTACACGGCATCTTTGCAACTGAAGGCAACCGGTGGCGTCTTCATCATCGATGACCTTGGCCGTCAGGCCGAACCTCCGCAAAAGATCGTCAACCGTTGGATCGTTCCCTTGGAAGAAAACAAAGATATTCTGGCCCTGCAATCGGGTGAGAAATTCGAAGTGCCCTTCGATACGCTCGTGATTTTCTCGACCAACTTCCACCCGAACGAAATCTTCGATAAAGCCGCCCTTCGCCGGATCTTCTTTAAGATCAAGATCGACGGGCCCAATCAGGAAATGTTCCTGAAGATCTTTGCGATGGTGGCGAAGAAAAAGCAGATGCCACTGGACGAAAAGGCGCTGCTGCACCTGCTCAAGGTAAAGTATCCGACCATCGAAAATATCTATGCCAACTATCAGCCGGTCTTTTTGATCGATCAGATGATGGCGATCTGCGATTTCGAAGGCATTCCCTATCAAATGACCCCGGAATTGATCGACCGGGCCTGGGCGAACATGTTTGTTCGCGACGAAAAGATCGTGCACTGATGCGGGGTATTGGCATAGCAGGTTCAGCGCGTGTGGCGCGCCCGTTTCTGGCGCGTCTGCAAACTGCCGGGTTCGACGTGAAGGGCTATGCGGCGCCACATACCCCAGATGCGTTTGCGAAAGGCCTGCGTGTTCTCTTGCTTGTGCCGCGTGATATTGCCGAAGCCGAGGCATTGCTGTTTGAGGCTGAAGGGTTCGTAAAGCGAGCGCCTTCACTGACATGCATTGTCATCGCGGCCACCATGTCACCGCGATACATTCGTGCTCTGCGCGGGCGAATTTCAGCTGACATTGCGCTGATAGACGCACCCTACAGCGGCACCCTGCGCGCAGCCGAAGACGGCAGGCTCACTTTTTTCCTGGGCGGGCGGCGCGAAGAGATCGAACCTCTCGGGCCTCTCTTTGATCGGTTGGGGCTGCAAGCGCCGCACATGGGCGGGTTTGGCACCGCCATGGCCGCAAAAGTGATGAATGACTTACTGGCAGCTTCAACTGCGGCCATGATGCGCACCGCGCTAGACTGGGCAGAAGCACAGGGCATTGATGAAACACGGATGCTGGAAATGGCCGAAGGCACCCATGTGACTGGCGGCGCCATTCCGGGTTTTGACCAGCTTGAATTTTCCGGCGTTGCGGCTGATGGGGATGACTGTCTGACAACGCTGGTCAAAGAGGTGGAATATGCGTTTGATGTCGCCCTTACTGACGCTCATCTGACGCCGCCCCGCGTGATGGAAGAACTGTTTCGCCAAATCAGTTCACGCGCGCTGCACTGACCATCCCGGATCGGTTGCGCCGCATCAAATGCGCCCTTCACGGAAATTCCGAAACGCCCTAGACTGGCGCCATGCGCGCCCTGCCCCCACTGTTCACCGACTGGTTCGCCGCGCGCGGTTGGGCCCTGCACCCACATCAGCAATCCCTTTTTGATCGGGCCGCCGCACCGGCGCTTCTGCTCGTGGCCCCAACCGGCGGCGGCAAGACACTTGCCGGTTTCTTGCCCAGCCTCGCGGAACTGGCCACGGGCGAACACAAGGGCCTGCACACGCTTTACATCTCGCCGCTCAAGGCGCTGGCCGCAGACATCAAGCGAAACCTGACCGTGCCAGTGACCGAAATGGATCTGCCGATCCGGATCGAAGACCGGACCGGTGACACCAGCTACACCAAGCGCCGCCGCCAGCGCGCCGACCCACCCCACATCTTGCTGACCACGCCTGAAAGCCTGGCGCTTTTGCTCAGCTACGAAGATGCGCCGCGCATATTCAAAGGACTCAGCCGGGTGGTCGTGGATGAGGTGCACGCTTTGGCCGACTCCAAGCGCGGTGATCAGCTGATGCTGTCTCTGGCGCGGCTTTCAACCCTGGCGCCCGGCCTGCGCCGGGTTGGGCTTTCGGCCACGGTCGAAGACCCGGGCGCCATCGCGCGGTTTTTGGCGCGCCACCCCGATCCGTGCGACATCCTCCATGCCGATCCCGGCCCGGATCCTGACATCTCGATGCTACTGACCGACGCGCCACCCCCGTGGTCGGGCGGCGGCGGGCGCTATGCAATTCCGGCCATTCTGGACGAGGTAAAACGCCACCGCATCACGCTGATTTTCCACAACACCCGCGCGCAGGCCGAGCTTTTCTTTCGGGATCTCTGGATGGCCAATGATGACGGCCTGCCCATCGGCATACATCACGGCTCGCTGGCCCGCGAAGCGCGCGAAAAGGTCGAAGCGGCCATGGTCGCGGGCGCGCTTCGGGCGGTTGTCTGCACCGGATCGCTGGATCTGGGCATCGACTGGGGCGATGTGGATTTGGTCATTCAGGTCGGCGCACCGAAGAACGTCAAGCGGCTGGTGCAACGGATCGGGCGCGCCAACCACCGCTACAACGCGCCCTCAAAGGCGCTTCTGGTTCCAGCCAACCGCTGGGAAGTGGTGGAATGTCAGGCAGCCCTTGAGGCGGCGCGCGATCATGATCTGGACGGTGATCCACGGGGGCCCGGCCCGCGCGACGTGCTTTGCCAGCATATCCTGATCGCGGCCTGCGCGGCCCCGATCAATGCGGATGACATGTTCCGCGAAGTGACAAGTGCCGGGCCTTATGTGGCGCTCAGCCGGGCAGAGTTCGACGATTGCCTCGATTTTTGCGCCACGGGGGGCTATGCGCTGCGGGCCTATGACCGCTGGCAACGCTTGATGCTGCGGGGCGGGCTTTGGGGCCTGCGTGATCCGCGCGCGGCGCAAGATATTCGTATGAACATCGGCACCATCACCGATGCCGAGATGGTCAAGGTCCGCTGGCAAAACCGAATGGGCGGCCAACCCCTTGGAGAGGTTGAAGAAAGTTTTGCCTCAACCCTGACACCGGGCGATACGTTTTTGATCGGCGGCCGCGTCGTCCGTTATGTGGGCCTGCGGGAAATGTCGCTTGAGGTCTCTCCGGCACCGGGACGCGAACCAAAGATCGCGGTCTATTCCGGCACCAAGTTTTCTACCTCCACCCAGCTTAATGAACGAATATTGCGGATGCTGGCGCAGCCCAATTGGCCCGATCTGCCCGCCCATACCGCCCAGTGGCTAGGGTTACAGCGCGATGTCTCGCGCCTGCCCAGCCCAGACCGCTTGCTGGTAGAAACCTTCCCCGCCGAGGGACGCGCACATATCTGCGTCTACGGCTTCATGGGGCGTGCGGCGCAACAAACGCTTGGGCTGCTGCTGACCAAGCGGATGGAGGAAGACGGGCTGAACCCACTCGGTTTCGTGTCGACCGACTATGCAACCCTGATCTGGGGGCTTGATATGGTGGCCAATCCGGCGTCGCTTTTTGACCGCGCCACGCTACAAGGCGGGCTTGAGACTTGGCTGGCCGGAAATGCGGTGATGAAGCGCAGTTTTCGCAATGTGGCATTGGTGGCCGGGCTGATCGCACGCAACCATCCGGGCAAACGCAAGTCGGGGCGGCAGGCGACGTTTTCGTCAGACATCCTTTATGACACGCTGCGCCGCTATGACCCTGATCACCTCTTGTTGCAGGTCACACACGAAGAGGCGATGCGCGGGCTTGTCGGCTTTGGCCGGATCGAGGCGATGCTGGACCGTGTGGGCACCCGGATCGATCACCTCGCCCTGCCGCGCGTTACCCCCTTCGCGGCACCGCTCTTTTTGGAACATGGCAAAGTGCCCGTAGAGGGGGCCGCGCGCGAACGGCTTTTGGATGAAACCGCCGCGCGGCTGATGTCTGAGGCCGGTCTGGAATGACAGCAGATGTTGAAACTGCGCTCTCAAGCCTGCAAGAACCGGTCATGAACGGATATAGTTTCACCCTTGCCGGGGCAGAGCTTACGGCCCTGCCCTCTGGCGCGCTCTTTTGGGCGGACCAAAGCTGCCTGACAGTCTCGGACCTGCACCTAGGGCGATCCGAGCGCTTTGCAAGACGCGCAGGTGCGCTTCTGCCCCCCTATGAGATCGATGAAACCCTCACACGGTTGGACAGCGATATCGCCGGTACCGGCGCGCGCATGGTCATCTGCCTTGGCGATACGTTCGACGATCTGCAAGCGGCCGGCCTGTCGGAACCACACCAGCTTTGGCTCACGCGGCTGATGGCAGGGCGGCGCTGGATCTGGATCGAAGGCAATCATGATCCGGGGCCAGTGCATATGGGGGGCGAAAACCACGCCGAGCTGCCGCTTGGGCCCTTGATCTTTCGCCATATCGCCACGCCCGACGCGTCGGGCGAAGTCTCGGGCCACTATCACCCCAAGGCGCGGATTGCCGGACAGTCCCGGCGGTGTTTCGTGACCGATAGACAACGGGTGATCGTGCCCGCTTACGGGGCCTATACTGGCGGGCTGGCCACCGAAGCACAGGTCCTAAGCGATCTCATGGCGCCGAACGCACTGGCGATCCTGACCGGCACCACCTGCCGCCCAATGCCGATGCCGCGGCGATCAGAGCACAGGTAAAACGGCGGGCTTGGTCAGGCAGTCAGCCCGTCAGGCTCGGCCAGACCATTGGCGCGACAGGTCGCAGTAAGCGTATTGGCCAGAAGGCAGGCAATGGTCATCGGGCCAACACCGCCCGGAACCGGGGTAATCGCGCCCGCAACCGCAGCACAGCTTTCGTAGTGGGCATCGCCCACCAGCTTTTTCTTTCCGTCGCGCTCAATCCGGTTGATGCCCACGTCAATCACCGTGGCTCCGGGTTTGACGAAATCGCCGGTGACCATCTCGGGCCGACCAACGGCCGCCACCAGAATGTCGGCGCCGCGGCACACCGCCTCAAGGTCCTTGGTGCGGCTATGGGCAATCGTGACGGTGCAGCTGTCGCCCAGCAGCAGTTGGGCCATCGGCTTGCCAACGATGTTGGAACGGCCGACGACCACGGCATTCAGCCCCGATAGGGATCCATGATGATCGCGCAGCATCATCAGGCAGCCCAAGGGCGTGCAGGGCACCATTGATTTCTGGCCCGTGCCCAAAAGACCGACGTTTGAGATGTGAAACCCGTCGACATCCTTGGCCGGATCGATCGCATTGATCACGAGATCCGAATTCAGATGGCCAGGCAGGGGTAACTGCACCAAAATGCCATTGACGGCTGGGTCGCTGTTCAGCCGGTCGATCAGAGCCAGCAGATCGGCCTCAGATGTGTCGGCAGACAGCTTGTGCTCGTAGGAATTCATGCCGACCTCAGTGGTCTGCTTGCCCTTGGCGCGCACATAAACCTCGCTGGCGGGATCTTCACCAACCAGCACCACTGCAAGACCGGGGGTGATGCCGTGATCGGATACCAGACGCGCGACATGATCTGCAACCTGTGCCCGTACCTTGGCTGCAAAGGCCTTGCCGTCAATAATCGTTGCGCTCATCGTCTGCGTATCCTTCTGGTTTGGGTCTTTCGCGTCGGTGCCATCCGGCGCCTTTCGGATTGCGCCCCCGTTTCAGGGGGTCGCAAGACAGGCGTCGGGGCAGGGC
>JBARVN010000140.1:0-48802 GCA_049646285.1 Albidovulum sp. | reverse complement strand
CATTGACCCAAAGGTAGTGATGATAGACATGATCGTTGGATTTTTGGTATTTTAATCTGTATACAGATATATATACTGCTGCAAACCAGATGGAGGAAAACCAAATGAGCAACTCCGATGCTCGGACTTTGAACGGCGCGCAGATCATCCTGAAAATGTTGGAACTGCATGGTGTTACGCACGTTTTTGGCCTGCCAGGGGAAACCACAATCGGGTGGTATAAAGAATGGCAAGACCATTCAGACATTGAATATGTCCTGACTCGCGATGAACGTACTGCGTCTTATGCGGCCGAGGCATATGCCAAGATCACGGGACGTCCTGGAGTCCTTGAAGCACCGAGCCCTGGCGTGACACATTGCACGCCGGGCATCACCGAGGCCTATCTAAGCTCTGTGCCAATCATTTATTTCAGCTCGGACATTCCGATCAATCAGGACAAGAAACACGGTCTAACTGGGGTCGATCAAACCAAGCTTTATGAAAGCATCTGCAAAGAATCTTTTGTGCTGACCAACCCAAAGGAAATTCCGTTTCTGATGCGCCGTGCGTTCCGTGTGGCCACGTCAGGGCGGCCTGCGCCCGTGCATATTCGTGTTCCGATCAACGTTTTCCACGACAAAGCCGAAGTCGATGATCTTTATGCGGAACCGGAATACAGCAGCTACCCTGCCCACCGTCCGGTGGCTGATCACAGCAAAATCCGGGCTGCGATTGACGTGCTGCTGGCTGCAAAGAAACCCGCGATTGTTTGTGGACAAGGCGGTTTGATTTCAAAGGCAACCGACATTCTTGTCGAGCTGGCAGAGATGCTGCAAATACCTATCGGTACTACGACACCTGGCAAAGGGACGATCCCAGAAGACCATCCGCTAGCGTTGCGGGTGATCGGTGGGCGCGGCGGCATGGATTATTCCAACAGCTACGTGCGCGATGCTGATATGATCTTCTTTGTTGGAAGCAACACTGACAGCGCCGCAACTGATCATTGGCAGCTTTACGGCGACCCAAAATCCAAGACCTTCATGCATCTTGATATCGCTGAGGCCCACATCGGCAACAACTTCCCTGTCCAAGTCGGCATGGTGGGCGATGCCCGTGCCAGCCTGGAATATATGGTCGAGATCCTGAAATCCGAATATCCTGATCTGAAGCGGGATAAGATCGATCTGAACCCGATCAAACGCACTGCCTTGGACAAGGTCTTCAATTCAAACATCCCAATGCCAGAGGGCACAATTTCGCCGGTGAAGTTGACGCAAGCCCTCGATAAGATGTTGCCTGCCAACGCTATTGTGACATCAGAGCCGGGTGTCAGCGCCATCTATCCATCGGCATTGTTGACCATCAAAGAGGCAGGGCGTCGCTATATCACGAACTATTCTATGGGCGCTTTGGGCTATTCCGTTCCAGCAGGACTTGGCGCCTCTTATGCCAATGACGGGCCGGTGATTTCCTTCACTGGCGACGGCTCCTTTGGGTTTGTTATGGGCGATATGGAGACGATTAAGCGCAGCGGCAAGAACGTCACCATTATTCTGACCCGTAACGATACGTTTGGCTGGATCCGCGGCGAGGCTATTTTGCTTGATGATGTGGATGAGCCTTGGTCGACCGACTTTGGCGCAGTTGATTACATCAAGTTGGCCGAAGCGTTCGGTTTTCAGACTGCGCGGATCACGTCCGAGGATGACATCGAGGGCGTTCTAAGCACTGCAATCAACCATCAAGGCGCAAGCTTTATTGAGATGATGGTGCCGTCGCAGGACAAAATCATTCCGTTTGTACCTAACTGGGTTCGCGCCGCAAAAGCAAAAAACCTGCCCTACTTTGAGTAGGACAGGCGCAATTTGCTGAGATAAAATTGGCTCGCGCGTTGATCTAGAAAAGACCAGCGCGCGGGTCGTCCAGTTCTAGGCGGAATCGATCAGGCACCAGCCCTTCGTGGAACCATTTCACAAACGAATAAATTGAAAACACGGGCAGCCCCGTCGCCTTGCGTACATCATAGGCGTAGGGCGTCATGTTCGTGCATTCCAACACGATCGCGCCGACATCGCGGTCTGTTTCAACGATCTCGCGGGCGGAATCGATCATGTCTTGGCGGCAATCGGCAAAGTTGATCGCTTCGTGATCATCAAGAATGCAGCGGGTAAAAGCTTTCCCTCCATCGGTGCCGAAAATAGGGATGTCTTCGGGGTTTTTCACGCCGGCGGCACGTAGGTGATTCAGTGTCAGCGTCGCCTTGGAAATCGTCAATACGGCGACCTTTTTACCCGGTGGCAACAAGGCTTGTACCATTG
Source organism: Albidovulum sp. (assembly GCA_049646285.1). Classification (GTDB taxonomy): domain Bacteria; phylum Pseudomonadota; class Alphaproteobacteria; order Rhodobacterales; family Rhodobacteraceae; genus Albidovulum. The sequence goes on along the minus strand of JBARVN010000140.1, from coordinate 46,499 downwards.
GTATTTGCATCAGTGACGATGTGGCAACTGGCACCGGCACGGCCCTCGATATTCGATCTTGTGTTAGAGCTAGAAAGCCACAATTTGTCGTGATCCCGTCGCATCCTGCCTCAACCAATTCATTTGCGGCATCGATAAATTTGTCGACCAGCAGCATCGGATCTTGCCGCACGACTTTGTCTGGGCTGGCTCCTTTAACCACACGGTATTGCACCGGAAACGGCCAGGTTGTCGCGTTGCCGATGTCGCCGTGGATGCGTGGAAAGCGCGCTTCGAGCATCAAGATGCCAAGTGTTGCGCCGTAAACTGATTTACCGCCATATTCGAGGGTCATGTTTCTTAATCCTTCGTCTGATGCCTCGGAACATAGAGTTGCGAATAGGCTTTCTCGACAGTCTCGGTTGCTTCTTCATTGCTGGTTTTGATGTGGTCCCTCATCCGCGCGACAGCCGTATCAGGGTCGCGTGCTGCAATCGCCTTGAGGATGTCTAGGTGGGCGGCGTGCGTGATGTCGATCTTTTCACGCATTGCGATCCAGCGGACGTACCTGATACGCTGATAGGTGAGCTCGATCGAATTTTGCAGCTCCGGATTGCCGGACAAGACTGCGATCTTGAGGTGGAATTCTTCATCCAGTGACACGATTTCGCGCGCGGCGGTGCCGTCGGTGTAGCGTGGTGCAATGCTCGACAAATAGGCCATTAAATCTGCGATTTCAGCGTCTGTCGCGCGCTCAGTCGCAAGTCGCACTGCACTGGATTCAAGGGCTTCGCGCAGCTCATAAAGGTGAACCACAAGTTTGGGGTTAAGCGACTGGCAAAAGAAACCGCGTCCCCCTTCAAGGACCAACAGGCCTTCGGCGACTAATCGGTTCATTGCTTCACGTAAAGGTGTTCTACTTGCACCCAGTGATTTGGACAGCTCGCTTTCGTTAATCCGCTCAGCGGGCTTGAACTCAAAATTTGCCGCCATTTTGCGAACCTGTTCATACAACAAATCAACGCTCGTGCTCATTTTCAGTCAGTGTCCTTTTGTAATAAACTCCTTTTCAACGAGTGGTTGCTCAAAGTCAATTTATTTGTGGACAAATATGGACACTGGCCTGTATACAGAACTGTGTTAAAGGCTGGCATTAGGTGGGAAAGCAAGAAGGGAATCATGTCAACCGGGAAGAACATAGTTGTTATCGGAGCTGGGATCGTAGGTGTTTCGACGGCCATCTGGCTGCAGCGGAAAGGCGGTTTCGTGACGCTCGTGGATATGAATGCGCCGGGAGAGGGAGCGTCACACGGGAATGCTGGGGTGTTGGCTGCGTGTTCCGTGGCACCAGTTACGGCGCCGGGAATGATTGCAAAAAGCCCGAAACTGTTGCTTGATCCAAATTTTCCGTTGTTCTTACGGTGGTCATATCTGCCCAAACTTGCGCCTTGGTTGATCAAATACCTATCCCACGCAAACGATAAAGATACGCGCCGGATTGCTGCCGGGCTTGAGCCGTTAACGTCCGATGCCGTTGCCCAACACACCGCCTTAATCGACAAAACAGATGCTGCATCATGGTTGCAAGCCAGTGACTATGCTTTCGCTTATGGATCGCGAGCGGCGTTCGATGCTGACCACTATACATGGGCGCTGAGACGCGAAGCCGGGTTTACTCCTGAGTTAATCGAGGGCAGCGCCGTCCATGAGATTGAACCGCTGTTGTCGCCCGACATCGGGCTTTTGGCCCTTATGCGTGACCACGGTTACGTGCGCGATCCCGGCGCCTACGTCAAAGCGCTGGCAGATGTATTCACGTCGGAAGGCGGAGTCGTTCGGCAGTTGAAAGTGGAAGACATTACATTAACGGATGGCCGCGCCACGTCAGTGGAAACCAATCAAGGGTCCTTGCCCTGTAATGGTGTCGTGCTGGCGGCGGGTGTTTGGTCTAAGCCGCTGGCGGACAAGCTTGGCCTTAAGGTTCCGATGGAGACAGAGCGGGGCTATCACATCGTATTCAAGAACCCGTCACAGCAATTGCGCCTTCCTGTCATGGTCACGGCTGGAAAATTTGTAGCCACGTCAATGGATGTCGGGCTTCGTTGCGCGGGCGTCGTTGAGTTTGGTGGCTTGAAGGCCGGGCCTTCGCCCAAACCCCTCGCGTTGCTTGAGGCCGTTGCAAAGAAGAGTTTCCCCAGTCTCGAATTTGATGAAATCGAGACGTGGCTGGGCCATAGACCCGCGCCGGCAGATAGCCTGCCGTTGATTGGCGAAATCGGAAAAACCGGTGTCGTCACGGCGTTTGGCCACCACCACATCGGACTAACAAGTGGCCCTAAGACCGGGCGACTTGTTGCTGAAATAATGTCTCCGACTGGGGACACAAATCAGGACCTGACGGCGTATTCGCCCAACAGGTTCGTCAAGTGACTAACGTATCTACAACAGAGGAAAAGACATGAAAAATACTATGACAGCGATTGCAGCTGGTGCACTGGTCTCTTTGGGAACAGCTGCTGTGGCGGAGACGAATTGGGACATGCCAATGGCTTATCCTGAGAGCAATTTCCACACTGAGTTTGGCCATCAATTTGCCGATGCTGTGCGCGAATGCACGGGTGGTTCTTTGAATATCACCATCCATTCCGGCGGGTCCCTGTTCAAAGGTAATGAAATCAAACGGGCCGTGCAAATTGGTCAAGCTCCGATTGGCGAACGCTTCTTGTCTGCACACCAGAACGAAAACCCAATTTATGGCGTGGATTCCATCCCGTTTCTTGCAACCTCCTATGAGGCAAGTGACCGGCTTTGGAACGCGTCAAAAGAAGCTGTTGGCGACGCGCTAGAGAGCGATGGCTTGGTCCTGATCTATTCCGTGCCATGGCCTGCGCAGGGCCTGTACTTCAACCAAGAGGTGAATTCGGTCGCAGATATGGAAGGTATTAAGTTTCGCGCCTACAACTCTGCGACGTCGCGTTTGGCAGAACTTGCTGGCATGTTGCCAGTTCAGATCGAAGCCGCCGATCTAGCGCAAGCCCTGTCCACAGGTGTCGCATCGTCCTTCATCTCGTCGGGATCAACCGGCTATGATACCAAAGTTTGGGAATTGCTGACGCACTTTTATGACACGCAAGCTTGGTTGCCGCGTAATGCTGTGTTCGCAAACAAGTCCGCTTACGATGCTTTGACGGCTGAAGAGCAAAGCTGCCTGCAATCCTCGGGTGCGGATGTTTCCGCCGGGGCGACCGCCAAATCTGAAGAACTGGCTAGCTGGTATCTGGAGCAATTCACAGCCAACGGCATGACTGTTGTTGCGCCAAGCGATGAGCTCAAGGCAGAGCTTGCCGAGTTCGGGGCGATTATGACCGCCGAATGGCTCGAAGCGGCGGGTGACACCGGTGCGGCAGTTATTGATGCATACCGCGCGTCACAGTAACCGGCCGACCTTCCTTGGGGCCCTAATAATTGGCCCCAAGGACGACACTAAGGGAGGACTATGACGGATGCAAATTCTACGCAAACTACTGGACAGGCTCTATTTCTTGGGAGGGGTCATGGGTGGTATATCCATGGTCGCAATTTTGATATTGATCTGTACCCAAATGGTCGCTCGTTGGATCGGAGCATCATTTCCAGGCGCTGCAAATTACGCCGGTTATTGTATGGCCGGTTCGATTTTTTTCGCGCTTGCATACGCGCTTAACCATGGCGCGCATATCCGTGTGACATTGTTGTTGTCGGGTCTTGGACGGGCCCGCAAATACGCGGAAATCTGGTGCTTCGGATTCAGCGCCGTGTTGATAAGCTTCTTCTTTTACGCAGCACTCGAACGTAATTTGCAGTCCTATCATTTCAATTTCCGCTCTCAGGGTCAGGACAATATGGCGCTTTGGATTCCAGAATTGTCGATGACCATCGGGGCAGCAATCCTTGCGATTGCACTTTGGGACCACCTGCTGCGCCTGATTTTCACGGATCATATGGGAATCGAAGATTTGCCACCCGAAGAAAGAACGGAATAAATCATGGATCAGTTTACTCTTACGGCGATTTTCTTGATCGTTTTGTTTTTCCTCCTTGGCTCTGGCGTCTGGATCGGTTTGTCGCTGATGGGCGTCGGGGCCATTGGCATCATGCTGTTCGACAAGGGCTTTATCGGCGCGAACCTGACTGACAAGGCTTGGGAAAGCGCGTCAAGCTGGACGTTGACGGCCCTGCCGCTGTTTATCTGGATGGGCGAGATCCTCTATCGAACGCGATTATCCGAAGATATGTTCAAGGGGCTTGCCCCGTGGATGGCGCGCCTGCCAGGCGGCTTGTTACACACCAACGTTGTGGGCTGTACGGTCTTTGCGGCGGTATCTGGATCATCGGCTGCAACGCTGACAACAGTCGGCAAGATGTCCATTCCAGAGCTGCGCAAACGCGGCTACCCAGAGTTCATGACCATTGGGACGCTTGCTGGGTCTGCGACGTTGGGCCTTATGATTCCGCCGTCCCTTACCTTGATCGTATACGGCGTGACAGTGAACGAGAGTATCACTCAGTTGTTCATGGCCGGTATTTTACCGGGTTTGGTGCTCGCATCAATGTTTTCACTCTATATCGCGGGTTGGTATTTCTTAAAGAAAGATCAGCGTCCGCCCCCAGAGCCCACCATGACATTCAAAGAAAAGGTTTGGAATTCGCGGTTTCTTGCTCCGGTTATTCTATTGGTTCTGACTGTCATCGGCTCGATGTATTCGGGTATTGCGACGGCAACAGAAGCCGCGGCCTTCGGTGTTGTCGGCGCACTTGTTCTAGCTGGATTTCAGCGTTCTCTGACGTTTGAAACCTTCGTTGAAAGCCTGATGGGTGCGACACGTACATCTGCCATGATCGCACTGATCCTAATGGGCGCTGCGTTCCTGAGCCTGTCGATGGGCTTTACCGGTTTGCCGCGTACCATTGCGGAATGGATCGGTTCGCTGAACCTGTCGCCGACGGTTTTGATCCTTGCACTGATGGTATTCTACGTGCTGATCGGCATGTTCCTAGATGGGATTTCATCTGTTGTTCTGACGATGGCTGTGATTTTGCCAATGATAACCACACCGGAGTTTGCCGCCCTTGGCTTTGATCTGGTGTGGTTTGGTATCTTCATCGTTGTGGTTGTCGAGATGGCACAGATCACGCCGCCGGTCGGGTTCAACCTGTTCGTGCTGCAAGGCATGACCAAACACGAGATGGGCTATATTGCGCGCACTGCCGTGCCAATGTTCCTGATTATGGTTGTGATGGTTGGCGTCCTGATCTTCTTCCCCGAGCTGGCCACATGGCTGCCCGAAAACATGCGGGCACGCGGGTTGTAACGAACCTCCCTGAACTGCCGGGCCGTGATAAAAAGCGTGGCCCGGCCTTTTTTACTCGAGCATATAATGAACGTTGAGAACCAAAAACTGGCGGATATTCGACTGACGCTGGTTGGCTGTGGACGGATGGGCACTGCCCTTTTGAAAGGCTGGCTGCGCACAGGTTTACGACCCCAGAACGTGAGTGTGTTGGACCCGCATCCGTCTGACTGGTTACAGGCGCAAGCAGCGGACGGCGTCCAGATTAACCCGACGTCTGTCCAAGTTGCCGACGTCATCGTGCTGGCGACAAAGCCGCAATATGTCGCGGATGCTGTGGCCTCAATCGGGGCAGACGCCGCGACAGACAAGGTGCTGCTTTCCATTGCGGCTGGCGTCACGATTTCGCAGCTTGAAAGCATGATCGACGGTCCGGTTTCTGTCGTACGCGCGATGCCCAATACGCCGGCCGAAGTCGGGCAAGGGATGACTGGACTTGTGGCCAACCACATCAATACGAGTGCTTCTATATCCATGGCTCGTCTGCTGATGCAGGCCGTCGGGAAGGTCATTGTTCTGTCTGACGAAGACCAGATGCACGCGGTGACTGCAGTGTCTGGCTCCGGTCCGGCCTATGTTTTTGCCATGGCAGAAGCACTCGAGGATAGCGGCATCGCACTTGGACTTCCGCAACAGACGGCAAGGGCCCTCGCCGTGCAGACAATCATGGGCGCTGGCGCACTGATGACAACGTCTGATGTGCCTGCCTCGGCATTGCGCGAAGCAGTGACATCACCTGGCGGTACAACTGCAGCGGGTTTGAACGAACTGACCGCAAAGGGTGCGGGCCTAAAGGAACTCATTCAACAAACAACAAATGCAGCAGCAGCCCAAAGTCGCGCACTTGCAAACAACACCCCTGCTTTAACTCGGAGAACAACGCCATGAAGCGACACCATATTCTAGTACCAGTTTCGGTGAACCAATTGGACGCTGGTCAAAATGCCTTGAACGAAGCACGTGATCTTATTGCAGACGGCGGAAAGATAACTGTGCTGAATGCGCACGAGCCTATTCCAGGCGCTGCCCAACACTATCTTCCCAAAGGGGCCATTTCCGAAAGGGATGCCGACATCACTCAAACGCTGCGGGATTTCGTGGGCGAGGCCGCTGACTGTGACGTAGTGCTTGTGTCCGGTCGCGCGGGTGTTGTGGTGGTGGAATATGCCGAAAAGCACAAAGTGGATTGCATCATCATTGCGTCCCACAGACCTGGCCTAAAGGATTACTTCTTGGGATCAACCGCGTCACGTGTTGTGCGTCACGCTCAATGCCCTGTATTTGTGTTGCGTTGAACGGTTCAGTTTTTCTTTAGCTTGCTGCGACTGCGACATGATGCTCATCAGAAATAGCCACGCCTGCAAGAAACAGCTCCGTCCGCGACTTGTTGGTTCGTTGTCCACGTAGCGAAAGGGTAGTTTAGATTTGGCACCGGATGAAAGATTTGAGTGGCCGCTTCGATGATTTGGACTACATCGCAGCAATAAACCCGCCGTAAGTCCGAAAGAATGCTGCGGCAGCACTAGCTGCAAAGTCAAAAGGGCCACTAAGCCCCGCGACCTGATTGTTGGACCAAAACACAGCGAAGGGTCGGATTGAAATTGCCTTGTAGTGGTCCACTTGAATGGCTGGTTTGGTGAAATCCGCTGCGCCGCCAAAAATGTTCCGCCGCAACTGCAAACGTATGCTGCGTCAGCAACATGGCTAAACGTCAAGGTCGGCAAAATCCCGCAGACTGTGAGTTCGACCACCTCCAGATTTCGCAGCCGCGGCGAATGGCCGGTAAGCGGGCTGCGACTGCAGCATCGTGAAGGTAGGGCGAAGGTCGGGAATGGGCCGCCCCCGCCGTTCTGTTCAGAATCCAAGCCACAAGGACCGCCGCGGCGCGGAGATCGACTGCTCAGAGCCCACTCTACGTTTTTCTGCGAGAGCCCCAATGTCTGTTTTTGAGAATCTACTTTGGCCGAACCTTCAAGAAATCGATAAGCAGCCTGAGACATTCGACCCGTTTGTTTTGCTCTGGATAGTAGATGTAGAAGGGCGGCAAGTCTTTGGCGAAGGGCTCAAGCAGCAGTTCCAAATCACCCGTCTTTAGATGGTCTTCCATGGTGATGGTGTTGGCATAGACAACGAGGTTGCCGCGCTCGCCCTTGCGGACATGCGCCCCGAATTCCTTCGCTTGCTTGAATGTCATCCAGAACGGCGAAATATATGTTCCGTGACGCTTGGGACATGCGGCTCGCCAAGTCTGCTGACGCCGCCAAGGTAGTCAAAGAAAGCATCAAGACGACAGAGAAGCAGATTGCGCAGCTTCTCGACCGTATCGTCGAAGCCGAAAATGATTCAGTGATCCGCGCCTATGAGAAGCGGATCGCCAAGCTGGAGCATGAGAAGGCGCTTGCTGTGGAAAAACTGGGTACGGGGACAAAACCCCGAATGACCCTAGAGGAGTCGTTCGAACACGCCATGCGACTTCTCTCAAGACCTTGGAGTATATGGGAAAATGCTGATCTGGCACGCAAAAGAACGGTGCTTAGACTGGCGTTTTCGAAGCCTCTTCCGTATCGACGGAATGAGGGACTTCGAACACCTAATTTAGCCTTTCCATTCAAGGCTTTAGGTCAATTTTGTGGCAACAAATGTGAGATGGCGCACCCGGAGCGATTCGAACGCCCGACCCCCAGATTCGTAGTCTGGTGCTCTATCCAGCTGAGCTACGGGTGCGTGGATTTGGGATTTAGCGACCCCCGCAAGGCATTGCAAGGGCAAACCGACCGAAGGGGCGGGAAGTTTTTTAACCTGTCAGACCCGCGACCAGCCCTGCGGTGATGCCTCTTCTGTGTCCAATTCTTTCGGCAAGTGAAGGACAAACTCGGTGCCCTCTGCGTCAGAGCGCAAAAGCTCCAACCGGCCGCCGTGTCCACGCACAAGCTCGGACGCAATCGCAAGGCCAAGACCGGTGCCGCCTTTGCGTATCCCGCCCTGAAACGGCTGGAAGAGATGGTCGCGCGCGCGCATCGGCAGGCCGGGGCCAGTATCTCCGACCCGGATCCACCACCCTTCATCTTCTTCGCCAGCGCCAATTTCGATCGTGCCAGGTTTGCGCGTAGCGTCCAGCGCCTGGCGCGCATTTCGCACAAGATTGGTAAGAACCCGGTGCAACTGTTCCTGATCGGCCCGAAGCGCAAGCGACCCAGGCACATCCGTCACAAACTCAATTTCGGTCTCTCCGGCGGCAAGTTGTTCGCTTTCAACCACGTCGTTGACAAGATTGGCCAGCATAAACCTTTGCATCACAGGCGGCGCCTCTTCGGCCTTTCCAAATGCCAGTGTGGATTCGCACAAACCAACGGCCCTGCTGATGGAACCGACGAGTTTTGGTGCCGCGCGTTTGACCATTGGATCGTCGCTTCCCTCCATCCGGTCAGCAAATAGCTGGGCGGTGGTCAGGATATTGCGCAAATCATGGCTGATCTTGGCCACGGCACTTCCAAGTTGTGCCAGCCGTTCTTTTTGCCGCAATGCCCCCGTCAGATGCTGCTGCAGGGATTGCAGTGCGTCCTCGGCCTCGCGCAGTTCGATCACCTTTGACGTTGGAACAATAAACCGGCGCGCGTCCTCAGGCGCTTCGGCATAGGCGCTCATATGGTTGACGACACGGCGGATCGGCATCACCAGCAGACGTTGCACCGCCAAAAACAGCAAGACCGCTGTCACCACCGAGATAAGCGCGGACAGGCCCAGAATACGCAGGCCGTAATCGATCATAGCTGCCCGCAAGGGGCCGGTCTCCATGGTTGCTTCGATCAAAAGGCCGGCCTGCCTGACCGGATCCCCCATCACGCGGATCACACGGCTTTCGGGATCGAGAAGACAAGCAATGGCATCGCGGATCAGCATCCACGCCGGGGCGTCGCGCAAATCAAAACTGCGCTCGATCGGACCCGGAATGGGCGATGAGAGCACCAGCTGACGCACTTCGTCGCGACGCAGGACGACGTTATACACCTCGGCATTGGCCAGAAGCTCCCGTTCGAGATTTGCGTCGATCATTTCATCGGTCGCCAGAAGCGCCAATGACGCGATCTGGGCGCGTTCGAGGCGCGAGAGGATGTAATCCTCGCGGAATCGCGCCACCGATGGCACGAAGATCAGGATTTCGGCCAACATAACAAACAAAGTTGTCAAAAGCAGAAATCTGCCCGAAAGCGTGTTAAATAGCGCCAGTCTGTTCATGTCCCCCCCGGTGACCTTCAAGATGACGGCCCGGTGTCTTGGTTGCTGCACCCTGTCTGCCCACAAGGATAAGCATTTGGCAGGCCGCTTTAAACCACTGATCATGCGGCAAAGCATTTCTATAGTGCAAAAAAGCCCCGACGCGGGTGGAGCGCCTGAAATACGCCAAAAAACCATCTGCCTTAGTTGACTTGCCCCCCACAGAGGTCTAATAGCCGGGCTTCGAATGAGAGCGGCCTTCGAATCCTTAATCGGTTTGGGCTGCAAGAACCCGGAGTAGACCTGATGAAGCGTACCTTTCAACCGTCGAACCTTGTTCGTGCCCGCCGTCACGGCTTTCGTGCGCGCATGGCGACCAAAGGTGGCCGTCGGGTCCTGAATGCACGCCGCGCCAAGGGCCGCAAGGTTCTTTCGGCTTAAGGCCAGCTTAGAAGGCTATCGGCATGACACCGCCGGAGGCACCCGCGCAAGGCCAGATTGGCCGGGGCGCGGCAGCGCCTCCGGCGGTTTCCGTTTGCATGGTCTTGTCCAAACGCGCCGATTTTCTGCGTGCAGCCCATGCCCGTCGTCACGGCACCCACGGTTTTTTGCTTCAGGCCCGCGCGCGGCGCGACGATGAGGCCAATCCTGAGCTGATCCGCGTCGGTTACACTTGCTCCAAAAAACTCGGGAACGCCGTGGCCCGCAATCGCGCAAAACGCAGGCTGCGCGAAGCCGCCAACGCGGTATTGCCCACGCATGGCAGGCCGGGCTGGGATTACGTTCTGGTGGGCAGACCTGGCACCACTGCCACGCACGACTTTGCTCAGTTGAAAGCCGATCTGACACGGGCTCTTGGCCGCGTGCATGAAGCCAAGCGATGACACCGCTCGCCCATCTTGCCGCCCTGCCCGTCCGCGCCTACCGGCTGATCTTCAGCCCGTGGGTCGGCCATGGGTGCCGCTACCAGCCAACCTGCTCGGCCTATGCGCTTGACGCTTTGGAAACGCACGGAGGTGTGAAAGGGAGCTGGCTCGCGCTGAGGCGCATCTTCAAGTGCCACCCTTGGGGTGGATCGGGATACGACCCGGTTCCGGGCGTCAGAAACGACAGAGCAGAGTAAACCTGCCCAACGCCATGCAGAACCGCTAGGATGTTCCGGGCGACGTTGGCGATGCAGGGCTTTCTTCGGCGGTGTCCACAATCCAATCGGCCCGGAAGCCTTCGATAAGATCATCCGGGATCGTTTCGGCACCCGCACTCCATGCTTTCATAAGATGCTGCGCGTTTGCGTCTGTAAAGATCCGCTCTAACGCCGCGCGGGGGCCGGTCTTGGCTGGTTTGGCCATAAGCTCGGACAGACCGATGCCGTATTTCTGGTCAATCTCTGCGATGGGGTTTTGAAACCGGTCCAACATACGCGCCCGCGCACCCAAAGACAGGGACAGGGGGTAATCTGCCATAATCCGGTCAACCGGGCGCAGCCAGCGTTTTGTCGGCCGCTGAGCGCGATCCCGGTTGGTCAGGAAACGCCAGACGTTGGCGGTTTTGCGTCTGGCACCAATTCTGCGCTGCTCGGTCGCTGGCTCGGCGTCAACCGGGTGGCCTATCGCATCAAGAATATCATAGGTCGATGACCCGCCCACAAGGGTGTGGTAATTCCGCACGATCAAACCGCCGACGTGTTCCACAGCAGACGCGATATGTGCGTAGTCGAAATGGAAAATCCATTTGCGGTATGCATAGCACCCATCTTGCAAAACCCTCTCTAAAAGCTCATCCGCATCATAGGGTTGCCCATGCATGAGCATTTGCAGGTAGAGGGATTCGAAATAGTCGATCGGATTGCGAAGATAGACCAGAAATACCGGCCGCGCCCCTGCGCTTTGTGCGAAATCCTTCATCCGTGCCAGTGCTTCGGGATCCGCAAGCGAGGTTTCAAAATCTTCGCTGGAGATCAGAACGCTATGGCCGGGAAATGCCCTTATATCGCTTGCAAGAGCGTCCAGCAAAGCTTGCTTGCGGGCGTATCGTTTACTGGCGTAAAAGCAGCTGGCATGCTGGTGGTGGGCGACACGGGTGCCACCCGGCATATGAAGCAACACGCCCGTATCGCGCAGCCTGTCATGCAGCCCTGCCAGTTGAACCTGTGCCGAGGTCGAACCTGTCTTGTGTAATCCACAATGGATATAAAGTGTTTTTTGTATAGCCCATCCGGTCTGGAACGCCACAGACTGCACGCGATCCAAGCCTTGTCAACATCGGCAAGTCTTGCCCGAACAGATAATCTCAACTAAGGCGCGGGTATGCTTGACGATGCCAAAGAAATCCATCCGCTGTTCCACGGCGCCCCTTCGACGACGGAGTTCAAAAAACTCCGCAAGCGTATCGTGCGCGAGGTGCGGGACGCGATTGAGACCTATGGGATGATCGAACGCGGCGCGCGCTGGTTGGTCTGCCTGTCAGGCGGAAAGGACAGCTACACTCTTCTGGCGGTCCTGCACGAATTGAAATGGCGGGGGCTTTTGCCCGTTGATCTGCTGGCCTGCAATCTGGATCAGGGGCAGCCGGGCTTTCCGGCAACGGTGCTCCCTGAGTTTTTGACCAAGATGGGGGTTGAGCACAGGGTCGAGTATGCCGACACCTACTCGATTGTCACGGACAAGATCGCGCCGGGCGGCACGATGTGCTCTTTGTGTTCCCGCCTGCGCCGCGGCAATCTGTACCGTATTGCGCGCGAAGAAGGGTGCTCTGCTGTCGTGTTGGGGCATCACCGGGACGACATTCTGGAAACCTTCTTTATGAACCTCTTTCATGGTGGCCGGTTGGCCACGATGCCACCGAAGCTTGTAAATGAAGAAGGCGATCTGTTTCTCTACCGCCCGCTGGCCTTCGTCGCCGAGGCAGATTGCGAGAAATTCGCCCGCGCTCTGAATTACCCGATCATCCCTTGCGATTTGTGTGGCAGCCAAGATGGGCTGCAGCGCCAGCAGGTCAAACACATACTTGATGGCTGGGAGGCACGCAGCCCCGGCCGTCGGCAGATTATTTTCCGCGCCTTGATGAATGCGCGCCCGTCTCATCTTCTTGATCCCACGCTCTTCGATTTTGGCAGTCTTCAGATCGACGGCGCAGATCACTAAAATTTCTACGAATTTCGTGTTCAGCGATTAACCTTGCGGTCATGTACGGACCGTAGCGTTCTTGCGACTGGCTCACAAATGGGCCGCCAAGAAAGGGGCTCGCGAATGCTGCCGCATAACCGTCGGACGACCTGGGCCGGACATATAGTGGGATACGCCCGGACGGAGTTCGCAGCCCTTCTACCCGCAGTTTGTCTGGCGTGGCTTTGGTTCGGACCTGAAGGCGCGATCATTGTTGCCGTTGCCGGGCTACCACTGGCAGTTCTGTCGCGCCGGCAACCGGTTCCGACGCAGGCTGCACTTGGACAACGCAATCTCAACATGCTGGCCGATCTATCACCGCGCGATGCCACGATCCTGTCGCTCGACGCCGCATACGAAATTGAGGAGCTCAGCGGCAAAACCACCGCTTGTTTGGTGATTGAGGTGGATGAAATCGCTCGATTGCAAGAGACCTTCGGGCGCGCTGCGCAAGAAACTGCGCTTTGTAAAACCATGGAGCGTCTACAAAGTGTCTTGCGCGATAATGACACCCTCAAGCGCATTGACGGGGATCGCTTTGCTGTCGCCATCGCCCCCATACGCCGGATGGACCTTGAAACGGCGATCCAGATCGCCGGACGCCTGCGCGCAGCGGTTGCGGAGCCCCTCAGCATCGACGCGATGACCGTCTATGTCGGCATTTCGGTCGGATTTTGCCTGTCTGCGCGCGCGCCAGAGAGGTCAGGCAAGGGGCTACTGGCTGCCGCGGAACTTGCACTTGATGAGGCGGTAAGCAACGGGCCGGGGGCGGTGCGCGGGTATTCAGCCGATATCGAACTGGCTGCTCAGTCGCGCGATGCAATGCGCGAAAGGATCGAAGCCGCATTGGAAAATGGTGAGATTGTCGCCTACTTCCAACCGCAATTGTCTACCGATACCGGCGATGTGGTCGGCTTCGAAGCGTTGGCCCGCTGGCAACACCCCCAGCGCGGCGTGTTGCCACCTGCAGAGTTTCTACCCACAATTCTCTCTGCAGGGCTATGCGAACGTTTGGGCGAAGTCATGTTGGCGCAAGCACTCTCGGCGCTGCGCGGCTGGGACGCGGCTGCGCTGAATATACCCACAGTTTCGGTCAACTTCTCCAAGGCTGAGCTGCGTAATCCAAACCTGATCGCCAAACTGAAATGGGAATTCGATCGGTTCGACCTGCGGCCGGAACGGCTGACCGTTGAAATTCTTGAATCCGTAGTTGCCGAGAACGAACATGACGTGATTGTGCACAACATCGCCGCACTCTCAAAACTGGGGTGCAGTATTGATCTGGATGATTTCGGCACTGGTCACGCCTCGATCGCATCAATCCGGCGGTTTGCCGTCGACCGGATCAAGATCGACCGCTCCTATGTGACGCGGATCGACTTGGATCAGACACAGCAACAATTGGTCATGGCCATTTTGTCGATGGCAGAGCGGATGGAGTTGAAAACGCTGGCAGAAGGCATCGAGACAATTGGCGAACACGCCCTGCTGGCCCAACTTGGCTGTTCGCACGTCCAAGGCTACGTCATCGCCCGGCCCATGCCGATGCAAGCCACAGCCGAGTGGTTGCGAACCCATCGCGGCAAACTGGCCATGAGCCCCGGCGTGACACGCCGTACAGGGTAAACTGCGTCGAATGCGCCGCCAGATCCGACAAATGGCTGAACAAACCGTTTGGGAAGGGCCAGCAGAGAGATCCGCCGTTTTACACCTCCGATTGGCAATATTAACTGTGTCGCCCTCTCGAAGATCGTTCGAAAGGGCTTTGCTCCGTGATTTGCGGGAAAACCGCTTGACCTTTGCCTGCCCGTTCTGTTGAACCAGCCCAAACCTTAGCCGGACGGGTGGTGTGTCCTTATGGACGATCAGAACAAAAATCTCATTCTTGCGACTGTCTTGTCGTTTCTCGTAATCCTCGTGTGGTTCACGCTCTTTCCGCCTCCTACGCCGGAAGCGGATCCGAATGCACCTGCGGCCACAAGCCAGGTCGCAGATGCCCCTGCCACGGGGGCCGCAGCCACCTTGGACGCGCCCGCAATTGACACAGCAGCCGCCGAGATCAACGCAGCCCCGCGTATCCTTATCAAAACACCCCGGCTTGCAGGTTCTCTTTCGCTGCTCGGGGGGCGCATCGACGATCTGGATTTGACGGACTACAAGGCAACGCTGGACACCGACGCCCCAGACCTGCGCCTTTTGTCACCAGTTGGGGGCGCAGACCTGAATGCGGCAAAACCCTATTACGTCGTTTATGGCTGGCTTCCTGCGGGCGGGATGGACGCGGCCCTTGTCCCTAATGCAAAGACGCTTTGGTCCATTGAGTCGGGCACCAGCCTGACCCCGACCACACCGGTCATGCTAAGCTGGGACAATGGTGCAGGGCTGATCTTCAAGCGCCAGATTGAAGTTGATGACAACTATCTCTTTACCGTGACACAATCGGTTGAAAACCAGACCGGCGCTGCCGTTCGACTGGCACCCTACGGCATTGTCGCGCGGCACGGTTTGCCAAAAACCCAAAGCGTCTACGTGTTGCACGAAGGGGCCGTGCGTGTGTCGGACGGAACCCTGGAAACGCTGAAATACAACGCCATTCCCGATCTTGACATTGATCCCCGCGAAGGGACGCCTATTGAGGCCATCGATGTCGCAAGCGATGGCTGGGTTGGCTTTACCGATAAGTACTGGATGACAACTCTTGCTCCTGCCTCCGGTCAGCCGTTTAAGTCCGTGATCAAATATGTGCCCGGCGGAGACATCTATCAAACAGAGGTCCGGTTGCCGGTCATGGAAGTGGCAGCGGGCACCAGTGCCAAGGCTGCCACGAGGTTGTTTGCGGGCGCCAAGGAATGGGAAGCGATCAAATCTTATCAAGACGAGGCGGGCATTCAGGGCTTTGTTAACTCGATTGACTGGGGTTGGTTCTTCTTCCTTACCAAGCCAATGTTCCGGCTTCTGCACTGGCTGCACGGCGCTATCGGCAATATGGGCTGGGCAATCATTGCGCTGACGATCATCATCAAAGCGCTTGTGTTCCCACTGGCGCGGAAATCCTACATTTCCATGGCGAAGATGAAAGAACTTCAGCCGGAAATGGAGAAGTTGAAAGAAGTTGCCGGCGACGACAAGCAAAAGCTGCAGCAAGGCATGATGGCCCTTTACAAGAAAGAAAAGGTCAATCCCGCGTCTGGCTGCTTGCCGATCTTGCTGCAAATCCCGATCTTCTTTTCACTCTACAAAGTGATCTATGTCACGATTGAGCTTTATCATGCGCCCTGGATCGGCTGGATCCGCGATCTGTCATCGCCTGATCCGTCCTCAATTTTGAACCTCTTCGGGCTGCTTCCCTACTCCACGCCTGAACAGGGTTCATTGTTTTTCATTCTGTCGCTGGGCGTGTTGCCGATCCTTCTGGGCATATCCATGTGGTTCCAGCAAAAACTGAACCCTGCCCCGACTGATGCAACCCAGCAGATGATCTTTGCCTGGATGCCATGGATCTTTATGTTCATGCTTGGCAGCTTTGCGTCTGGTCTGGTGATTTACTGGATCGCAAACAACACCATCACCTTCTTCCAGCAATACACGATCATGTCGATGCACGGCAAACGGCCGGATCTGTTCGGCAATATCATCAGTGGACTGAAACGGAAAAAGCCGGACGCAAAATGACAGCCACGCTCGCCTCCATTCAACGGCACCCGCTGAAATCGCATGGGCGCGAAGCGTTAGAGCATGTCATTTTGACAGCAGGCGCGGGCATGGTGTGGGACAGACATTGGGCGGTTGCGCATGAAGCGGCAAAGCTTACCGCCGGTGAATGGGGGGCTTGTGCCAACTTTTCGCGCGGGTCCAAAGCGCCAAATCTTATGGCGATCAATGCCCGGCTGAATGAAACCACATCAGAACTGACCCTGACCCATCCTGACCGGCCAGACATCACATTCCGCCCGGATGACGCGACCGAGGCTGCGCGCTTTGTTGACTGGGTGCTGCCACTGTGCCCGGCGGACCGGGCACTTCCCACACGTATCTTCACGGTGCCCGGGCGCGGAATGACTGACACTGATTACCCCTCTGTCTCTTTGATATCGCTCCCCTCAAATCGCGCTCTGTCAGCGCATATGGGGATCGAGCTATCTCCTTTGCGCTGGCGTGGGAACTTCTGGCTTGATGGTCTGGACGCGTTTGAAGAACGCGCCTGGGTGGGGCGGAAACTTCGCCTTGGCGGTGCACTGTTGTGGATCGAAGAGCCGAAGGAACGGTGCCTTGCCACAACTTCCAACCCGGAGACAGGTGAACGGGACGCAGATACGCTTCAGGCCTTGCGGGCCCTGCACGGCGATCAGGACTTCGGACTTTATGCCAAGGTGCTGGAATCCGGCCCGGTCAGGATTGGTGATCGGGCGGAGCTATTGCCATGACATCGCCCTTTCCGCTCAGCCCTGATCCGGATGATTTCACCCGCGAAAAGGGGCGGCTGATGTTCGCGGGCCCGATAGATTTTCTCAAAGGTGTTGTCGCGATGAGCGGCCTGCCCGATCCGGACCGGTTAGAGGTTTGCTTTGCCGGACGCTCGAATGTGGGGAAATCAAGCCTGATCAACGCCCTGACCGGACGTAAATCCCTTGCGCGCGCCTCAAACACACCCGGCCGCACTCAAGAAATCAACTTCTTTACGGCGGGCGATACCCACTATCTTGTCGACCTTCCGGGCTACGGATATGCCGAAGCGCCCGTATCCATCGTTGCCAAATGGCAAGAGCTTTTGAAAGCCTATCTGGCCGGCAGACAGACGCTGCGGCGGGCCTTCGTGCTGATCGACATGCGCCACGGAGTCAAATCTGTGGACGATGAGATTATGACCCTTCTCGATCGCTCTGCCGTGACGTTTCAGGTCGTGATGACCAAGGCCGACAAGATCAAAACCTCGGACCATGCCCGTATCCTCACTCAGGTACGCGCGGCTTTGCAAAAGCACGTCGCAGCCTACCCTGAGATCATCGTGACCTCATCTGAAAAAGGCGACGGGATCGCAACCTTGCGGGCCGTTATCGCAACGATGGAGTGATCTCGGCGATCATCCGCGGAACGCACTGGGCCATTGCACACAGGATGATCACGCATAGACTTGGCAGAGCAGGGTCTAGCCGCTAACACGGACCCAGTCCGAAGGGTAGTTGCACGATGAGAAGGCAAGATATGAACCGTGATTGGATTGCAACTGCCCGGACTTTGTCCGAAGCACTTCCCTATCTGCAGCGCTATACCGGCGCCGTCGTCGTCGTCAAATTCGGCGGCAATGCGATGGGCGATGAGGACGCGATGGCCGAATTTGCCCGCGATATCGTCCTGATGCGGCAGGTCGGCATGAACCCGGTCGTGGTTCACGGCGGCGGACCGATGATCAACGATCTGCTGGGGCGGCTCGGCATCAAGTCCGAATTCGTGCGCGGCAAGAGAGTGACCGACAAGGCCACGGTCGAAGTCGTCGAGATGGTTCTGACCGGGCTGGTGAACAAACGCATCGTTCAGGCGATCATGGATCAGGGCGGCCGCGCTGTCGGGCTGTCAGGCAAGGATGACGACCTCATGGTCTGCGTCGCGGACGATCCCGAGCTTGGCTTTGTTGGCAAACCGGTCGAGATGAACGTGCAGGTGCTGCGTGATCTCTTTGCCGCCGGGATCATTCCGGTCGTGGCGCCGGTGGCGACCGGAATGGACCCGAACGAGACGTTCAATGTCAATGGCGACACCGCTGCCGGTGCCATCGCCGGGGCTTTGCAGGCCGACCGTCTGTTGCTGTTGACCGATGTCTCGGGCGTTAAGAACGCGGCGGGCGAAGTGATGACCCAGCTCACGCCGGAAGAGGTGCGCGACCTGACCGCAAGCGGAGTGATCGCAGGCGGTATGATCCCCAAGACCGAGACCGCCCTGAAAGCGATCGAGGAAGGCGTGCGCGCCGTCGTCATCCTCGACGGCAGGGTGCCGAATGCCTGCCTGCTGGAGCTTTTCACTGATCACGGCGCGGGGTCATTGATCCGCACGACGGTGCCGCGCGTGACGCCCCGGACCAAGTGACACAATACGCTGATCTTGATCACGCCGCTGCCGCGCATTGTCTTGCCGTTTTCGGGGCCTTTCACCCCGTGCCCGATGACGACCTGCCGGGAAGCAAAACTCTGGTCATGTTCGGCCCCGCCGAGCCGGGCTTCTGGCCCCATATCACCGCCTCGCCGGAATGGCGGGACGGAGTAGCGGACCCGATTGATCGCTGGTCGAAACGCGTTCTGGGCGAAATCGCTGTCGCCTGGGGCGGAACGGCGTTCTTTCCTTCGGACGGGCCGCCTTATCCACCGTTCATCCGCTGGGCGCTTCGGACCGGTCGGGTCTGGGCCTCACCTGTGCAGCTTCTGGTCCATGACCGCGCGGGTCTCATGGTGTCGTTCAGGGGGGCGCTGGCGCTGCCTGAGCGGATCGCCCTGCCCGAGCCACCAAAAGCCTCGCCCTGCTGCACCTGCGCGGACCAGCCATGCCGGAGCGCCTGTCCGGTCTCAGCCCTGACCGGGACAGGCTATGATGTCACCGCCTGCCACGCTTTTCTCGACCGCGTCGAGGGACAGAGTTGCCTTTCTTCGGGCTGTGTTGCTCGTAGCACTTGCCCCGTGTCACAAGCCTATGGCAGGCTGCCCGAACATTCCTCCTACCATATGAGGCTGTTTCACACATGACACCTGACGGCCACCGCCGACTTATTCTGACACGCCATGCGAAATCTGCATGGGATGACCCGGTAATAGACGATCACGATCGTCCCTTGAACGGGCGCGGCAAACATGCGGCCCTTGAGTTGGGTGAATGGCTCACCTCGCGTGGGTATGAGCCTGATGAGGTTTTGTGCTCGTCAGCCGCGCGCACGCGAGAAACATGGACGATGCTTGCCGCGACGCCCCTTGAGGTGACGCCAAAGCTTGCGATCCTGCCCGCACTTTATCACGCTTCTGCAGATGTGATGATGAAGCATCTGAAGCGGGCCAAGGGGGATTGTGTCATGATGATCGGCCACAATCCCGGCATCGCCGAATTTGCGGCCTTGCTTCCGGCACGCGCCCCCATCGATCCGGACTTTCGCCGCTATCCGACGGCGGCAACCCTTGTGGTGGATTTCGAGGTTGCGAATTGGGATGACATTGCGCCAGAGACGGGCAGTGTTTTGGATTTCTTTGTGCCTTCGGGGCGAGACTGATCTGCCGCGCCAAAACAAAAAAAGCCCCGGGCCAAAACCCGGGGTTATTTTAATGTCTGCGGCGTCTTATTGCGTTTCGGCTTTACCTTGAAGCATTAAGTATCACCTAACGCGCCCAAATCTTTGATTTCAGGCAGCGTTAGGTGATTTCGGGTTAAAGTCGAAACGCTTTAGTGACCGAGGATTTGGCTGAGGAACAGCTTGGTCCGATCCGACTGCGGATTGTTGAAGAACTCTTTCGGCTCATTTTGCTCGACGATCTGACCTTGGTCCATAAAGATCACCCGGTTTGCAACCGCCTGAGCAAAGCCCATTTCATGTGTCACGCACAGCATCGTCATGCCTTCTTCGGCAAGCTCGATCATCGTATCAAGCACTTCCTTGATCATCTCAGGGTCGAGCGCCGAGGTTGGTTCATCAAACAGCATGATCCGCGGCTTCATGCACAGTGAACGTGCAATCGCAACACGCTGCTGCTGACCACCGGACAATTGGCCCGGATACTTAAGGGCCTGTTCAGGGATCTTCACCTTTTCAAGAAAATGCATTGCCGTTTCTTCGGCTTCACGCTTGGGCACCTTGCGAACCCAGATCGGCGCCAGGGTGCAGTTCTCAAGGATTGTCAGATGCGGGAAAAGGTTAAAGTGCTGGAACACCATGCCCACTTCCGATCGCACTTTGTCGATGTTTTTCAGATCGGACGTAAGTTCGATCCCATCCACAATGATCTGACCCTGCTGATGTTCTTCCAGCCGGTTGATACTGCGGATCAGCGTCGATTTTCCCGAACCAGACGGTCCGCAAATAACGATGCGTTCGCCGCGGTTTACGGTCATGTTGATGTCGCGCAGCACATGGAACGATCCGTACCACTTGTTCATGCTGGTAATCTGAATCGCGACCTCATCGCTGACGGTCATGTGGCTACGGTCAATTGTACGGTCGATTGCGAGTTCCGACATTGGACCCTCCCTTATCTGTGTTCACGCTGCAGCTTTTGTTCGAGATACGTCGAGTACCGCGCCATGCTGAAGCAGATGATGAAGAAAATGAAGCCGACAAAGATGTAGGGCTCCCAGTAGATGCCTTTCCAATCGAACGAGGCGCGCACAACGTCGGTGATCCCTTTGAGAGGGTCGAGAAGCCCGACAAACACAACCAGCGTCGTATCTTTGAAAAGCCCAATGAAGGACGACACAATCCCGGGGATCGAGATCTTCAAGGCTTGCGGCATGATGATCAGCCGTTGCGCCTTCCAGTAATCAAGGCCAAGCGCATCCGCCGCCTCATACTGTCCGCGCGGAAGGGCCGCGAGCCCACCCCGGATCACCTCGGCGATATAGGCCGCCGAGAAGAGCGTCACCATGATGATGACACGCAAGATGATGTCGAAATTCGTGCCCGGCGGCAGGAAGTAGTTCAGTAGAAGCGATGCCGTGAAGAGAAGCGTGATCAAAGGGACGCCCCGGATGAATTCGATGAACCCGACGCAAAGCACCTTAACCAAAAGCATGTCCGATTGGCGGCCAAGGGCCAGGACGATGCCAAGCGGCAGCGATATGGCGATGCCCGCGATACCGATGGTAAAGGCCAGAACGAAGCCTCCGAATTCATCTGAGTCTACACCCTTCAGCCAGAAAGGAGCGCTGCGACCAGTCACCCCGGACAACATATCCGTCAGTGGTCCCATGGCAAACTGCCACCAGAAAATAGCCACAAGCACCGCCAGAACCGTCGCTCCGATCGTGCCTGCGATCGGAGTCAGAAACCGAAGCGCCAAACCACCGACCACAAAGCCCAGAATGGCCATGACGGGCAGCCAGATTGTGCCGCCCCACAGGAGCCAGAAGCAAAGGCCGGGATAAATCAGGGAAAACCACATGAGATTCCCCGGCCACCGCGCACCACGCGCGCCAAACCCGGCGGAAATCGCGACAATGGCCACGGCGATCCCGATAGGAAGCCACACTCCGTAATGCAGCGACAGCCACACGATAAGAGCCGCAATTACCCCCCCAACAATCAGCAGCTTTTGCGACATTTCTGCAAAAAGCACCGGTGTCAGCGCGACGATCAACAAAAGCAGCGCCAGCACGGGCCGCCAATAGGAATCTGACGGATAGAAACCGTACAGAAACTGGGGCCAGCGTTCGTTGATCATCGCCCAACAGGCACCGGACGCCGCGTGGACGACCTCGCCCGCCGCATTGACCACTTTACCCGCTTCGTTGATGCTTTGGCCGTTCGCCGCCATCACAATGTCGCGGCACTCAGAAAAAGAACTGGCCGTCCATACACCGTTCAAGAACCACGGCAGTGCCAGCTTCAGCAGGTAGAAGATGGCCATTAAACCAAGCACTGTCAGGAGGGAATTGATCCAGCCTGAAAACAGATTTTCCCGCAGCCATTTTATGACGCCGGAATCCAACGCCGGTGGCGCCTTTTCTGGCAACATGGTGTCACGGACGTAGACGGCTGTTTCAGCGTGCAGATCACTCATCTCAGCGCTCCTTCAACCGAACGGAATTGTTATAGACGTTCATGCCAGATGAGATCGTAAGGCTGATGACCAGATAGATCAGCATCAACAGAAGCATGCACTCCAGCTCTCGCCCGGTTTGGTTCAGGGTGATCCCGCCCAATGTGCCGCGCAGATCCATGTAGCTGACCGCAATCGCCAGAGACGAGTTTTTGGTCAGGTTCAGATATTGCGAAATCAGCGGCGGAATGATGACCCGAAGCGCCTGCGGTAAAACCACAAGGCTCATGGTACGACCGGGCCGTAGGCCCAAGGCATAAGCGGCCTCGGATTGGCCGTTCGATATGGCTAGGATGCCGGCGCGGACGATTTCGGCGATAAAAGCCGCCGTATAAAGCGTAAGGCCCAGCCAAAGCGCCATCAACGAATTGCCGACGATGATGCCGCCTTTAAAATTGAACCCGGCCAGAACCGGTACTTCCAGCGAAAATCCAAGCGCCAGAAGCACCAGAATGACTGGTGCGAAAACGACCAGCAGGCTTTTCCACCACGTTACCGGTCGGACACCCGTTGCTTCTTGGATCGCAGTGGCCCGATTTCGAATGCCCCGATACGCCAACAGCCCACCGACAATGGCAGCCAGAACGGCCAGAGTGTTCAGGCTGATCGGAAGAAAGCCAATGTTCACCTCGCCCAAGGAGCGGCTATAGGCCGCGGCGGGGATAACTGTACCGCGATTGGTAATAGCGACAGAGTCAAACAGCACCATCGAGGCGGCTGGCTCGATCCCGTCAGCCTTCATCTGCTCCGTCACACGGAATTCATTCGGCGCCGGTGTAATTTCCGTAAAGATGGCAAACGCTACAAGGATCCATAAAAGCAAAGGCACATTGCGAAGACCTTCGACATAGATCGTCATCAGCTTTGAGACGAGCCAGTTTTTGGAAAGCCGCAAGACCCCGATAATCACGCCGATGATGGTTGCAGCAACACAGCCCAAAATCGCCACCAAGAACGTATTGGCAAGACCAACCAACATGGCACGGAAATGCGTATTGTCATTTGTGTAGGGAATAAGGGTTTGACTTATGTCGTAGCCCGCCCGGTTCCACAGAAAGGAAAAGCTTAGGGTTTTGCCGCGTTCGGCGAGGTTGCTGAACAAGTTATCCAGCAGCCATCCAACGCCAAGCATGAACAGAATAAGCACCACGATCTGGATTGTGATCGACCGGTAGCGCGTATCATAGATAAGCATCCCGAGCCGAAAGGAAGCCTTCGGTGTATCAGCGACTATTGCCATTGGTATATCCCCGTTGCTGAAGGTACGTCGCGGCTTGGCCGTCTTTTCAGAGCTGTTTCGCTCTGGCCTTCAGATTATTCTAGGTGAGAAAAGAGGCGCGCGGTATTCCGCGCGCCTCTGGCAGTACTTAGATCAGCGGAAAGGAGGCGAATAAAGCAGCCCACCTTGGGTCCACTGAGCATTCAGACCACGGGCCAGGCCGATCGGGCTCGATTCGCCAATATTGGCTGCGAAAATCTCGCCGTAGTTGCCCGAAGCGGCGATAGCGCGCTTGGCCCAGTCCTTATCAAGCCCAAGCATCGCGCCAAGATCACCTTCGGTGCCGAGCATCCGGTTGATTTCCGGGTTGTTCGTACCCTTGGCAAGCTCTTCGATATTGGCCGAAGTGATGCCGTACTCTTCTGCCGCGATCAGGGCATTGAGCGTCCACATGTTAATGTCAGCCCACTGATCGTCGCCATGCCGCACCAACGGCCCAAGCGGCTCTTTCGAGATGATCTCGGGCAGAACCACGTGATTTTCAGGATCGGCAAACACAGCGCGTGTCGCGGCCAGCCCCGAAGCATCAGTTGTATAGGCGTCACACGCACCGGCAAGGTACTGCTGCTCACCTTCAGCATTGGTCTGGATCGCAACCGGCTGGTAGGTCATGTTGTTGACCTTGAAGTAGTCAGCCAGGTTGAGTTCGGTTGTGGTGCCGGTCTGGATACAAACCGTTGCTCCATCCAGTTCTTTGGCCGAGCTGACGCCCAGATCTTTGCGAACCATGAAACCCTGACCGTCGTAGTAGTTCACACCGACGAACGTGAATTTCAGGTCTACATCGCGCGAAAAAGTCCACGTGGTGTTGCGCGTAAGCATATCAATCTCGCCGGAAGCGAGAGCGGTAAAGCGGGTTTCGCTGGTGGTCGGCACATACTTCACTTTTGACGCATCGCCGAGGACTGCAGCGGCAACCGCCTTGCAGATCGCGACATCAAAGCCTTCCCAGTTGCCATTGGCATCGGGTGCCGCAAAACCGACGAGACCGGTGTTTACGCCACAGACAAGCTCGCCACGTGCTTTTACGTCATCCAGCGTTCCCGCCGATGCATATCCAGCCAACAGCGCTGTCGCCGCCAGCGTTCCGAGAAATACGGATTTTTTCATACTTACCTCTTCCTGAGTGTCCGCCCGAGTGTAGGGCGGCGCCGTAAAAGGGCCAGGTGTTCCTGGCGCCATATATTGGGAGTTACTCCCCCGCGCCCATTTTGACTTTCGAAACAGGCACGTCAAGGCCGCAGGTGAGGCAAAGAGGATTGATTGCCATTTTTCGGGTTGCACAAAAAATAAGCGCAATAAAAACGAAAGATTATTCCGCCCCTTGGGTTACGGCTTTCCAAATCGTACTCGCCCGCACAAAATCCTGCCGCTTACTCAAGGTCAACGCGGCGGCTTCGTCATCGGTCCCCCACCGTTCTGCCTGCCAGTTTTCATCGAATCGCGACAAGTTCCAAATCATATCCGAATCAAATTCAGGCCGGGTGGCCGCCAATCCAAGCACAAGCGATCCTGTCAGGCACACAAGATCATGAAGAGCGGTCAGCTCAAATGGTGTCGTTCTGAAAACCAGTTCCGACAGCCGTGCGAGGCTGGTTTCAGGTTGTGCCACGGGGATCACACTTTTTGTGATCACAAGTGGTGCACCAAGCTCGCGCGCTGCCCAATCCAGCATCGGATCCCATGCCGCTGCCTGCGCCTCGCAAAGCTCCTGCGGCGCCTCGGCGCGGTAACATAAAAGATCGGACCCACCATAAGCCGCAATCATTGCAGCCACGTCGTCATACTGGGGTGTGACCTTGTCGATTGCAGAATTGACGGCCCGCGTGGCGGGCATTTGGGCAGGGACAATCACATCCTCAACCGCGCGCCATTCCTCAGCCACAGCCTCGGCCAAAGCGCGGGTTGGCAGCACCAAGGGGCTCTTCGCGGGGCTGCGCACCGGCCGGGCGTCAAGCAAGACCTGATATCCGCCATTGGTTGGCGCAATACTCACCTCAGCCCAGAACCGTTTTGCCACCCAATTGCTCATCCCTGCCCCCAAATCAGATCCAGCGCCGGAACAAGTGCCGCGAAATCATCAATCACAATATCAGCGCCAGCCGATATCAGATCGCCAGCATCATGATAGCCCCACCCAACGCCGACAGTGCGAAACCCGGTCGCGCGGCCCATTTCGATATCATAGGTCGTGTCACCGATCATCACGGCACAGGTGGGGTCGACACCCGTTTCCGACAACGCCGCTTGCAACATCGACGGATGCGGCTTGGAAGGGTGATCATCCGCTACCTGCGACGTGACAAAATAGTGCCCTATGTTATGTGCCCCGAGCGCATGGACCAGTCCGCGACGTGATTTACCTGTGGCGACGCCCAAGAGCACATTGTCAGCCGCATAGAGGGCGTCCAGCGCTGACGTCGCCCCCGCAAAAAGTGGCGCGTGCGTATCGGCGCGCATCTGCCCGAAACTGCTCTTATAGGCTTCGACCAGTGCGGCCCGCTCTGTATTGGTGAGGTCCGGAACCAGCACCGCCATCGCTTCGTGCAAGGACAGGCCGACACTCGACAGGATCTTGTCGCGCGGCGGCAGATCATGGCCCACTGCGTCAAACGCAAGGGTCATTGCACCGTGGATATGATCCTGACTGTCGATCAGGGTGCCGTCCATATCGAAGACAACCAGTCGTAGGGCGCCGGTCATTCCACCTCCGCAAAAGGGTCCGCAGGGGCGTCACCTTCAACCCAGCCCACATTCTTCCATGTCCGCTTCATATGATCGGGCATGGGGGCTGTCAGCGTGATCCGTTTGCGGGTGATCGGGTGGTCAAAACTGATCGAGCGGGCGTGCAGGTGCAGCTTGCGGCTGATTTCGCCGCCCAGCTGCGCGCCCCAACCATCACCAAGATTTTCCTGTCCGGAACCGCCGTATTTTCCATCCCCGATGATCGGATGCCCGATCTCGGCCATATGGGCACGCAACTGATGGGTGCGCCCAGTGATCGGCACAAGGGCCACCCAAGATGCGCGGCCTGCAAGTTGATCCAGCACTGCGTAATCGGTCGTCGCGCGCTTGGCGCCTTCGGTCTGGTCTATCTTTGACGGGTGAATGGCAATCATCTTCTCGCCTTCGCCGCCACCACCGCGCCCAGACGCTTTCACCAACCCAAATCGGATTGTGCCCATGCGCGGCGCGGGCAGACCTGCGGCCGCCGCCCAATAAATCTTGCGCGTCGTGCGCCCGCGAAACGCCTCAGACAGCGCCCGCGCGATCCGGTCGGTGCGCGCCAGCAGCAATACGCCCGACGTATCTTTATCGAGGCGGTGGACGAGTTTTGGCTTGTCTTTGAAACCGAATTTCAGCGCCTCAGCCAACCCGTCGACATGACGGTTGCCCTGCCCCGACCCACCCTGGCTGGGCAGGCCCGGAGGTTTGTTCAGGGCGATGATATGCTCATCCTTCCATAGCACGGCGGCCTGTATCATCTTGGCGTCAGCCTCAGTGAAACCAGCCGGAGTTGGTCGTGGCCCTTCGGCCTTTGGCAGCGGCGGCACGCGGATTTGCGCGCCCGGCCCGACGCGGGTTGCGGCCTTGACCCGGCCACCATCCACACGGATCTGACCGGTGCGGCACAGCTTTTCAACCGCGCCCTGGGTCATCTCGGGAAACCGTTTTTTCAAAAATCGGTCAAGACGGCTTTCGCCGTCCGCGTCCGAAACCGTCAGTGTTTTGACCGCGCTCATGAAAACATCCCCCGTGCCGCAGCCATTCCAAGCGCGATCCCGACCAGTGACAGCACAACCGATCCCGCCACATAAGCGGCCGCGACCCCGCTTTGGCCACGTTCCCACAATGTCAGCGCATCCAGTGAAAAGGCGGAGAACGTCGTGAACCCGCCCAACAGGCCAGTCATCAGGAACGGTCCAAGCCGGGTTGCATCTTTTTGCGCCAAAAGCACCACAAGGGCGCCCATCAGCGCTGACCCCAATACATTCACTACCAACGTCCCCCAAGGGAAGCCAGGGCCAATAAAGCGCATCACCACCACATTGGTCATGTAGCGGGCAGAGGCACCAAGGGCCCCGCCAAGGGCCACGTAAAGAAGGGTCTGGATCATGGCGCCTTCCTCTGCCGGGGCGTCGGTAAAGTCAACCTTGTGCAAGGGGGCATTCTGCCCCCTCTGCGCCCAAAAGCGCATTCACCCCCGAGGATATTTGCACCAAGTGGATGCTCAAGACCCGCGTTTTTCCCTTTGCTTTGCAAACCAGTCGACGCGTTTTTTCAGCTCGCGCTCATGCCCGCGTTCAACCGGCTGGTAGAAGATTGGGCGTTTCATTGTGTCGGGGAAGTAATTTTGCCCCGAGAACCCGTCTTCAGCATCGTGGTCATAGGCATAGCCCGCACCGTATCCTTGATTTTTCATCATCTTCGTCGGCGCGTTCAAAATGTGTTTCGGCGGGGATTCCGAGCCGGTTTTACGGGCCGAGTCCCGCGCGGCCTTATAGGCCACATAGGCCGCGTTCGACTTTGGCGCGAGCGCCAGATAGGTAATGGCCTGCGCCAGGGCAAGCTCACCCTCCGGACTGCCGAGGCGTTCATAGACCTCCCAAGCGTGCAGACAGAGCGTTTGCGCCTGAGGATCAGCCAGGCCAATATCCTCAACCGCCATGCGCGTGATACGGCGCGCGAGATAGCGCGGATCCTCGCCCCCTTCGAGCATACGCGCAAACCAGTAAAGGGCGGCATCCGGATCAGAGCCGCGCACAGATTTATGCAGCGCGGATATGAGGTTATAGTGCTCATCCCCCGACTTGTCGTACTTTGCGGCCCGCCGCATCAGTCGCAGACCCAGAGTTTCCGGCGTGAGCGCTGCATCAAGCTTCCATGCCGCAATCTGCTCAATCAGGTTCAAAAGGGCGCGGCCATCGCCGTCAGCCATCTCAAACAGAGCATCGCGCGCGTCGGGCTTGAGAGGCAGGGCCTTGCCCAATTCCTTCTCAGCGCGTTGGGCAAGACGTTCCAGATCAGCAAGCGAAAGCCGTTCCAGCACCAGCACCTGCGCGCGGCTGAGAAGCGCTGAGTTCAGTTCAAAAGAGGGGTTTTCAGTCGTGGCACCCACCAGAAGAATGGTCCCGTCTTCCATATGGGGCAAGAAACCGTCTTGTTGGGCTTTGTTGAAGCGGTGGATTTCATCGACAAACAGAAGCGTGCCCCTGCCCTGTTGGCGGCGGAGTTTTGCCGCGTCGAAAACCTTGCGCAGATCCGGCACACCGGTAAAAATCGCGCTGATCTGCACAAAGGTCAGATCCGTTGCATCGGCCAAAAGCCGGGCAATTGTGGTTTTGCCAACACCGGGTGGCCCCCAAAGGATAAGGGAAGACAAGCTGCCCGAGGCAAGCATTGCACCCAGTGGGCCGTCAGACCCCAGCAACTGCGTCTGACCAATGACTTCGGCGATTGAGGCCGGGCGCAACCGATCCGCCAGCGGTCGCGAGACCGCTGGGGCAGAAGCTGAAGCCGGTGTATCAAAGAGATCAGACATGGTGCCAACCATACGCCTGGTGCACGAAAGGAGAAAGGCTCGATCTTTGCTGCCTGATCGGCATCGGCGCGGCCTGTCCGACAAAAGAAAAACCCCGCCGTTTCCGGCAGGGCCCGTTATTTGTAGCAGATCTTAAGGCCAAGCCTTAGGACGCGGCAGCTTCCTCGGCTTCAACGCGGGCCTTGTCGGCGGCACCTTTGGCAGCCGGATCACGATCAACGAATTCGATGATCGCCATTGGCGCCATATCGCCGTAACGGAAGCCCGCCTTCATGATGCGGACATAGCCACCCTGACGGTCCTTGTAGCGCGGCCCCAAAATCGCGAACAAGCGCGCGACATAGGCCTCTTGCTTAAGCTGTGCACCAGCTTGACGGCGCGCATGCAGATCACCGCGCTTGGCAAGCGTGATCAGCTTTTCAATGATCGGACGCAATTCCTTCGCTTTGGGAAGGGTGGTCTTGATCTGTTCATGTTCGATAAGCGACCCTGCCATGTTGGCAAAAAGCGCCTTGCGGTGCTCATGGGTGCGGTTCAGGCGGCGATAGCCGCGAGCGTGACGCATGATAATCTCCTAACGTCTGTTTTACTTTGTCCGGCGGCCGTGGTCCTCGGCGCGCTCACCTTGGGGCGTTTGCCCATATTTTCCCCCGCAATCCGGGGCATTTTCGGGGGCCGTTTAGGCCACGGCCCCCTTAAAGTCAATCAGAACTGGTCTTCGAAGCGCTTGGCCAGATCTTCGATGTTTTCCGGCGGCCAATCTTCGACGTCCATCCCAAGATGCAGGGCCATGCCCGAAAGCACTTCCTTAATCTCGTTCAAAGACTTGCGGCCGAAGTTCGGGGTGCGCAGCATCTCGGCTTCGGTCTTCTGGATCAGATCACCAATATAAACGATGTTGTCGTTCTTCAGGCAGTTGGCCGAACGGACGCTGAGTTCCAGCTCGTCCACTTTCTTGAGCAGAAGCGGGTTGAACTCCAGCCCGTCATCCACTTCGCCTTTCGAGGCCGATTCCGGCTCATCAAAGTTAACGAAGATGCCCAGCTGGTCCTGAAGAATGCGTGCAGCATAGGCCACAGCATCATCCGGGGTCAGCGACCCGTCGGTTTCGATTTTCATCGTCAGCTTGTCATAGTCCAGAACCTGACCTTCGCGGGTCGGCTGCACTTCGTAGCTGACTTTCTTGACCGGCGAATAGATGGCGTCGATCGGAATGAGACCGATAGGCGCATCTTCAGGACGGTTTTTATCGGCAGCGACATAGCCCTTGCCGGTGTCGACGGTCAGTTCAACGAACAGATCGGCACCGTCATCAAGGTGGCAAATCACGTGATCTTTGTTCAGAACTTCAATACCATTGGATTCGGAAATATCGCCAGCAGTGACGACACCCGGGCCTTTGGCGGAAATCGACAGGCGCTTTGGCCCTTCGACTTCCATCTTCAGGCTGACGCCCTTGAGATTCAACACAATGTCGGTGACGTCTTCACGCACACCGGCAACGCTTGAAAATTCATGCAGCACGTTATCGATCTGCACCGAGGTGATGGCCGCGCCCTGAAGCGACGACATCAAAACGCGGCGCAGCGCGTTGCCAAGCGTCAGGCCAAAGCCCCGCTCCAGCGGTTCCGCGATCAGCGTCGCTTGACGCTGCGGATCGTTACCCGGCTTTACTTCAAGCTGCTGTGGCTTGATCAGTTCGGCCCAATTTTTGTGGATCATGCGTTCTGCCTCCATACTTGTTCCCGGCCCATGTCCGAAGTTCGGGAACGCCCGAGGGAATAAACGAAAGCGACCCGGGTCGCGCAGATCGCGCGGCCCGGGACGCTGGAAAATCAATTAGACGCGACGGCGCTTTGGCGGACGACAGCCATTGTGGGCCATCGGTGTCACATCGCGGATCGAAGTGATGTTGAACCCGGCTGCGGCCAACGCGCGCAACGCAGATTCACGGCCCGAACCGGGGCCCTGCACTTCAACTTCAAGGGTCTTGACCCCGTGTTCCTGCGCCTTCTTGCCCACGTCTTCAGCGGCCATCTGGGCGGCATAAGGCGTCGACTTGCGCGAGCCTTTGAACCCCATGGTACCCGCTGAGGACCAGGCAATCGCATTGCCCTGGACATCGGAGATCAGGATTTTGGTGTTGTTAAAAGAAGAATTCACATGCGCAACACCAGCGGCGATGTTCTTGCGTTCCTTCTTCTTCATACGGGTCTTATCGCGTGCCATATCTCAACGCCCCCTTATTTCTTCTTGCCGGCAATGGCCTTTGCAGGGCCTTTGCGGGTACGAGCGTTGGTGTGGGTCCGCTGACCGCGCACCGGCAGATTGCGGCGATGACGCAGACCGCGGTAGCAGCCAAGGTCCATCAGACGCTTGATGTTCATCTGAACTTCGCGGCGAAGATCACCTTCAACGTTGAAGTTCGCATCAATATGCTCACGGATCGCCAGAACCTCGGCATCGCTCAACTCATTGATGCGACGCGACAGGTCGATATTGACGGCTTCGCAAATTTTGCGAGCAACGTCGTTGCCGATGCCATGGATATAGGTAAGTGCGATAGGGACACGTTTCCCCGTCGGAATGTTAACGCCAGCAATACGAGCCACGCGCGGTTTCCTTTCGTTGCGGTTCCGTAAGACCGGAACCTTTTTTCACAACGCTGGCTAGTTGCGCCGAACGCGCCGAGCCAGCTTCTTTTCGCTTGATTCGCTTGAGGTCAAAACCCAGCAAAATAAAGACGAATCTCTGTAGAGACGGTGTGAACTAGAGGGATTCCCTGCCCGCGTCAAGATCAGGAAGACTGATCCAGCACATTGGCAATCGATTTCGCGACATCCTCGATTTCGGCAAGCCCATCAATCGAGAATAAGTCCCCCATCGCGTAGTAATACCCAATCAGCGGGGACGTCTTTTTGTAGTATTCCATCAATCGCGTCTTCAGGCTTTCAGCGTTGTCGTCGGCGCGATGCCGCAAGTCAGATGAACCGCATTCATCGCACACACCCGCCTTTGACGTGGGCTTCGTGCGGTCATGGTAAACCTCTCCGCAGCCGCCGCAGGTAAAGCGGCCGGATATACGGTCAACCAACGCATCATCGTCCACTCTCATCTCGATCACGGCATCAAGCTGATTGCCGGAACGCTTGAGAAGCGCGCCAAGTGCGTCGGCTTGCCCCAATGTCCGTGGGAAGCCATCAAAGATAAAGCCGCCGGCCGTTTCCTGGCGCAGCTTTTCCTCGATCAATCCTATCACAATTTCATCTGTGACCAGCGCGCCGCGATCCATGACATCGGCAACGATTTTGCCCATCTCTGTGCCACTTGTACGCGCTTCACGCAGCATGTCGCCAGTGGATAGCTGGACCATTCCGCGCTCTTCTACCAGACGGCGGGCTTGTGTTCCTTTACCCGCCCCCGGCGGCCCAAGAAGAATAATATTCGGCATGCGTCCCCCTATAGCAGACCGGGTCTACAACGAATTTCGGCTCAAGCCAACTTCGTATGCATTAGGATACTGAAAAATCCCGAAAAAGGACCAAGCCGCATTATCTGCGGGTTGGTGCTTTTTTCGTCCCCCCGCGTTTTTTTCCACGAAGCTGAGACTTTTCAATCAGGCCTTCATATTGGTGCGCCAACAGATGCGACTGGATCTGATTGATCGTGTCCATCGTCACCGACACCACGATCAGTACGGAGGTGCCGCCGAAGTAGAAGGGGATCGCCAACTGCGACCGCAGAATTTCAGGCAGCAAGCACACAGCGGCCAGATAACCTGAGCCAACGACCAAGATGCGGGCAACCACATAGTCGAGGTAGTCAACGGTCTTTGCACCGGGCCGAACACCGGGGATGAAACCGCCCTGGTTCTTAAGGTTGTCAGCCACATCGTCTGACTTGAATGACACGTTGGCTGTGTAAAAATACGCAAAGAACACGATCATCGCCGTGAAGAACAGCAGATAGAGCGGCTGACCAGGCCCGAAATAGGCCAGGATCGTCGACATGACCGGGCCGGTCTGAGACCCTGAGAAGGTCGAAATCGTGGTGGGCAGAAGCAGCAAGGACGATGCGAAAATTGCTGGGATAACGCCTGCCGGGTTAACCTTGATCGGCAGATGGCTGGACGAACTATCATAGACCTTCATTCCGACCTGACGCCGTGGATATTGAATGTGGATCTTGCGCAGCGCGCGCTCCATAAACACCACAAAGGCAATCACCGCGATCACCATAATGATCACCCCGATGATCACTGGGGCGGCAATAGCACCAATACGGCCTTGTTCAAAGAACTGCGCCAGCGCGCCGGGAATACCCGCCACGATGCCCACGAAGATGATCAAGGAGGTGCCGTTGCCGATGCCCCGTGCAGTGATCTGTTCGCCCAACCACATCAAGAACATGGTGCCGCCAACAAGGGTGATGACGGTGGCGGCTTGAAAGAACAGGCCCGGATCATGGGCCAGATCACCCGCCTCAAGGCTGCGGGCAAGCCCATAGGCCTGGAACGTCGCCAAAAGCACCGTGCCGTAACGGGTGTATTGGTTGATTTTCTTGCGACCCTGTTCGCCCTCTTTCTTCAGCTGCTCCAACTGTGGCACCATGGCCGTCAGAAGCTGCACGATGATTGAAGCCGAGATATAGGGCATGATCCCAAGGGCAAAGATACCCATGCGGCCAAGTGCGCCACCGGTGAACATCTGCAACATACCGCCAATGCCCTGAGAGGCACCACGCATAAAATCACGCAGCGCATCTGCGTCGATCCCCGGCACCGGGATATAGGTCCCCAACCGGTAGACCATCAACAGCCCAAGGGTGAATACGATGCGGCTCCGAAGATCGGTTGCCTTGCCAAGCGCGCCCCAGCTGAGGTTCGCCGCCATTTGCTCTGCAGCAGATGCCATTCCAGTCTCTTTCATGACAGCGCCGCCGAACCGTTTCCCGGTCGGCGGCGCTAGGAAAACTTTGCCTTATGTAAGGGGCCGAAGCGCCTCTCACAACACCTTATTCAGCCGCGGCCGCCGTTGTGACCGAAAGTGAGCCGCCTGCCTTCGCAACCGCGTCGATGGCGGCCTTGGAGGCGCCCGTCACTGCGATCTTCAGTTTCGAGGTCACTTCGCCCTTGGCCAGCACGCGAATCCCGTCAAGTTTGCGCCGAACGATACCGGTTTCAACCAGCATGTCCTCTGTGATCTCAGCCTTGGCGTCGAGCTTCTTCGCATCGACAAATTTCTGAATCAGGCCCAGGTTGATCACAGCGTAATGCTTGGCATTCGGCTTGGAAAAGCCACGCTTTGGCAAGCGGCGGTAAAGCGGCATCTGACCACCTTCATAGCCGCCAATAGCCACGCCCGAACGCGATTTCTGGCCCTTGATACCCCGGCCACCCATCTTGCCCTTGCCCGAACCGGGGCCGCGGGCGACGCGCATGCGCTTTTTGGTAGCGCCGGGATTGTCGTGAAGTTCATTCAGTTTCATGTCGCTTCTCCTTTGCCGGAATTGGCCCCCAGCGACGGGAGCGGCCAAACACGGCGTTTCTTGTTGATTCCATGGCCCATGAGGGGTCACCGGGGGCGTATAGACGGGATGGTTGCGTGGATCAAGGGGGTGTTCCGCGCGCGGATACTTCTGCCTGTTGCCCGCGCCTGTCATTCCCGCGCAAGCGGGAAACCGTTCGAATGTATTGCTTGAGATGAGCGGTCCCCGCTTGCGCGGGGATGACAGGTGCGGTGCAGGCCGTTTAAGCCCCCTTCGGCCAGACAAAATCCGGGCGAAGAGCTTCATGGACCGGGCGGCCATCATTTGGTTTTGGTACCCCGGTCGCAGGATCATAAAAGGCGTGATAGCTGGCCGCCGGGAAAGATGCCGTGTCATAGCCCATCACATTGGGCACGATCACCCGGATCCGGCTTTGCTTGTCATCAAGCATGATCGGTGCTCCGCATTCGCCACAGGTGCAAAGCTCCAGCGGGCCGTCGGGGTTTTTGGCGTTAAAGGGCTGGCGCTTCAGCCCGGCCTCATTGCTGACGGCCACATCTGCGTGGTTGAAAAACGCGACATGGGTCGTTGCCTGACCCGTGACAGACTTGCAGACCGAACAGTGGCAGGTGTGATTGTCGATTGGCCCGTGCTTGGCTTCTGATTTGATATGGGCGCAGCCGCCCGTAAGATTTTGAGACATGTAACCTCCTTCGTGGTCGCCAAAAATACGGCGCACCCCCAGCGAAACGTCAAATGGAAGGCTTTTGACGCTTGGAGTGTATCACATGTATCCACAAACGCGAAAACGCCCCCGACATGTCGGAGGCGTTTTTGGCTTTTCAAGGCTGAGTGGATCAGCCGCGCTCTTCGATGATCTTCACAAGATGCGGGATCTTGTTGACCATGCCCCGAACCGAGGGAGTATCCTCAAGCTCGCGCGTGCGGTCGATCTTGCCAAGGCCCAGACCCTTCAGCGTGCGGCGCTGAACGTCGGGACGGCGTGCCGAAGAAGATGTTTGCTTCACTACGATGGTTTTCTTAGCCATGATCCGTATTCCTTACGCTTCGGCCGTGTCGGCCGCTTCGGCAGGCGCATCCGCTGCCTCAGGCTTTTTCAGGATGTCGGCCACTTTCTTGCCGCGACGCTGCGCGACCATCCGGGGGCTGGCTTCTTGCTTGAGGCCATCGATCGTTGCACGGATCATGTTATAGGGGTTGGCGGAGCCCATCGACTTCGCAACAACGTCCTGCACGCCCCGCATTTCGAACACGGCACGCATCGGACCACCGGCGATGATGCCAGTACCCGGAACAGCGGTGCGCATCACGACCTTACCGGCGCCATGACGGCCTTCGATATCGTGGTGCAAAGTGCGGCCATCACGCAGCGGCACACGAATAAGGCCGCGCTTGGCCTGTTCGGTCGCCTTGCGGATCGCTTCCGGCACTTCTTTGGCTTTACCTTTGCCAAAACCAACGCGCCCGCGCTGATCGCCCACAACCACAAGGGCTGCGAAACCAAAGCGCTTACCACCCTTGACGGTTTTGGACACACGGTTGATCGCTACGAGGCGGTCGGCGAATTCCGGGTTTTCATCGCGGTCGCGACGGCCCCCACGGTTGTCATCTCTAGCCATTCGGCATTCCTTGCATGGTGACGCGGGCTGCGCGCCGTTGGTACCAATCCTGGTGTCCCACATTCGGGACCCGGATCATCGGGGTGGCGCGAACGCCACCCGCCGGTCTTAAAACTTCAGGCCACCTTCACGGGCAGCTTCAGCCAAAGCCTTGATCTTGCCGTGAAAGAGGAAGCCGCCGCGATCAAAATAGCAGGTATCAATACCGGCTTTTTTGGCGCGCTCGGCGATTGCCTTACCGATCTTTGCCGCCGCCTCGACGTTGTTCTTGCCCGTCACTCCCAGATCCTTTTCCAAGGATGAAGCTGCGGCCAAAGTCACGCCATTGACGTCGTCGATCAGCTGCACGCTGATGTTCTTGTTCGAGCGATGAACCGAGAGGCGCGCGCGCCCGTCAGCCATCTTGCGAAGCTTGTTCCGGACGCGCTGGCGGCGCTTGAGGAACAGATCCCGTTTGCTGTTTGCCATGATAGCGTCCTTACTTCTTCTTGCCTTCCTTGCGGAAGATAAACTCGCCCTTATACTTGATGCCCTTGCCCTTATAGGGCTCCGGCGCGCGCCATTCGCGGATATTTGCCGCGACCTGACCCACAAGCTGCTGGTCGATACCTTCCACAACGATTTCGGTTTGCTTGGGCGTTGTAACTGTCACGCCCTGCGGCACATCGAAATTCACTTCGTGGCTGTAACCAAGTTGCAGTTTCAAGACATTGCCCTGAATTGCAGCACGGTAGCCAACGCCGTTAATCTCAAGCTCTTTCTTGAAGCCGTTCGACACACCTTCTACAAGGTTCGCCACCATAGAGCGCGTCATGCCCCACTGCTGGCGTGCCCGCTTCGAGGTGCCGCGCGGTTTCACGGTCAATGTGGTGCCATCAAGCGTGATGGTCACATCGTCGGTCGCTGAAAAAGTGCGTGTGCCTTTCGGCCCCTTCACTTCTACGGTCTGCCCGGACACAGAGGCAGAAACCCCTGTGGGCAGCTCGACCGGTTGTTTGCCAATACGAGACATCATTCTCTCCTTAGAATACGGTGCAAAGCACTTCGCCACCAACATTGGCGGTTCGTGCATTTGCATCCGACATCACGCCTTTAGGCGTAGAGACGATTGAGACACCCAGGCCATTACGCACCGAAGGGATTTCCTTCACGTTTGTATAGACCCGGCGGCCCGGCTTGGATACGCGCTTAATCTCGCGGATCACCGGGGTGCCTTCGAAGTACTTCAGGCTGATTTCCAGCTCAGGAAGCCCGGTGGGGCCCGTCGCCGTTTCATAGCCACGAATATAGCCTTCGCTGGCGAGCACATCGAGCACCCAGGCGCGAAGCTTGGACGCGGGCGTGCGGACGGTAGACTTACCGCGCATCTGCGAGTTGCGGATGCGTGTCAGCATATCGCCGAGAGGATCGTTCATCGACATATCCGGTCCTCCTTACCAGCTCGACTTTACCATGCCGGGGATCTGGCCAAACGAGGCGAGATCACGCAGCATGATGCGGCTGAGCTTGAGTTTACGGTAATAGGCGTGCGGGCGACCCGTCAGCTGACACCGATTGTGCAGACGCACAGCTGATGAGTTGCGGGGCAGCTTCGCCAGTTTCATCGTTGCCTTGAAGCGATCTTCCATCGGCAGCGACTGGTCTTCGATCACCGCTTTAAGTGCGGCGCGCTTGGCAGCATGTTGCTTGACCAGCTTTGCGCGCTTCACTTCGCGGTTCACCATGGATTTCTTAGCCATATCTCGTTCCTCCGCGATCAGCTGTTGAAGGGCATGTTGAATTGCTTCAACAGTGCCTTCGCTTCCGCGTCAGTCTTCGCGGTGGTGCAGATGATGATGTCCATGCCGAGCACTTCGTCGACTTTGTCGAAGTCAATCTCGGGGAACACGAGTTGCTCTTTCAAGCCCATCGCGTAATTGCCACGGCCATCGAACGACGTGCCTTTGACGCCGCGAAAGTCGCGAACGCGCGGCAGGGCAATGGTGATCAGACGGTCCAGGAATTCATACATCCGGTCGCCGCGCAGTGTGACTTTGACGCCCAAAGGCATCTCTTCACGAACCCGGAAACCAGCGATGGATTTCTTCGCCTTGGTGATCACAGCCTTCTGACCGGCAATAAGCGTAAGCTCATCAGCGGCCTGCTTGACCTTCTTGGTGTCTTTGACAGCTTCGCCGACGCCCATGTTCAGAACGATCTTGTCCAGACGCGGGATCTGCATGTCGTTCTTATAGGAAAACTCTTCCTTCAGAGCGGCACGCATCGTCGACTTAAAGGCAGCCTTAAGACGCGGTGTGTAGGTTGCGGTGTCCAACATCAGATCACGTCCCCTGTGGTCTTGGCGAAACGCACCTTCTTGTCACCTTCCATACGGAAACCGACGCGGGTTGCCTTGCCGTTCTTGTCCATCAGCGCCAGGTTCGACAGATCAACCGGCATTGCTTTCGGCTGACGTCCACCCTGGTTCGACTGGGATTGCTTGGTGTGGCGGATAGCGACATTCACGCCCTCAACCACGGCCTTGTTGGCCGAAGGGTTAACGACCTGAATTTCGCCCTGCTTGCCCTTGTCCTTACCGGCAAGGACGACGACCTTGTCGCCTTTTTTAAGCTTCGCAGCCATCAGAGCACCTCCGGAGCCAGCGAGATGATTTTCATGAAGTTCTTGGCGCGAAGTTCACGAACCACCGGGCCAAAGATACGCGTGCCGATCGGCTCACCCTGAGTGTTCAGAATGACGGCGGCATTGCGGTCAAAGCGGATGGCAGTGCCGTCTTCACGGCGAACTTCTTTGGCAGTGCGAACGACAACGGCCTTACGCACGTCACCCTTCTTCACGCGACCGCGCGGAATGGCTTCTTTGACGGACACCACGATGATGTCGCCAACCGAAGCATACCGACGGTGCGAACCGCCCAGAACCTTAATGCACTGCACCCGGCGAGCGCCGGAGTTGTCAGCAACATCCAGGTTGGTCTGCATCTGGATCATTTGGTTTCTCCCGACCTTTGGGACCTATGTCCCAGGGTTTCGATTGAGCTGGAGCGTGAACTTAAGCCGAAGCTTCAGCCACCACAGTCCAACGTTTCGTCTTCGAAATCGGCGCGCATTCTTCGATCTGCACGGAATCGCCAACTTTGAATTTGTTCTCCGCGTCATGGGCGCGGTATTTCTTCGACTTCCGCACGATCTTGTGCAGCTGCGGGTGCTTAAAGCGTCGCTCGACGAGAACCGTGATGGTCTGCTCGTTCTTGTCCGAGGTCACAACGCCTTGCAAAATACGTTTTGGCATCTGTGTGCTCCTCAGTTCGCCGCCGCTTCAGCGGCTTTTTGGTTCAGAACCGTTTTGATACGGGCAACGTCACGACGGACCTTGCGCATACGGGCGGTATTTTCAAGCTGTGCAGTCGCCTGCTGGAAGCGTAGGTTGAACGCTTCCTTTTTCAGCGCCACCAGCTCATCGCGAAGCTGGTCTGGCGTCTTGGTCTTTAGTTCCGTGGCGTTCATGCGCCTTTTCCTTCTCACATCACCAGAGGGCCCTTACGGGTCACCCTTGATCCGGTGGAGTCAATGATAAACCGGCGAATCCGGAACCCCGGAATCGCTGGATGCGTCCGTATAGGGGAGCGGGTATGGGAGGGCAAGGGAAAGTTTGGACGAGTTTGAGTGCGCCGTAACTTCAATATCGAGAAAGTCTGCTTTGCTGGAGAAGCTGCCCTTGGATGCTGCTCCATCAATGTCCGGTTTCATTGTGTGGCGGTGTCCTCAAAGCTGTTTCCAGCTCGACACTCAAACTTGCGGCCAAATCAAAAAACCGTCGTCGCACGGTCTCGGCGTAGGGATTGGCCTTCTCAATCGCTTCAAATACTTCTGGCGCATCATGCTGAACCATGGAAATCGCCTCAGATAACAAGTCAAAGCTCTTCGTTGTCATGCGCGTTGGAAGCGGCCCCATTCTCAGTAGCACTTTGGCGATGAGGTGCGTGAGCCCTTGAACAACTGCTGCTTCTTGGTCGTGATCTTCTGGTGTCGTCATAATGACAGTCAGACCCAGAGCCTTGCGCAAAAATGCGGCCAACCTTGCATGTCGTCTTCCCTGAATGGGGCAGATCGCAATTTTTAAACCCTCAATACCTGTCGTGGCACTCTGAGGACCGAACAAGGGGTGAGACGCCACGATGTCTACATGGTTCGGTAGCAGCCGCCGCATGATTTCCGAGGGAACTAC
Source organism: Albidovulum sp. (assembly GCA_049646285.1). Lineage (GTDB taxonomy): Bacteria > Pseudomonadota > Alphaproteobacteria > Rhodobacterales > Rhodobacteraceae > Albidovulum. The sequence continues at coordinate 5,791 of JBARVN010000140.1, read as the reverse complement.
TTTGACTGAGCCAACATCGACAATCAGCGCGCCAGGTTTACAAGCAACCGCGATCTCGCTGACAACCTGCTCAAATGAGGATACTGGTGACGCAATGAGGATCACATCAGCCTGCGATACTGAGTGCAATGATGACAGACGTACTCCAAGTTGCTTTGCGACCTTGGCAACGCCCGCGGACGGATCGTAGGCTGTTATTTCGAAATGCTGGCCCAAATGAAGGGCTGCAAGTTGTCCGAATGCACCAAACCCCACGATGCCTAGCGACGCGTTTTGACTTCTGTTGTTGTTCATTTTTCGACCTTTGAATTTGCCGCCCAGCACAAGGTCGATCGTATGTTGACCACTGTCAGGGGCAGCGGAAAACCAATGATAAATGACCCGCAGCTATAGAGGCTGAGGGTAATAGTCCTGCGATGCGAAGAACGATTTCATCATGACGTCAGCGATAAGGTACCCAAGATAGCAGAGTCAACGATGTTGCCGCCTAGCAGCCATTGGCCGTGGCGCAGTATTCTTGAGGTGTGGGCTCGAAGCAGCAATTGGAAAAAACAAGACCCCGCCTATTCAGGCGGAGTCCTTTTAGTTTTGCCGGGTGCAGGCCCGAAAATTGCTGCGCAATTTGCTACTCCGCACTGGTCGTTCGCGGGGCGAACGCCCTTACCAATCTTCGCGGACCACGACGCGGGTCTTGATCGGCAGCTTCATCGCGCCAAGGCGCAGGGCCTCGCGGGCGATGACTTCGTTCACGCCGTCGATCTCGAACATGACCCGGCCCGGCTTGACCTTGGCAGCCCAGTAATCGACCGAGCCTTTACCTTTACCCATCCGCACTTCCGTGGGCTTGGATGAGACCGGGACATCCGGGAAAATTCGGATCCAGACCCGGCCCTGACGCTTCATGTGGCGGGTGATCGCGCGGCGGGCCGCTTCGATCTGCCGCGCGGTGATGCGCTCAGGTTCAGTGGCTTTCAGACCGTAGCCACCAAAGTTCAGGTCAGACCCGCCCTTGGCTTCACCGCTGATCTTGCCCTTGAACTGTTTGCGGAACTTCGTCCGTTTCGGTTGCAGCATGTTCTCTACTCCTTACCGGGCGTCGCGGCGCGGGCCGCGGGGCGAAGGACCTTCTTGGGCTTCACTATGACGACGGTCATGGGCCTGCGGGTCATGTTCCATGATCTCGCCTTTGAAGATCCAGACTTTGATCCCGATGATCCCATAAGCCGTCTTGGCCGAGGCCACGGCATAGTCGATGTCGGCACGCAGGGTATGCAAAGGCACGCGGCCTTCACGGTACCATTCGGTCCGGGCAATCTCGGCACCGCCAAGACGGCCAGCGACATTGACCCGAATTCCCAGCGATCCCATGCGCATCGCGTTTTGCACGCTGCGCTTCATCGCACGACGGAAAGACACCCGCCGCTCAAGCTGCTGGGCGATGCTTTCAGCGACCAGCTGGGCGTCCAGTTCCGGCTTGCGGACCTCGACAATATTGAGGTGCAGGTCGCTGTCCGTGAAATTCGCCAGCTTCTTGCGCAGCGTTTCAATATCCGCGCCTTTCTTGCCGATGATGACACCCGGACGCGCCGTGTGGATCGTGACGCGGCACTTTTTGTGCGGACGCTCGATGACGACCTTAGAAACACCAGCCTGCTTTGCGTAGTCATGAATGAACTCACGCATCTTGAGGTCTTCAAGAAGCAGATTGCCGTAGTCTTTGCTGTCGGCATACCAGCGGCTGTCCCAGGTGCGGTTGACCTGTAGGCGCATGCCAATCGGGTTGACCTTCTGTCCCATTACGCTTGCTCCCCGCCTGCAACGTCTGCAACTTGCCGCACCAGAATGGTCAGCTCGCTGAACGGTTTCATGATCTTGCCGAACCGACCCCGGGCACGCGGACGACCGCGCTTCAGGGTAATGTTCTTGCCGACATAGGCCTCGGCCACAACCAGGCTGTCAACGTCCAGACCGTGGTTATTCTCGGCATTGGCGATGGCGGACTGAAGGCATTTGCGAACATCGTCCGAGATCCGCTTTTTCGAAAAAGTCAAATCAGACAATGCCTTTTCAACCTTCTTGCCGCGGATCATCGCGGCGACGAGGTTCAGCTTTTGCGGCGAGGTGCGAAGCATCTTGGACTTGGCCATCGCTTCGTTGTCGGCCACGCGGCGCGGATTCTTTTCCTTGCTCATGGCTTATTTCCTCTTAGCTTTTTTATCGGCGGCATGACCGTAATAGGTCCGTGTCGGCGAATACTCACCGAACTTCTGGCCGATCATCTCTTCGGTCACGTTGACCGGGATGTGTTTGTGCCCGTTATAGACCCCAAAGGTGAGGCCAACAAACTGTGGCAGGATGGTGGAGCGGCGCGACCAGATTTTGATCACTTCCGATTTTCCCGAGGCCTGCGCTTTTTCTGCTTTTTTCAGCATAAAGGCGTCGACGAAGGGACCTTTCCATACAGAACGCGACATGGATTAACGCCCTTTCTTCGCATTGCGCGAGCGGACGATATATTTGTCCGTCGTCTTGTTCTTGCGGGTCTTGTTGCCCTTCGTGCCCTTACCCCATGGGGTAACGGGATGGCGGCCACCGGATGTCCGGCCTTCACCACCACCATGCGGGTGATCGATTGGGTTCATAGCAACACCGCGAACGGTCGGGCGAATGCCCTTGTGACGCATACGACCAGCTTTACCGAAGTTCTGGTTCGAGTGATCCGAGTTTGACACGGCCCCCACAGTGGCCAGGCATTCCTGACGGACCATACGCAGTTCGCCCGAAGACAGGCGGATCTGAGCGTAGCCACCATCACGGCCAACGAATTGGGCGTAGGTGCCCGCGGCGCGGGCCAACTGGCCGCCCTTGCCGGGCTTCAGTTCCACGTTGTGGACAATCGTACCGATCGGCATGCCGGAAAACGGCATTGCATTGCCCGGCTTCACGTCGGTCTTGGCGCCCGCGATAACTTTATCGCCAACACCCAGACGCTGCGGCGCCAGGATATAGGTCTGTTCGCCATCTTCGTATTTCACGAGGGCGATAAAGGCGGTGCGGTTGGGATCATATTCGATCCGCTCGACCGTGGCCGCCATGTCAAACTTGCGACGCTTGAAATCGACGATGCGGTAAAGACGCTTAGCGCCACCACCTTTGTGCCACATCGTAACACGTCCGGTATTGTTCCGGCCACCCGTTTTGGTCAGACCCTGTGTAAGGGCCTTAACCGGGCGACCTTTCCAAAGCTCCGAACGGTCGATCAGAACCAGCCCTCGCTGGCCCGGCGTCGTCGGCTTATACGACTTTAGTGCCATGCTTTCTGTCTTCCGTAGCTTTGGACCTGTCGGTCCGTTCCGTTCTAGGGCCCCGTAGGTCCCCAACTTTCGTCTGTATCTCACACCGTTTTGTGCCGGTTGCCCTGCTTAAACTGTGCGAAAAACGTCACGGCCCCGGTGACCGGGGCCGTGAGATTCGCTGCCTTCTATCAAAGCCCCGTAGAGACGTCGATAGTGTTCCCGTCTTCCAGGGTCACATAGGCCTTTTTCACATCGTTGCGCACACCGGGGCGGCCGCGAAACCGCTTGGTCTTGCCTTTGGTGATGGTCGTGTTGACCGCCTTCACCTTGACACCAAACAGCGCCTCGACCGCTTCCTTGATCTGCGGCTTGTTCGCATCGATCGCCACCTGGAACACAACTGCGCCATTCTCGGACGCCATTGTTGCCTTTTCGGTGATGATCGGCTTGCGGATCACGTCGTAATGTTCTGCTTTCGCGCTCATTTCAAACGGGCCTCCAGAGCTTCGACACCTGCTTTGGTAAGAACAAGTGTCTCACGCTTGAGGATGTCATAGACATTGGCACCCATCGACGGCAGCACATCGATACCTTCGATGTTTGCAGCCGCACGGGCGAAGTTTTCATTCACATCGGAACCGTCGATGATCAAAACACGCTTCCAACCCAACTCCTTCGCCGCTTTGGCAAGGATTTTAGTCTTGGCGTCCTTCATATCGAGGCTGTCGATGATGATGAGCTGGCCAGCACCGGCTTTGGCTGACAGCGCGTGCTTCAGACCAAGCGCCCGGAACTTCTTGGGAAGATCATGGGCGTGGCTGCGCGGCGTCGGACCCTTATAGGTACCACCGTGACGGAAGATCGGCGCGCCGCGGTCACCGTGACGTGCGCCGCCGGTGCCCTTCTGGCGATAGATCTTCTTGGTCGAATAGCTGACATCGGACCGGCCCAGAGTCGAATGGGTTCCGGCCTGCGATTTGGCGCGCTGCCAGCGCACCACACGGTGCAGAATGTCTGCGCGTGGCTCCAGCCCGAAGATCTCATCGGAGAGATCGATCGAGCCTGCCTTTTTGGCGTCGAGCTTGATCACATCGAGTTTCATTCTTTCTCTCCTTCGGGCGCGGCATCTGCATCGGCAGAACCATCCTCAGCCTCGGCAATCGCGGCATCAGAAGCGGCCATTGCAGCATCCTGTGCGGCAACTTCGGCTTCAGCTGCAGCGATGCGTGCGGCTTCTTCCTCGGCAGCGGCAGCGGCGGCAGCAGCTTCAGCAGCTTTCTTTGCAGCTTCACCCAACGACTTCAGGCCTGCAGGTAGAATGGCATTCTCTGGAAACGGCTTTTTGACCGCATCCTTGATTGTCACCCAACCACCTTTTGAACCTGGAACCGAACCCTTGACCATGATCAGGCCACGGTCGCTGTCGGTGCGAATAACCTGAAGGTTCTGGGTTGTCACGCGGGCAGCACCCATGTGACCAGCCATCTTCTTGCCTTTGAAGACTTTGCCCGGATCCTGACACTGACCAGTTGAGCCATGCGAACGGTGCGAAATCGACACACCGTGCGAGGCGCGAAGACCCGCAAAGTTGTGGCGCTTCATCGCACCCGCAAAACCCTTGCCGATCGACGTGCCGGCGATGTCGACGAATTGACCGGCAAAGTAGTGGTCTGCGGTCAACTCTTCGCCTACGCCGATCATATTGTCGGGAGAGACGCGGAATTCCGCGACCTTACGCTTCGGGGCTACGTTGGCAGCCGCGAAGTGGCCGCGCATGGCAGCCGTTGTCCGCTTGGCCTTGGCCGTGCCTGCCCCAAGCTGAACGGCTGAATAGCCATCCCGCTCGGCAGTGCGCTGAGCCACAACCTGCAGATTGTCGAGCTGAAGAACGGTGACAGGAACCTGCCGGCCATCCTCCAGAAACAGCCGGGTCATGCCCAGCTTCTTTGCGATAACGCCAGAGCGCAACATGTGTCTGCCCCCCTTAGTTCAGTTTGATTTCGACGTCGACGCCAGCAGCAAGGTCGAGCTTCATCAGCGCGTCCACGGTCTGCGGTGTCGGATCGACGATATCAAGAAGGCGTTTATGGGTACGGATTTCCCACTGGTCGCGCGACTTTTTGTCGATATGCGGACCACGCAGAACCGTGAATTTTTCGATCTTGTTCGGCAGCGGGATCGGGCCCCGAACCGTTGCACCTGTGCGCTTGGCCGTATTGACGATTTCTTGCGTGCTTGCATCAAGAACGCGGAAATCGAAGGCCTTAAGCCGGATGCGGATATTTTGACTGGACATGTCTTGCCTCTCGCGGGCTGTCAGTTGAGAGGCAGACCGGACCTCATGTCCGGCCTGCATCGAACCGCTTAATTACTTAATGATTTTAGAGACGACGCCTGCGCCGACGGTGCGGCCGCCTTCGCGGATGGCGAAGCGCAGTTTTTCTTCCATGGCGATCGGCGCGATCAGTTCAACTTCGAACTTCAGGTTGTCGCCC
>JBARVN010000139.1:0-9724 GCA_049646285.1 Albidovulum sp. | reverse complement strand
CTGATCTTCTCATTCAGGTCATCCCTCTTGGTGTCATGTTCCGACAGATATTGGTCTTCGGCGATATGGTCGAACGCCCCTTATCATCCCCGTCAGCAGGAAACCAATCAGGACTACTTTCACCCCTCAGTTCGTCCATGAGGTCTTCTAATTCATCGGGCAACTGATTGTAGAGCTTCTGCGCAGCATCGTGTTTCAATCTTTCGGCTGTACGCTTGTCGGATGTACCAGTGGAAAGCCTGAGTTGCTTTTTGCCCTTGAGCCTTTCTCGATGCTCTGGCGGTACAGTTATCTGAACATACCACTTGCATTTGACTTCAACCAAGGAGGCTGGAGGTTTCATGTGTAATGTCCTTCGTAATGTCCAACGTAATGTCAGAACACCTTAAAACATTGAGAAAAATAAAGAAATAGGGCTTTGGAGGCGAGTACCGGAATCGAACCGGTCTTCACGGATTTGCAATCCGGTGCGTAACCTCTCCGCCAACCCGCCGAGGCTTGTTCTGTAAGGTTTTTTGCTGAGGCCTGCAAGAGTTTGAAAAGCGGTTTTGAAGATTCCTGTCTGGGCGCTCTTCCGGTCTGGACGGGATGGCGCGGCGCAAGAGTGAGATATGCATGCAGTCCTTGATTGTGGGCATATCAGGCGCGGCAAGCCTGCACCGCTGCCGCCACTTGGCGGGGTAACGTCTCTGCCCCGTTGCCCCTGCAACTATTCTATGGCAAGACGATACCAGAAAAACAGACCGAAGAGTTCAGTCGATGACCGATTTTGCCGCCCGCCGTACAATGATGGTAGATACTCAGGTCCGCCCAAATGACGTGACCAAATTTCCGATTATTGAGGCGATGCTGAATGTGCGCCGTGAGGCCTATGTTCCGGCGACCCGCCGCGAAGCAGCTTATGTGGGTGGGAATATCGATATCGGTCCCGGCCGCGTGATTCTTGAAGCGCGGACATTGGCTAAGATGTTGGATGCACTGGACATTCAACCAACTGACCTTGTGTTGGATATAGGCTGCGGGCTTGGCTATTCGGCCGCGGTGATCGCGCGGATGGCTGAAGCCGTCGTGGCGGTTGAAGAAGACCCCGATCTGGCGGCTCAGGCCCAAGCGCGGCTGTCAGCCGAAGGCGTGGATAATGTTGCTATCATCGAAGCGCCCTTGGCCACGGGTGCCGCCAAGCACGGACCTTATGATGCGATTGTTGTCGAAGGCGCGGCCGAGGCTTTGCCGGCAGCCTTGCTGGATCAGCTGAAGGAGGGTGGCCTTATTGCCTGCCTCTTTATGGAAGGTGCGCTGGGCCTGTGCCGAATTGGCCGCAAGGCTGGCGGCACGGTCACCTGGCGATTTGCGTTCAATGCGTCAGCGCCGGTTTTGCCGGGGCTTGAGCAACAGCGTATGTTCACGCTCTGACGCAACTTTGGGGTCCCTAATCGTGCCCCATGGGGCACAGGCATAGGAAGAAATTGTCATGACGGCCCACTTCTCTTATCTGTCCCGACGCGCGATTTTGGCCTGGGTGAGCGCGGCGTTTCTGGCCGTTCCCATCTCGGCCCGTGCTGAAACTTTGGCGGATGCGCTGATATCGGCCTATCGCAATTCCAACATCATCGAGCAAAACCGCGCGGTGTTGCGTGCGGCGGATGAAGATGTGGCGGCATCGGTCGCGACACTGCGCCCGGTGCTGGAATGGGTGGCGCGTACCGATATTTCAGACAATGCGCTGGGACAGGATTTGTCGGCCTCTTTGGCGTTGCAGGGGCAGGTGCTGATCTATGATTTCGGGCGCAGCAATCTGGGCGTGGATATTGCAAAGGAATCGGTCCTCGCAACGCGCCAAGCTTTGGTCGGGGTTGAACAAAACGTTCTGCTGACTGCCGTTGATGCCTATTTCAATGTGCGTCAGGCGCTGGAAAATGTTGGGATCAATCAAACATCTGTGCGGGTGCTGACCCAGACGTTGCAGGCAACACAAGACAAGTTCGATGTTGGCGAGGTGACGCGCACGGACGTTGCACAGGCCGAGGCGCGGCTGGCCGCAGCCCGGGCGACACTGGCGGCAGCCGAAGGGCAGCTTGTGGTTGCGCGCGAAGGGTACAAGGCCGCGACTGGCCATTATCCGGCAGGCCTGGCCGCCGCACCGCGCCCGCCCGCACTTCCCAAAAGCCCCGCTGAGGCGCGCGCCATTGCGCAACGCAGCCATCCCTCGGTGCGTCAGGCCCAGCATCAGGCCAAGGTCGCCGATCTGCAGATTGATGCCGCCATTGCACAACGGATGCCGTCACTGTCTGGCTCGATCGCATTGCGCCGCAACAGCGGCGGCACAGATACGTCGCAGGTCGGGCTGAACCTGAGCCAGACGATCTATTCGGGTGGCGCCCTTTCGTCGGCCCAAAGAAAAGCCATAGCGGGTCGCGACGGTGCGCGCTCGGCCTTGTTGCAATCGAGCGTGATCGTGGCCCAAGGTGTCGGCAACGCTTGGGCGGATATCGAAGTAGCGCGTGCGCAGATTGCGGCCACAGAGCTTCAAATCTCGGCCGCGACCATCGCCTATGACGGGGTGAGCGAAGAGGCCAAGCTGGGCGCGAGAACCACTTTGGATGTTCTGGACGCCGAGCAAGCGCTTTTGGCGGCGCGGTCAAGCCGCATTACCGCGGAAGCCAGCCTGCAAGTAGCATTCTATTCACTATTGGCCTCTATGGGTCTTTTAACTGCTGACCACCTTAAACTCGGCGTTCCGATTTATGATCCAGAAGCCTATTACAATGCGGTCAAGTCCGCGCCTGCGACCTCTATGCAGGGTAAAAGCCTTGACCAGGTGCTCAAGGCGATCGGAAAGAACTGATTGCGTTTCGTTCCGGTTGTCGCGCAGGGCGCAGCGCCGTAGACTAAGGGCCTGAACGGTTGAGGAATGCCTATGTCTGATCCCATGACAAATCTAGAAATCCAGGATGTGCTCTCCTCGATCCGGCGTCTGGTTTCGGAAGACAACCGTCATACGCCTGTGGTGAAGGCCGAGCCTGCAGCGTCATCGGATGCGGATGAAAAACCGGATACGCCGGTGGCTGACAAACTGGTTCTGACAAAAGCGCTGCGTATTGATCCTGCTGAGGATCGGCAAAGCAATGCAGACGATAGCCTAAGTCAAAATATCGCTGGTGATGGCCATTTTGAAGACGGTGTGGCCGTGCCGGACATGGATTTTGGATCGGATGAAGGTGATTTTCCGATTGCGTGGGCAAAATCGGATGCTGCTGGCGCGCGCGAAAAGCAGGCTGCCGGGTCTCTTGAAGATACGATTGCCGAGCTTGAGGCGGCCGTTGCCGGTATCGGAGAAGAGTTTGAGCCCGATGGAAGCGAGCTGAAAGGCGTGGCAATCGAGGCTGACGCAGAACTTGACGAAGCGTTTGAGGATGGCTTTGGCGTTGATGAGGCGGCCACAGACGATGACGACGAGCTGGCCCAGCCTGTCACGGCTGGCGGTGTAGGGGCTGCATCTGACGATAGTACGCGCCCGCTTGCATCCGCTCCTGAGGTTGAAACGACAGACGCACCGAGCGCGCCCGATGACGAACCGGAAATGTCTGTGGAAGACGCTGCGGTGCCCGCGCCAGAGGTCGATGATCCATCGGCTGACGATGTGGTTGACGCGGACGCGGATCAAGACGTCGCTGCGACTGCGCAGGCGGTTGAGGACGTGCCATCCGACGATGTTGGCGCAGCAGATGCTTTGGTGTTCTTGTCGCGCGGCAGAAGCCAAGGCGCGCATGTGACGGAGGAGGTTAATCCGACGCGTCGGTTGAACCTGGGCAGTGCGGACCGGGTCAAACCTGAAGCGGATGCACCGTGGGACCACAGCGATGATGTCGAGGATGCCGATATCTCCGCAAACGACCTGATTTCAGAGGATGTCGCGCTGGAAGCGGGCGAGCCCGGCCCGGGGATTTTCGACGCGGCCATGGATGAAGCAGTTCTGGATATGGACATGCTGCGAGATCTCGTGGCCGAGATCATCCGTGAAGAGTTGCAAGGCCCGCTGGGCGAACGCATTACGCGCAATGTGCGCATGCTGGTGCGACGCGAGATCAACCGTATGTTGGAAAGCCGCGATCTTGACTAACGCGAAACGCAATCAAACGAAACGCGCTGGCCAGTGCCGCTGATTGTGGACAGCCAAACATAGCCATCGCCGAAAAGGAAAACGCGCCCCGAACGGGCGCGTTTTTCGTTTTAGCCATCACCTCGGCTTTATGCTGCCGGTGCGGGTAGGCGCCCTGATCAGGCCGCTTCCGCCTCTTCGGCAGCGTGACGGCGTTCGCTTTCCTCGCGCGACAGCGCGACCGAGGTGCGCACACCTTTGTCTACAAATTCCATCAGGCCTTTGACGACCCGCTCATTTGGGTCGATGCCAGCACAGGACAGTACTTCGCGGCCGTCGCGTGACCGCGCCCACCGGGCGATCTGCTCGGGGCCATTACCGTACTTCTTGTCATCGGCTATCGCATCGTCCAAAGCGGCGAGGACCACAGCGGCGAATAGTTTTCGCGACCTTTGGCCTTGCTCGTAGTTGAATGCGGTGCCGTCAACGAAATCGCGCATTTTATATATCCGTTTTTCTTGCTCTTGCGTTTCCGGGCGTCCTGCTGTCTATGGCCTTTTACCTGTGATTCGGTATGCCCCATTTGGAATGACTGCTATGCGTGTAGTGCATAGCGCGTTGCGGGGCAATACTGTATCTTGTTGGCTTGCCAGCTGAATACATGGCATATATAGGTTCAGCCCGATTTCTTTCAACCTTTCGACAAGGTTTTGTCATATGCCCAAAATTAACGGCAACGAAATTCGCCCCGGTTACGTGCTGGAGCATGACGGAGGCCTCTGGGCTGCCGTTAAGGTCAATCATGTAAAGCCCGGTAAGGGCGGAGCATTTGCGCAAGTCGAGTTGAAAAACCTGCGTGACGGGCGCAAGCTCAACGAACGGTTCCGCTCTGAAGACAAGGTCGAGCGGGTGCGGCTTGACCAGAAGGATCAGCAATTCCTTTACGAAAACGACGGGATGCTGGTGTTCATGGACAATGAGACCTTCGAGCAAATGGAACTGCCCGCCGACCTTCTGGGCGAGCGTCGCCCCTTCTTGCAAGACGGCATGATCGCTACCGTGGAATACTACGGTGATGAAGCGCTGAGCATGCAACTGCCGCAAAAGGTCATCTGCAAGGTGGTTGAGACCGAGCCGGTCGTCAAAGGTCAGACGGCGGCGAACAGCTTCAAGCCAGCGGTTCTTGATAACGGTGTGCGCGTGATGGTGCCGCCTTTCATCGCGCAAGACGAAGACATCGTGATCCATACGGAACTCATGGAATACTCCGAGCGGGCCTGAACCGGTTGCCGGGCCGTGGTCCGGCGACCAGATCTACAGCTTTCGCAGCGTTGCGGAGCCCGCGCTCATATCGCCGTTTGCGCGATCAAACCGAAGCCAGGCAATCGCCTTGCCGGCTGACTGCGTGAACAGACGCCCGGCAGGTTTCGCGCCCAAGAAGATTTCGGTTCCAACCGGGGCATTGCCTTCAATGGAAACCGTTGCCAGGCCCTTTCGAAGCTCAGTCTTGTGCTTCATGCGCGCAGTCACTTCTTGCCCGACGTAACAGCCTTTGCGAAAGTCGACCCCGTTCAGCCGTTCAAAACCCGCTTCGAGGATGTAGGTTTCATCGGGGATCAATTCGATCCCGGTTTCAGGGATGCACTGTGCAACGCGGATATTCTCCCAGTCGATTGCCGGTTCACCGCCAGACCCGATCCCATAGCCGCGCCATCCAAGGGCGGTGTGGCGCGGGTCATTGAATGCACCCTCAGGCGCAGGACCAAGCCCACGCGTGACGGAAATCTCATGCGGCTCAATCCGCACATCAGCGCGCAAGCGGTACATGTTCAGACGGCGCAGCAGCGCATCGGCCAAGCCTGATTGTACGTCGATCAACAGGGCCTCTTCGCGTCTTACAACGAAAAAGTCGGCCAGATACTTGCCTTGGGGGCTTAGCAAAGCGGTATAGACCAGACCGGCGGCAATTTTGCTGACATCATTGCTGACCAGCCCTTGCAGAAAACTCTCCCGATCCTTGCCGGTGACGGCCAGAATGGTACGGTCGCGGGCGGTTTCGCCAATCATGGCCTGATCCTTCAATCAGAGTATTTCTACTGAGAAAACTGCAAGCGGCACAGGCTGGCGTATAGCCCATTCTGTGCCAATAGCGTTTCGTGCGTTCCCTCTTCGACAGCGCGGCCATGATCCATGACGACGATCTTGTCGGCGCTGCGAATGGTTGCCAGCCGGTGCGCAATGACAATCGTGGTGCGCCCGGTGCTCAGCCGATCAAGAGCCTCTTGCACGATAGACTCGCTGGCAGCGTCAAGCGCAGATGTCGCTTCGTCCATCAGCAAGATAGGCGCATCGCGAAGAAGGGCGCGCGCAATCGCCACGCGCTGACGCTGCCCCCCCGACAGCCCGGAGCCGCGTGGCCCGGCAGGCGTATCCAGACCTGCTGGCAGGGCATCTGCAAATGTACTGACATAGGCCGAGTCGAGTGCCGCCTTTAGGGCGGATTCTGGTATGTCCTTTTGCCCCAAAAGCACGTTTTCCCGAATGGTTTCATCAAAAAGCGTGGCATCTTGCGTTACGACAGAAAATTGATCACGCAACACCCCAAGATCCAACGCCGCGATCGGCACGCCGCCAATATTGATCTGGCCTGCGGACGGGTCCACCATCCGGGTGAGCAGATTGAAGACCGTTGATTTTCCAGCACCTGACGCGCCCACAAGGGCGGTTGTCTGGCCTTTTTGCGCGGTGAAGCTTAGCCCATGCAAAACTGCATTCTCGCCGTAGGAAAGGTGCACGTCCTGAAACTGAATATCGGTTTCGCCCGCACGCGGCGCTGTCGCTTGCGATGTCAGCGCAATGGCAGGTGCTGTGTCAAAAAGCGTATATAGACGGGTCAGGCTGGACGCGGCAGTTTGCCAGAGCCCGGCCAGATTGCCCAATCGGCGCAGGGGCTGGAACGCCAAAGTCACGGCTGTGAAAAAGGACATAAACTCGCCGATGCTGCGTTCACCGGCCATCACCTCGGGGCCTGCCAGCAACAAGACGCCGAAAAAGCCCAAGCCTGTAACGATGTCGACAAGGGCCGGGATGGCAGCACGGCTGGCTGCCGTCTTAACTTCGGCCTTCACAATGCCGTCGACAACACCCCGAAACCGCGAAAGCTGGTAGTTTTCCATCCGGTTCAATTTGATCGCCGAAATCCCGTGGAATATTTCGTCCAACCGTGTTGCGCGCTGCGCCGATTGGTTGCGGATATGATCGGCCTTTCGCCGGATGTAGCGCTGAACCACGAGGGCCGGAACAATGAGCACAGGCGCACCAATCAGGGCCGCCGCCGTCCAGCTGGCATCAATCGAGAACGCCACAGCAAAAAGCGAGATGAGCGCCACGAGGTCACGCCCGACACCGGTAATCACGGCCCCCCAAATGCCCTGAACGGCCAGCGTATCGCCTTGGACACGCTCGATAAGTGCGCCGGGCGGGTTCGTCTGGAAGAAGGCGCCATCCAAGCGAAGGACATGGGCCAACAGATCGCCTTGCATCGCAGTCGAACTTTTCATGGCCACCTGCATCAGCAGTGATCTGTTGATGATCAGCATCAGTGCGCGGACCACAAAAAGGCCCAGTATCAGCCCGCCAACCCACCAGATTGCGCCCGCGTCACCCCCGACAAAGACCTGATCAAAAAGCGGTTTCAGCATCCATGACAAAACCCCAAGCGTCGATCCTTCGATGGTCATGAACACGAAAGCCGCGGCCATGGTCCATTTATGCGGTGCCAGATACCCACGCCACAGCCGCCCAAACAGCTTTCGCGACGTATAGGGGTTGGCAGACACAGGCTTGGCGTCGGATGCGGTCACGGTGGAAACAGCCTTTGGTCAGAGGTGCAGCATGGGCCGCGCAGAGTTGGTGCGATCTAGCCCGAAAGGGTGGCTGCTGGCAAGCAATGGGCCCAACGCCGACGGCGGCTGCGTACGCCGCCCATGTGTCCGTCTGACGGTCGCCCGCCCGCTTAGGCTCGCGCGGCGGCGAGCGCGTGGGGCAAGGCTTCGGCAAATCGCTGGATGTCCTCATGACGCCCGCAGCTGACGCGAATGCATCGGTCCTGTGGGGCGACAAAGGGCATGCGGATGAAGATGTCGCGCTGGGCCAGGTTGGCCAAAATCTTTTTGGCAAAATCACCGTCTTTACCGCAATCCAGGGTGACAAAATTCGTCGCAGACGGCAATGGCATCAACCCGTTTTCACGCGCGATGCGGCCAATCTCTGTGCGTGCAGCGGCGACGTTGGCGCGCACCGTGGACAACCACGCCTGATCGGCGAGCGCGGCCAGCGCACCTGCCTGCGCAATCCGGCTGACCCCGAAATGATTGCGGATCTTGTTGAAGGCAGTGATCAACGGCGCGTCGGCGATTGCATAGCCGATACGGGCCCCGGCCATTCCGTAGCCCTTTGAAAAGGTGCGCATCCGGATCACCCTCGGGTCGGAAGGATCAACTTTGGGCGCAATCGGGGCGGGGGCAAGTTCCAGATAGGCTTCGTCAAGAACCAGAAGTGTGCCGTTTGGCACGGCCGCAATCATCCGCTCAATCGTGTCTGCTTCATGCCACGACCCCATCGGGTTGTCTGGGTTGGCCAGATAGATCAGTTTGGCACCGGTTTCCGCAGCTTTTGCGATCAGTGCTTCGGGGTCTTCGTGATCGCCTTTATAGGGCACTTTGTGAAGCTGACCGCCAAAGCCTGAGACGTGGAAATTGAATGTCGGATAGGCTCCGCCCGACGTCACAACCGTGTCGCCCGGGTTGATGGTCAGGCGGGCCAGATACCCCAATAGACCGTCAATCCCTTCCCCCACAACGATATTTTCCGGCGCGACCGAGTGATGTTGAGCCAGTGATTGGCGCAGGTCGTGGTTTTCCGGGTCGCCGTACATCCAGACATCGCGGGCGGCGCGTTCCATGGCCTCGATGGCGTGGGGGGAGGGGCCGAAGATGCTTTCATTGGCGCCGAGGCGGGCGGCGAAGGGGCGGCCACGGGCGCGTTCCTGGGTTTCGGGGCCGACGAAAGGCACGGTTGAGGGCAGGCTGTCGATGAGTGTTGTGTAACGCGGTCCGGTCATGGTCCTGTCCTGCCTTTGGGCGAGGCCGGGGGGCTGTCTGCCCCCGGACCCCCGAGGATATTTGTACCAAGTGGAAACCGATCAGCCGATATCTGCAAGTCGTTTTAGCGCGGCATTGAGTTTTGCGGCTTCTTCTTCGCCCAAGGCGAGTTTGTCGCGGGTTTCTTCGACAATCTCGTCTGGCGCACTTTCGACGAATTTGGGGTTCTTGAGGCGGCCGCGCAGACCGTTCAGATCTTTCTCCAACTTCTCCATCGTCTTGGAAAGGCGGGCCTTTTCTTCGGCGACGTCGATGACGCCTGCCAGCGGAATGGCGAAGCTGCCGCCTTCGACGGCGATGGTGATGGCGCCTTTGGGTGCGGTGCCTTCGGTCAGGCCGTCAAGGCGCGCAAGCTTTTGAATAAGGGCTGCATTATTCGCCCAAGCGGTGCGGCCTTTGTCATCAAGATCGGTCTGAATCATCGGCAGTTTCAGCCCCGCTGGCACATGCATCTGGGCGCGGG
>JBARVN010000138.1:0-17916 GCA_049646285.1 Albidovulum sp. | reverse complement strand
GCGACAACGGGGGTGTCAGGCGCGCCCGTACAGGGCCCGCACTTGCGAGAAGGACAGCAACCGGCGTTCCTTTTCATCCCAGAGATGAAACTTCATACACGCAAAGCTTTCACGCAGGGTCATGCGCTGGATGGTGCCCAACTCAGCATGATCACGCAGCACTTCGGTCAGCCTGTAAAATGGGATGCGGCTATAAAGATGGTGCACATGGTGAATGCCGATATTGGCCGTCATCCAGCGCAACACCGCCGGCAAATCGTAGTGCGAGCTGCCATGCAAGGCGGCATCATGCAGATCCCAGTCTTTGTCCTCATCCCACTGCGTCTCTTCAAACTGGTGCTGGATGTAGAACAGCCAAACCCCGATGGATGCGGCGATAACCGAGGTCGGCAAAAACACCAGCAAGATCGGCATCAGACCGCCAAAATAGATGATCACAGCCAACAAAGCGCCAATGGCCGCATTGGTGGCCATGGCTGAGGTCCAGTATTTCGCGCCTGAGCGCATCAGTCCGATTGGCAGACGGTTTTGCAATACAAAGAGATAAAAGGGCCCGATGACGAACAGCACAATCGGGTTGCGGTACAGCCGGTACTGAAAGCGGCCAAGGGCCGAGCGCGCCTGGTATTCTGCAACTGTCAGCGTTGTCACATCGCCCATGCCGCGCTTGTCCAGATTGCCGGCCGAAGCGTGATGCTCTGAATGGCACCGCCGCCACACGTCGTAAGGTGTCAGTGTCAGAACACCCAATGCGCGGCCAACCCAATCGCTTACATGGCGGTTTTTGAAAAACGCGCCATGCCCGCAATCATGCTGGATCGCAAATAGGCGCACAAGAAAGCCGCCATTCACAACCGCGATTGCCAGGGCCAGCCAGCCGCTGATCGACAAGGACCACCATGCCAACGCCCAAAGTGCCAGAAACGGCGCAAGCGTGACTGCCAGCTCAAACAGGCTGCGGCCAGTGCGCGGTTCGCGGTACCGCGCCAGAACCTGCACCCATCGTCGTGCCAACTGATCTGAATGCGCCGGTGCCGCCGGCGCTTTTGTTTGTGTCATGATGAACTGCCGCTCCCTCACTCTTTTGCTCTGCGATACACTAAGGACAGAATTGTGCAAGTCTGCTGAGGCTTTGTGCCCGCTTTGCCGGCACGTCACGCACCTCTAATCCGGTGAAAACATGCGTTGTCCCCAGATCGTGATCGATCACCGCGTGATCCGACACCCATCCCCCCATGGCCAGATAGGTGCGCAGCAGCGGCGGCAGCGCCTTTAAGGCCAGCCTCGGGTCATGTTTCAGCCCCCGCAATTCGCGCGCATAGGGATAGACATGCTGCGCCTTCGCCTCTGGCCGCCACTTGTCCGGGCCCAGATGTTTTTCCGCCAACAGCGCAAAAGCATGCGCATGATCCATGGTCGCAATGCCGGGAAATGACGTGCAGCCAAACAAAATATCCACACGTTCGTCGGCAACTATTGCTGCGATCGCCCCCCAGGCTGCGCGCAAGATATCCGGATCATGACAGCCCGGCGCAAGGCAGAACCGGCCCAGTTCGGCCATTGGCCCCGAATAGCTTCCCAATGCAGAAAGCCCATAGAATTGCGCGGAATAGGTGGCGTCAAGCGCTTTGCCACTGGCAACCAACAACAGCCGAAAAGCGGCAACGATCTGCGTGGAATAAAGATCTTCCACCATTACGTGGCGGCAGACCGGATCAAAAGCATCGGCGTCCGTTTCGGTCCCAGCCCCCCGAAAGACCTGCTGGCGCAAGCCCATCACCGCCTCAAGATCTTTTGGAGCCTCAGCCGGGCGCGCCGCGTACCGGCCCTTGCGCTCATTCAGCATTCCCGCCTCTCCCGCTTGGCGTGCCCGCTATTGCACCCTACATATGGCACAACCACTTTTAGCTGAAATACACAATGAACTGATAACAAAAAGGAAGAAATGATGGCTGCGAAGATCCAAAAAACCGATGAAGAATGGCGGGCAGACCTATCGGATCTGGCCTATAAAGTGACGCGCAAGCACGGCACCGAACGCGCCTTTACCCATGATGATTTTCCCAAAGGGCCCGCGGATTTTCATTGCGTGTGTTGCGGACAAGCCGTCTTTGACGCCGATGCAAAGTTTGATTCGGGGACCGGCTGGCCCAGCTTTTACCAACCTGCCGCCCCCGAAGCCGTCGAAGAAACCGAAGACCGCAGCTGGTTTATGAAGCGCACCGAAGTCCATTGTTCTGCCTGTGATGCGCATCTGGGGCATGTGTTTCCAGACGGCCCCGCACCGACCGGGCTGCGCTATTGCATCAACGGCGTGGCGCTGGACCGCAAGCCACGCGACTAGAAACACCCGCAGCGCTGGCCCGTAGGTACAATGCTAGTTGAACAGCTGGCCGGCGCTGATATTGCCGATATTGCCCAAGAGCTGGCGCAAGAAGCTCAGACCCTTGATATTGCTGTCCGTAACCCGCCGGGAAATGACCACGGCCTGACCGTTTTCAAGGCCGAAGCGTTCGACGTTTTCGACAACGCCGGCCTCATTGAAACTGACGGCCACGACCTGTCGCTCGATCTCTTGGGGGGCTCGCGCTGCATAGTGGCGAAAGCGGCTGCCGACATAGTACCAGGCTCCGCCCGTCAACAACCCGGTCGATGAAGGCCGGCCCACGGCCTGAGATACGTTTTCACGCGTCGACTGTCCGACGACGATCTTATCGAGATCCGTATCTCGCGGAACATAGCCGTGATTGCGGTAAATTGACGTGCATGACGCCACCGCAATCAGCAGAAGAAGGGTGATGCCACGTCTAATCCCGAAACCGAGCCTGCCCATACCACCCTCTTGTCTTAACGCCTCAAGCCTTTTATCCGGCTTACAACATGCATGTGCTATCCTTCAAGGACGAAGCGTCATCACCGGCCCGAACCCGGCCCCCCAATTGGGACGACACCCCATGATTTCCGAAGATTTGCCCTATTCCGTTCCCTACCGTGTTGCAGAACTGGCATCACGCAAGCCCACGCGCTTCACCCAAACACCCGACGCCGCAGCACTGGTGCGGATTGCGTCCAGTATCGGAATCGTTAGCGTCAATGATCTGGTCATGCGCGGAGAGATTCGCCCCCTCGGGCGCAACGACTGGGCGCTGGACGCTCAGATCAGCGCAACCGTCACCCAAGACTGCGTTGTGACGCTTGCCCCGGTCAGCACCGCTGTTTCTGAACCTGTGCAGCGCCGCTATCTGTCGGATTTTGTCGAACCTGTGGGCGAGGAAACCGAAACCCCGGAAGATGACACTGTCGAGGCGCTGACAGATGTCATTGATGTCGGTGCCGTGATGCTTGAAGCACTGGCGCTGGCACTGCCGCTCTACCCGCGTGCCAAAGACGCGGAACTGGGCACCACAATCTTTACCGAACCCGGTGCCGAACCGCTGACAGATGAGGCTTTGCGGCCGTTTGCAGGGCTTGCAGATCTTATGAAGCAGACCCCGGACACCGAATAAGCAATGCTTCGAACACATCGCGCCCGAAACCTTCCAGAAAACACTTGCGCCCGGTCAGAATCGCAGTATGTTCCCGGCCTCGCTTAAACGTTGGGTTCGGACCCGGTCGCACTTCGGCAACCAGTTACGAAACCTAAGGAAAACCGGGGCTTACGCCCCTATATAACCCGAGGTTGAGACATGGCTGTCCCTCAGAACCGAACCACACGGTCCCGTCGCAATATGCGTCGTGCCCATGACGCATTGGTCGCTGCAAATCCCAATGAGTGCCCAAACTGCGGCGAACTAAAGCGCCCGCATCACGTTTGCGGTGCTTGCGGTCACTACAATGACCGCGAAGTCGTCGCTCAGGCTGCCGAAGTCGATCTGGACGAAGACGCGGCCTAAGGCCGTGTCCCGCACGATCGGCGACATGCCGTCAACGCAAGACAATTCACCCGACGCCCCGAAATCCGGGGCATCGGGGCGTATTGTTATTTCCGTTGATGCCATGGGCGGCGATCAGGGGCCATCGGCTATTGTGGCCGGGCTGGCGCAGTCCGCTGCGGTCAATCCGGATATTGAATTTATCCTTCACGGGCCAGAGACAGTGCTGCGCACTCTGGTTAACGCGCGCCCGGAACTGGCGGGTCGTTGCACGATCCGTCATGCCGAAGACGTGGTCACAATGGATGACAAGCCGGGCCAGGTGATGCGCCATGGGTCCGGCACATCGATGTGGTCCGCCATCGAAAGCGTGCGCGAAGGTGCGGCAACCGTGGCAGTCAGCTGCGGCAATACCGGGGCGCTTATGGCGCTGTCGGTTATTCGGCTTCGCAAACTGCCCGGTGTGAACCGCCCGGCAATCGCGTGCCTTTGGCCATCGCGCAATCCCGGCGGTTTCAACCTGATGTTGGATGTCGGCGCCGATATCAAGGCCGATGCGCCCGACCTTTTGCAATTCGCCCTGATGGGGGCGTCATACGCGCGCAACGGGCTTGGCATCGCGCGCCCCCGTATCGGGCTGCTGAACGTAGGCACCGAAGACCACAAGGGCCGGGCCGAGTTGAAGGCCGCGCAGGATCTGATTGCGGCAACCACTGAAACCGGCAGTTTCGACTATGTGGGCTTTGTGGAAGGCGGGGATCTGCCTTCGGACCGCGTCGATGTGATCGTCACGGATGGGTTTACAGGAAACATCGCACTTAAAACCGGCGAAGGCACCGCCAAACTGGTGGGCGATCTTCTGCGCGAAGCCTTTAATTCCACCTTGCTGTCACGCCTTGCCGCGATTCTGGCGATGGGGTCTTTGCGCGGATTGCGCAAACGCATTGATCCGCGCGAGCAAAATGGCGGCGTGTTTCTTGGCTTGAACGGAACAGTGGTCAAATCCCACGGGTCTGCCGACGCAACCGGTGTGGCCGCCGCAATCAAACTGGCGTTTCGGCTGGCTGAGTCCGGATTTCAGGAACGTCTTGCAGCCCGGGTTGCCTCTGTGGCACTTGCAGGTCAGGATGCCGCCGAGGGTGGTGCAATGAACGGAACTTCCGAATGACAATCCGTGCTGTCGTGCGCGGCGTCGGGCATTACCTGCCCTCGCGCGTGGTACCGAATTCCGAGTTCGAGGCCCGGATTGATACAACCGACGAATGGATCCGATCCCGTTCCGGCATTGAACGCCGTCACTTCGCGGCCGATGGCGAGACAACGTCAGATCTGGGCACCAACGCGGCCAATGCGGCACTGGCAGATGCAGGAATGGAGGCGAATGATCTGGACGCGATCATTCTGGCAACCTCGACCGCAGATCTGACATTTCCCTCCGCCGCGACAATGGTCCAGCACAAGATCGGCATGACCAAAGGGTTTGCCTTTGACGTGCAGGCGGTTTGCGCGGGATTCGTTTTCGCACTGGCCAACGCCAATGCACTGATTCTCTCTGGTCAGGCAAAACGTGTGCTGGTGATCGGCGCAGAAACTTTTAGCCGCATTCTGGATTTTGATGACCGCGGAACCTGTGTGCTGTTTGGAGACGGCGCTGGCGCCTTGGTCCTTGAAGCGACAACCGGCAGCGGTACGACAGATGATCGCGGCATACTGGCCACTGATCTCAACAGTGATGGCAGTTACAAGGATTTACTGTTTGTTGACGGCGGCGTCTCGACCACCGGAACCTCTGGCCATCTGCGGATGCAAGGCAACCAGGTTTTCCGCCATGCGGTTGAAAAACTTGCACAAACTGCCCATACGTCTCTGGAAAAAATCGGGCTGACCGGCGGTGACGTTGACTGGATTGTCCCGCATCAGGCCAATATTCGTATCATTGAAGGCACCGCAAAACGCATGCAGGTGCCGATGGACCGGGTGGTTGTAACCGTCCAGGACCACGGCAATACCTCGGCCGCATCGATCCCACTGGCCCTTTCTGTGGGCAAGGCGCGCGGGCAGATAAAGCAAGGAAATCTTATTGTGACCGAAGCCATCGGCGGCGGGTTGTCCTGGGGATCAGTTGTTCTGCGTTGGTGATATGGCGCCTGAATACACCCATCCAAGCCATTGATATTGACTTAGCTTTTCAAACCACTCATCCTTCGGTCAAACAACACGGGGGACGTAATGAGCGAAAAGACATTGACGCGCATGGATCTGAGCGAAGCGGTTTTCCGCGAGGTTGGCCTTTCTCGCAATGAATCAGCGCAATTGGTCGAAGGTGTGCTGCAACACATGTCCGATGCATTGGTCAAAGGCGAAACGGTCAAGATCTCATCTTTCGGGACGTTTTCGGTGCGCGAAAAATCTGCACGGATTGGCCGCAACCCCAAAACCGGTGACGAAGTGCCCATCCATCCAAGACGCGTTTTGACGTTCCGCCCATCGCATCTGATGAAAGACCGCGTGGCAGCCGGTAACAAGGGCTGAGGCAGCAAAGATGAAGAAATCGGCCGAGGCCTTTCGCACAATCAGCGAAGCGTCCACCTTACTAAATACGCCAGCCCATGTGCTGCGCTTCTGGGAAAGCCGATTCTCTCAAATCAAGCCCGTTAAGCGGGCCGGCGGACGGCGCTATTATCGCCCCGCCGATCTGGCTTTGTTGGGCGGAATTAAAAAATTGCTGCATGAAGACGGGCTGACCATTCGCGGTGTGCAAAAGATACTGCGTGAAAGCGGTGTTCGGCATGTCGCTGGCCTTTCGGGGGCGGATGCGACCCATCTGGACGAAGACGATGCCGCCACACCGGACGCAGCCGTGCATTCGCCGCCCGCCGCAACACCACCGGTTCACATCGACGCTGCGGCAACGCCAGCGCCAAACGCCGATGAGAATAGATCCGCGGCCGCCGTGACGCCTTTCAACGGCCAAAAGCCACGGCCAGCACAATCTCCCGGCGCCGAGCGCCGTGAAGCTTTAGGGCAAGGCCAGCGCGCGCCCGAAGCCCCGATGCAAGTTGACGCGCCAACTCTGCCTTTGTCCAAGGACGGAAATATCCATAGTCTTGATGTGCCCGACACGGCGGCCCCTGCCCCACAAGACGACCTGCCGCTGCGGCTTGTTCAGCCTCCTGCGGCCAAGATGTTGCGCGCAATGGATACGCTGCGCGCGCGTGACAAGAAATCTGAGCTGATGTCCGTCTATCTGCGCCTTGTCGACCTGCGTGACCGCCTGTCTCGCATCACTCCAACCTCGACCGACTGACCGGTTCTGGTGGCGATCTCTGCGCTTGCCCAAAGATTGCGTTTTGGCGCTTGCCCCCACCCCAACAATGGGCCTATACACCGCCGCGTCGGGCCGTGGCGCAGCCTGGTTAGCGCGTCCGTCTGGGGGACGGAAGGCCGCGAGTTCGAATCTCGCCGGCCCGACCATAACCGAAACGCCCACCTCTTTATCGGGGTGGGCGTTCGCATATCGGGGGGCAGAAAATGATCGGATCAGGCGTTCTAGCCGACAATGCCATCCGTCAGATGGTGGCCTCAGGTGCTATTGCAGCCGATGTGGCCGTCACAGACGCGCAGGTCCAGCCTGCAAGCCTTGATCTGCGTCTGGGGGGTGTCGCCTACCGTGTGCGCGCCTCATTCCTTGCCGGCAAGGGGCGCACTGTAAAAGAGCGCCTGAGCGAATTCGAAATGCACCGTATTGATTTAAGCAGCGGTGCCGTTCTGGAAAAAGGCTGCGTCTATGTCGTACCTTTGATGGAGCGGCTCGCCCTGCCCGCGCATATGGCGGGGGCCGCCAGCGCCAAATCATCGATCGGCAGGCTTGATCTCTTGACCCGGATCATCACCGATCACGGCACCGAATTTGACCGTGTCCAAGCCGGGTATACTGGCCCGCTATATGTTGAGATCTGTCCTCAGTCCTTTTCCGTGATCGCCACGGCCGGGCAAATGTTGAACCAGATCATTTTTCGCGTCGGCATGACGATGCTTGATGACGATGAGCTGTTTGCCATCCACGCCAAAACCCCGATTGTTTCAGGTGACGCTGTGATTTCGGGCGGTTTGGGGTTTTCGGTCGATCTGCGTCCCAAATCGGGCAATCTCGTAGGCTACCGCGCCAAACCGCATACCGGGGTCATAGACCTGTCAAAGCTTGGCCACTACCATCCGGCTGAGTTTTGGGAAGAGGTGCGCACCGATACCGGCTGGATCATTCTTGATCCCGGTGCCTTTTACATCCTTGTCAGCCGAGAGGCGATTTCGATCCCACCGGATTGTGCCGCAGAGATGGCGCCCTATCTGGCAATGGTGGGCGAATTTCGCGTGCACTATGCTGGCTTTTTTGACCCGGGATTCGGCTGGGCCGAAGCGGGAGGGGCCGGGTCACGCGGCGTATTGGAAGTTCGCTGCCATGAGGCCCCGTTTGTGCTGGAGCACGGGCAAGTCGTGGGCCGCTTGGTCTATGAGCGTATGGCATCGCGCCCTGACCGGATCTACGGCGCGGACATAGCCTCAAACTACCAAGGTCAGGGTCTGAAGCTGTCTAAACACTTCGCCCCTGCTTAGCGCCCTCTAGTTAGCGCCCCAACCGCCGCGTGATTTTCGCGGCTTGTCGGGCCCGTTTTGCCGCCTCACGCGCCTGTCGGTCCTGCCCAGTATCCGCAGGGGATGATTTGCCGGACTTGCCGCGTCGGCTGGCCACATCAATACCTTTGTTAATCCCAAGATTGACCATCCGGCGGATAACCGTGCGAACGACCATGTCAATAATCCGGTTGAGGTTCATGGCATAAAATCCTTTCAGTCCTCAAACAATTCACTTTGACCGATCTGCTCTTCGGTCTCATCATCCGGCAACGCGAGGTTGCCCGGCGCAGGCCGGTTGTCCAGCAGCCCAGCCGCCCGTAATTCCTTTAGCCCTGGCAGGTCACGGGCAGATTCCAGCCCGAAATGGTCCAGGAACTGTTGTGTGACCACGTAGGTGACTGGACGGCCCGGCGTCATGCGGCGGCGGCCAAAGCGGATCCATTCCAGCTCCAGCAGCTGATCAACGGTGCCCCGGCTGACGGCCACGCCGCGGATCTCTTCAATCTCGGCGCGGGTCGCGGGCTGGTGATAGGCAATGATCGCCAGTGTTTCGATGGCCGCACGACTAAGCTTGCGGATCTCGGTGGTTTCCTTTTGCATGAGGAAACCAAGATCAGGGGCGGTACGCACCGCCCACGCATCCCCCACTTTCACGACCCGCACGCCGCGGCCTTCATAGCGTTTGCGCAGATAGACAAGCGCCTCGGCCGGGTCCGAACCGTGCGGCATACGTGCCGACAGTTCGGCCACCGTCACCGGATCGGCCGAGGCAAACAGAATGGCTTCGACCATCCGCTCCTGCTCGGCAATCGGCGGGGCCTCAAACAGGCTTTTTTCTTGGGCATTACTGTCTGTCACGGCGCTTTCCGTCTGATCGAAATGGGGGCAAAGGTGTCTGACTGTCGGAGCTCGATCTGACCCTGTTTGGCAAGCTCAAGCGAGGCTGCAAAGGTGGCTGCGGTGGCCGATCGGCGGCGGGATGGATCGTTGGTCCAGCCATCGGGCAGATAGCTGGCCAGATCTGTCCAGTCCCCGGCAAATCCAATCAGGCCGCGCATGCGGTCAAGAGCCTGCTCAAGCGTAAAAATGCTTGTGCGATCAAAGGCATATGGGCGAAACTCATCATGCGTTCGGGTGCGCGCATAGGCCTGCATCAGGTCCAGAAGCGTGGCCGTATAGGTGACATGCCTTGAGCGGGTCACATCCTCTGGCAAGCCACGCACAAAGAAGTCACGCCCCATTTGGTCGCGCCCCATCAACCGGGCGGCCGCCTCTCTCATAGCCTGAAGCCGTTCCAGCTGAAACGCCAGATGCGCTGCCAGTTCTTCGCCGGACGGTCCATCATCGGATGGATCAGGCGGCAACAACAACCGCGATTTCAAGAAGGCGAGCCACGCCGCCATGACCAGATAGTCAGCGGCAAGTTCGATCCGCAGCTCTTTGGCTTGATTGACAAATTTCAGATACTGCTCGGCAAGCTGAAGGACGGAAACTTTGCGCAGATCCACCTTTTGGGTTCGCGACAAAGTCAGCAACAGATCAAGCGGTCCCTCGTAGCCTTCAACATCAACAATCAACGCCTCGGCGGCAAGACGTTCTGTGACAGATTGGCTATCCTCTTCGAACCCGCTTGGATCAGACATGCGTGCGCCCCTTGCAAAGCGCCTCAAACTCGGCCTCAAGCCCATCTATGTCAATGGGCGTGGGTGCTTGTCGGCACGCCAGCGCCCGGTCTGCACGCTGTGCCGCCGCGCCGGACAGCGTGCCAGAGGCCGTTACAACAGCTTCCATTTCGACACGTACACCGTTGCAATGCAATGAAATATCGCAACCAGCGGCAATGGACCTTGCCGCGCGCGCGCCCATCGTGCCCGATAGCGCTTCCATCGACAAATCGTCTGTCATCAACAAACCATCAAAGCCGATCTGATCGCGGATGGCGCGAATAAAGCTTGGATTTTGCGTGGCAGGCGCGGGGCCGAAGGCTGCGGCGCAGATATGCGCGGTCATCGCCATCGGCAGGTCTGCGAGGGCCTTGAACGGGGCAAAGTCGGTCTGCACCAGCTCTTCCACCGGGACATCCACAAACGGTAAATCCTTGTGGCTGTCTGCCGTGGCCCGCCCGTGGCCGGGGACATGTTTCATCACGGGCAGCACACCGCCCGCCAACAGCCCATCAGCGACCGCGCGCGCATTGACGGCCACGCTTGACGCATCCTCACCCAAACACCGGTTGCGCAAGAAGGGATGGGTGAGTGCCCCTGCAATATCCGCGGTCGGTGCGCAATTGGCATCTATACCCACATCCAGCAGTTCCTCGGCAATGATCCTGTAGCGCAGCCATAGACTGCGCGCAGCCCCTGCCCCGGCCATTGCCACCTGATCCAAAGGCGGCACCCATTCGCGCCAGTGCGGCGCGCGCATCCGCTGCACCCGGCCACCTTCCTGGTCCACGAGGACAAGGGCATTGCGACCCACGGCATTTCGCAAGTCGCCGGTCAGGCGTCGAAGTTGGTCGGGCGTATCAACATTTCGCGCAAAAAGGATAAACCCCCAAGGGTCAGCCTCTTTGAAAAACGCAGCCTCATCTACCCCCAGCTCTGGGCCCAGACAGCCCAGTATTGCCGCCGATGCCGGGCCGGTCATCATTGCACCGTTGCAGGGACGCACTCGGCGTTTTCAGCCTTTAGTGCCGCACAGAAGCTGCGGGCTTCGTCGATATCGGCAAAGCCTTCGACCCGCAGCCGGTAGAAGGTTTCGCCATTTGACGATGCGGGTTCAATAACCCGGCGCTTGCCGTCCATAAGCGCGCTGAAACGGGTTGCAACCTTGTCCCATTCCAGTCGCGCCGCCGACTCGTCCGGATAGGCGCCGATCTGGACCAGACGAACCCCAGTCTCAAGCGCCGACGGTTCGACATCCAGCACCGGATCAGCCATGGCAGCCGCCACCGCAGCCGCTGCGGCCTCGGCCATGGCATCAATCGGGGGCCTTGTCTGCGGACGGGGCGATGCTGACACACCGGGCACAGTGGCCGGAATAAGATCGGAGGCCACAAAACCCTGCTCTGTCCCTGTCACAGCGCCGGGTGCATCCACAATCGGTTCAACAGGGCCATCGGGCAGCGGTTCAACGATGCGCGGTGCCGGTGTACCGGGCGAGAGGGGTTCGGGTGCCGGCCGCGCGACTGCTGGCTTTGGAAGCTCGGGCAAAACGGCTGCAAAATCGCCCATGGGCTGATCTTCTTCAGCCAATCCCTCTGGGCGCGGCGCAAGCGTCAACGTGTCTGAAGGCGCTTTGGCTGTGCCATCGGCTGCTATTTCATTGACCGACAGACCCTGGTGCAACGCAAGTTCGCCGCCGGGATTTTCCGGCGTAACGCGCGCGGGCCCTTCAAGCGCCTGAATGACGGGAATGCCGTGCACGTCACGCATCGCCAGATCATAGGTCCAGACGCCCAGCCCGACAATCAGGGCAATGGATGTCAGCGCCCCTGCTGCATTGAACCAGCGCTGGGCCACGAAAGATCGCGGCACCTGCGCAGGCTCCGGATAGATGCCGTAGTCATCAACATCGTCAAAATCTGCGTCCGCCATGCTCTGCCTCGCTCGCGAAGTATGCCCGGCCCAGGCCAGTTGAATCGCGCCTTGCTTGCCTCACCCCTTTGGCGTCGCCATGTATCAGCGCATTTCTTCCGCCGGGGTGACGCCAAGGATAGCAAGACCTGCAGAAATAACAACGGCTGTGGCCCGGACAAGCGCGATTTTGGCCTGTGTCGTGGGGGCATCGCCCTCTTGAACAAATCGCAAACTGGCATCGTCATTGCCACGGTTCCACAATCCATGCAGATCCGATGCCAGCTCATAAAGATAAAACGCGATCCGGTGTGGTTCTTGCCCGCGCGCGGCAATCTCAACCAACCGCGGCCATTCAGCGATTTTCCGCGCAAGCGCCAGCTCGGCCTCATGACCCAGCTTGCTCAGATCCGCCGCCGCCAGTGTTGCATCATCGGTTGCGATCCCCGCCTCTGTTGCGCGGCGAATAACCGAACAGACCCGCGCATGGGCGTATTGCACATAGAAAACCGGGTTGTCCTTGGATTGCTCGAGCACCTTGACGAAATCAAAATCAAGCGGTGCGTCATTCTTGCGGGTCAGCATCACAAAGCGCGTGACATCAGCGCCCGCCTGATCAACCACATCGCGCAAGGTGACAAACGTGCCCGCGCGTTTGGACATTTTGAAGGGTTCGCCGTTTTTCCACAGCTTCACCAGCTGGATCAGCTTGACCTCCAGCGGAACCCGGCGTTCCGAAAGGGCCGAGACGACCGCTTTCATGCGCTTCACATAGCCGCCGTGATCCGCGCCCAAAACATCGATCAACAGATCAAACCCGCGAGAAACCTTGTCATAGTGATAGGCGATATCGGGCGCAAAATAGGTCCAGGACCCGTCTGATTTCTGCACCGGCCGGTCTTGATCATCGCCGTAGGCGGTGGAGCGGAACAGCGTTTGTTCCCGCGCCTCCCAATCTTCGGGCAGCTTGCCTTTCGGCGGCTCCAGCGTGCCGTCATAAATCAGGCCCATCGCGCGCAACGTATCAATGGCAGCCTCGATCTTGCCGGTGCCGTAAAGCGCCTTTTCCGACGCGTAGACATCCATCTTGACGCCAAGCTGCGCCAGATCCGCGCGGATCATCTTCATCATGGCTTCTGTGGCAAATTCGCGGATCTCAGCCAGCCAGTATTGCTCACCCTTATCCAGCAGGCTGTCGCCATATTTTTCCTTCAGCGCCTGACCGACGGGGATCAGGTAATCGCCGGGATAAAGACCCTCGGCGATTTCTGGCGAAAGACCATTGGCCTCGCGGTAGCGTTCATAGGCCGAGCGTGCCAGAACATCGACCTGCGCACCGCCGTCGTTGACGTAATATTCGCGGGTGACGGCGTAGCCTGCAAAATCGAGCAAGCTGGCCAGCGCATCACCAAAGACCGCGCCGCGGACATGGCCCACATGCATCGGACCGGTCGGGTTGGCCGAGACGAATTCCACATTGACCTTAACACCTTGCCCCATGTCCGAGCGTCCAAAGGCGCGCCCCGACTTCAGCGCCGCCAGAACGATCCCGTGCCAGTATTCGGGTGCCAGACGCAGGTTCAAAAAACCCGGCCCTGCCACCTCGGCCGATGTGACACGCGGATCTTGCGTCAGCCGGGCGGCCAGCGCCTCGGCAATCGCGCGGGGCGCCATGCTTGCGGGTTTGGCCAGCACCATTGCGGCATTGGTGGCCATATCGCCATGGGCCGCATCCCGCGGCGGCTCAACCGCCACGTTCGACATATCAAGCCCGGCAGGCAGCGCACCTTCGGCGGTCATGGCACCAAGGCTGTCGATGACCAGCGCCCGGATCTCAGCAAAGAGGTTCATTTCTTATATCCTTCCGTCCCGGTTGCCATGCCAGAGGCCGGTTGCGGCGTCAATCCTCAGGGTCGTGCTTGGGGGGATGTATCGGATCGCTGGCGCGATCCGGTCTGCCGGGGGCGCTGCCCCCGGACCCCCGAGGTGCTTTTGAACAGAAGAAACGAGGGGAATGAAGGCGTATCTTCTACCATTCGCCGCGAAGGGCTTCGTCGATGAATCCCTCGGGATCCGTGATGAAATTCCGGTAGAGGCGGAAGTGGCGGGTATTTTTATAGGTGGTTTCTTCAATCCCGATGCGGCTGATCTCCAAAAGGCGCACGCCCGGAAGCGCCATCAGAATTGGCGAATGGGTCGCCATGATGATCTGCGCGGAGGCTTTGGCCTGGATTTCATGCAAGAGGCGCAAGAGGTCGAGTTGCCGTCGCGGCGAAAGCGCGCTTTCGGGTTCGTCGAGAAAATAGATGCCTTGCCGCTGACATCGCTCGGAAAAGAAGCGCAAGAAGCCTTCGCCATGCGAATATGACAAAAAGTCGGCTGAAGGGCTGCCAGCCGCATCGAGGTAGCGCGCAACGGAATAGAAGCTTTCGGCGCGAAAAAACCAGCCATTCGTCACTTTGGGCAACCAGCTTCCGCGAAAGGCATCGCCGAGCGTGGCACCGCTTTTGTCGATGGCCTGGCTGTGATCAACGGGGGCATAGCCCTTGCCACCGCCCGCCTCGTCATACCCCGCCATCGCGGCCAAGGCCTCGATCAGCGTTGACTTTCCGCTGCCGTTCTCGCCGACAATCACAGTGACGGGCGTCGTGAACTCAAGTTCAAACCTTTCGCCGAGCCAGGGCAAATTAAAGGGATAGCCTTGATCTGCATCGACCCTGTCGGCGATCATGGTGATCCGCTTCAGATAGGGTGCAGGCAGGCGGGTGGTGAAGGGACGCCGGGGCACGCTTTACCCCGTCTTCGTACCGCAGAGCCGTTCATGTTCTTGAATGGCGAAACGGTCGGTCATGCCAGCCACATAGTCGAGAACCACGCGGGCCAGCTCGGTTTCGTTCGCGGCGCGGGCGACGTCGGCGCGCCATTCTGCCGGCAGGAGGCTTGGATCGTTCAAGAAGAGCGGGAAGAGGTCGTTGATCATCGCCGTCACCCGCTGTCGCTCGACAATCACCGAAGGTGCGCGGTACATGCGGGTAAAGAGAAACCCCTTGATCGCTTTGAGATTTTGGAAAAGCGGCTTGGAAAAGCGGATGATCGGCCCGTCCATATCGCGGATGTCTTGCGCCGATTGCGGCTGACTTGACTGCAGCCGGTTTTGCGCCACCGCAATCACATCTTCAACCATCACCCCGAAGACCCGGCGCAGCGCTTCGTGTCGGCGCCGTGTTGGATCAAGGCCGGGGTAAAGCCGGTCAACCTCGGCAAAGGCCGGGCCGGTGACCGGCAGCTCCATCAGGTCGGCCTCGGTGAAAAGCTCTGCGCGCAAGCCATCATGCAGATCATGGTGGTTATAGGCCACATCATCGGCGACGGCGGCCACCTGCGCTTCGGCGCTGGCGAAGGTATGAAGCTCAAGGTCATAGCCTTCGTTGAACTCCGCAAGCGCATAGGGCATTGACGCAGGGTCAGAGACGGCATGCGCGCCTGAGGCGTTCGGCCCCAGTACCGGCCCGTTGTGCTTTGCAATACCTTCGAGCGTTTCCCAAGTCAGGTTCAGCCCGTCGAAATCCGCGTAGTGGCGTTCCAGTTCGGTCACGATCCGGACCGCTTGGGCGTTGTGGTCAAAACCGCCGTAGGGCGCCATCAGTTCCGACAACGCATCTTCGCCGGTATGGCCAAAGGGAGGATGGCCAAGATCATGCGCAAGGGCGATCGCTTCGGCCAGTTCGACGTTCAGCCCCAATGTGCCGGCGATGGTGCGCGCGACCTGCGCCACTTCGATCGTATGGGTCAGGCGGGTGCGGTAGTAATCCCCCTCATGTTCGACGAAGACCTGTGTCTTGTGCTTCAATCTGCGGAAGGCCGAGGAATGGATGATCCGGTCCCTGTCGCGTTGAAACGGAGAACGGAAGGTAGACATTGTTTCGGAATGCAACCTGCCGCGGCTGTCCTCTGGCTGGCAGGCATAGGGGGCGAGGGTCATAAAGGGCCTGTTCTTGTGGTGGCGTCTGCTGCATCATATATGAGCAATGGAACTGAATTGACATGGGTGCGCCGCAATGAACCTGACCCTGCCTCCAAAAGTCACCCCGCGCGCCTTCGCCCGGCTGGCTGAGATCAATGCCGATGCAGGTGAGGCAAAGGCGTTGCGGGTTGCGGTCGAGGGCGGCGGCTGTTCAGGCTTTCAATACGAGATCAAGCTGGACGATCCGGCCCCCGACGATCTGGTGCTGGAAGGCTCCGGTCAAAAAGTGCTGGTTGATGCGGTCTCCTTGCCGTTCCTCGCCAACGCTGTGATCGACTTTTCCGACGAGCTTATCGGCGCGCGCTTTGTCGTTGAAAACCCCAATGCGACGTCCAGCTGTGGCTGCGGCACCTCATTCTCGATCTGATCTTTGCGGACGCGCCGTGCCGGCCCGGTGTGATTTCAGATGGCGCCCGCTATCGCGGGCGCGGTGCCTCCGGCGGGGATATTTGGACCAAGTGGAAACAGCCGGGCGTGTCAGACCGAGGCAAGAAGATCGGCGGCAGCGGCGCGCAGCATGTCGGGTGACTGGCCTGATTTGATCAACACGCGCAGGCCGAAATAGCCCGCGACGAGATGTGCGGTGCGGCG
Source organism: Albidovulum sp. (assembly GCA_049646285.1). Lineage (GTDB taxonomy): Bacteria > Pseudomonadota > Alphaproteobacteria > Rhodobacterales > Rhodobacteraceae > Albidovulum. The sequence continues at coordinate 1,219 of JBARVN010000138.1, read as the reverse complement.
GGCACACAGATCCTGATCGTCGCGGTAGCGCGCATCCGCCAGAAGTGCGGTTTCCAAAAGCTCTTTCAGATAGCCGACCATCGCCTTTACCATCTGATCGGTTTCAAGGTCATGGGGGGCTTGATCCACGCTGGCGTTGCACAAAAAGCAGCCGCGCCTGTCGCCGGTCTTGATCGCTTGTTCGACCATTTCCGTGACCATACGCCCGATGCGTGCCCGCGCAGGGCCCGGACCCGTAACCAGTGCCTCGGCTGCCATCATTTCACATTCCCGGTAGCAATCGAGCGCTGCGAGATACATATGCCGTTTGTCGCCAAACATCCGGTAGAGGCTTTGCTTTTTCAGCCCTGTCGCGTCCTCGACATCTTGCATGGACGCGCCGTCAAACCCCTTATCCCAAAAGAGATGCATCAGCGCTTTGCGCGCCGTCTCGGGATCAAAGCTCAATGGCCGGGCCATGACATCCTCGCGAATATGTTACCAATCGGTCCGTAATTGCGTATTTAACCATTCGGTCCGCAACTCTATCTAGGGGGAACCGGGTGCTCTGAAAAGCCCCCGGCTTCCCTCCGTCGTGACAACGACCAGACAAAGGACCATTCACATGCCTCGTATTGCCGCCCTGACAGACGACACCGCCAGCCCCGCCGCCAAAGAGACATTCGCAGCCCTTAGGGCGAAAATCGGCATGGTGCCTAACCTTTATGCCACGACCGCGCATCAGCCCGCCGTGCTGTCTGCCTTGCTTGGGCTTGGCGATGCCTTGAGCAAAGGGGCATTTGACGCAAAGACCCGCGAGGCCATCGCGCTTGGCGTGGCCGGGGTCAATGACTGTGACTACTGCGCGTCAGCCCACACGGCCATCGCCTCATCTCTGAAGGTCGAGGGGCGTGAAATCGCAGCGCAGCTTCGCGGACGCTCGGCTGATCCGAAGACAGCGGCGATTCTGGCCTTTGCAATCGCAGTAACCGAGAAAAAGGGGCGGGTGTCGGACGCCGATCTGAGCCTTGCGCGTGCAGGCGGCCTTTCGGACAGTGACATCGTCGAGACCGTCGCTGGTGTCGTGGCCAACATTTTCACCAACTACCTCAATCATGTCTTTGACACCGACATTGATTTCCCTGCCGTAAAGGCCGCCGCTGCCTGACATGGCTTGAACCCCGGGCCGATCGCGCAGATGATGCGCGCCAAGCGGCCCGGGGGAATTGCCTATGAAAAT
>JBARVN010000137.1:0-13615 GCA_049646285.1 Albidovulum sp. | reverse complement strand
GGTCAGCGGCTGGTTCCCGGAGTTGGTTACGGTAAAGCTGTAGGTGATTGTATCCCCCACATCCGGCACCCCGTTTGCGCCAAGATCAAGCAAAGCAGACTTCGTCAGCTGAAGCGCCGGTGCAATGGAAATTGCTGTCACCGTCGGGTCATTGGTCGGGTCTGCATCGTCATCAACCGTGCCATTGGCATCGCCCGGCTCGCCCATATCGGGGTCATTCACAGTCTCAGAGCCAGTGCCAGTGTCCGACACATCTTGCACAGCCCCCGCAACACCGCCCGATTCAGTCGCAAACACAGTGGCCGAGTTTTCAACACCGCCTGCGTCGATATCCGCTTGGGTGATGGTATATGTGCCGGTGAAGGTGGTCGTGTCCGAAGCACCAATTGCAAGGTTCGCCAAGCTGCCCGAGACGGTTGAGATCTTGGTGTCCGTCATCGTCAGATTGGTCAGCGCGATGGGGCCGGTATTTGTCACCGTGAACGTGTAGTCAATCGTATCGCCGGCATCCGTGATCAGCGGGTTGGTGCCGCCTGCAATCGTTGGCGTGCCGGCAAATTTTTTCAACTGAACCTCAGGGGCAAGAACGATCTGCACCAGATCAACGTAGCCCCATGTAAAAGTGCAGCCATTGGCAATGACGCCGATGTAGATATCCAGTGTGCCACCATCAGGAATGCCGAAGGTCGAAGGTTTAAAACTGGCTGTCCTGAGTGAGACCCAGGTGCCCTCGGCACTTGGCCCGGAGGGAGCACCCACATTCGGCGCCGACGAAACCGATACGGAGCCGGGGGTGGCGTCGTCTATGCCATTGGCGCGAAACTCAACCGTCGGCGTGCAACGCGCGATACCCGGCTGAGTATATTCGGTGTATTCGTAAGTGAACCGCAGCGGCCGCGACGCATCGACAATGTTGATCGTTTGATAGATACCTTCATTCGCAGTTTTACTGAGGCTGCGAAAGCCCATGAAGCAACCGCCACTGGGAGTGGTATTAAACCCTGGCAGCGTGGCGCGAGGGGCGTAAACAACGTCGAGCCCGTTGTTATCTTCAGCCTGATAGTCAGGCGTCGACTGTATGCCCCAGGGCGCGGGCGCATATCTGGCTATCGCAGTGCCGCTGACGCAGTTGCCAGTCGGCGTTCCAGCAGTGCCAGACCCGGCGCCGCCGGGCGTCCGGATCTCAAAACCACCGTTGACCACTTGCGCATTTGCCACCGTTGCGCACCCAAACATGGCCACGAGAACAACGGCCAAACAGTGCACGATTGCTGAACCTGTCACACCGAATGTACGCACGGCCCGAACCGCCTGTGCCGATGCCGCATATGCCAGCTTGAAGAACAGTGCCGGAAGCGAAACCGAGTAACTCATAAACTGCTCTCCAAACTTGGCAGGATGGTTTTCTTGTACGACGCTGCGGACTGTGACAGGTGTTCACGCCCCAAGCGGCCCTTGATCAACGGGCTGCCTGTCGGGTGGGATTGTGGAAATGTCGGGGTCAGGCCCAGAATTCGACGCTGTTTCGGATCAGCAAGAACTTCAGGATACCTTGGTAGTCGTGCTGTGATTGCATCGACTCTCATCCTTCGGAAAACCGCACCAAACGTATACGAGGTGCGGCGTGCCGCGCTACTGGCAACGTCTCGACTGCCAAACTTCTTTTAAATATGGTTAATTGAACCTGCGGACCGGTTGTCAAGAAGTTAACGAATCATCGATTCGACCAGAAAATCGTTTGTTGTCGTTTTATCACCTGTGGTCGCCGGCACTCATGAGTTGCGTGTCGTGGCGTTTGGCTTGGCACCTTCAGCGCAAGATTCAGGCCATACAGATCAACACTCCGGTCCCGCGCATCGGCGTTGTTTCACACCTCTGATCCGTGGCGCGGCCGACATGCATTATTTTCAACCCTTACTGTAAAGCGTTTGGCAAAAAGAGCGCGATGCTTGGGAAGGCAATCAAGAGAAACGCCATCGCCAGCATTGTCAGGCAATACGGCAGCGCGCCCAGCATCACCTCGTTCAGGCTCCCTGATTTGCGCGCCCCATGCACCACATAGAGGTTCAGCCCGACCGGCGGTGTGATCAGTGCCATCTCGATCAGCACAATCATCAAGATGCCGAACCAGATCACGTCATAACCCTGTGCCAGAACCATCGGCACAATGATCGGGATGGTCACCACCATCAGTGACAAGGTTTCGATGAAAAAGCCCAGCACGATATAAAGCACAACAACCACAAGGATGAAGCCCAGCGGCGACAGGCCAAGCCCTTCCATGAACGCGGTCAATTCGCGGCCCAACCCGGCAGAGGCCAGCGTGAAATTCAAAAACGATGCACCGATCACGATCAACATAATCATCGAGGTGATTTTAACCGTGCCGGTCAGGCTTTGCAGGAGCATATCCCAAGAAACGCCGCCGAATGCGAAAGCAATAAGGAAAGCGCCAGCGACGCCCACGGCGGCGGCTTCGGTTGGGGTCGCCCAGCCACGATAGATTGAGCCTACGATCAATCCAAACAGAATGATGATCGGGACAAGATCGACCAATGCGCGCAGCATCTGCGGGAAGGGAAACGTCCGCCTTATACCGCCAAGGTCAGGTCGGATCACGCAGATGATCACCGTCACGAGCATGAACATAAGCGCAAGCGCCAGACCCGGAATAAGGCCCGCAAGAAAAAGCTGCGGGATCGAGGATTGGGTGAGAAAGCCGTAGACGATCAGATTGATCGATGGCGGGATCATGATGCCCAGCGTGCCACCCGCCGCAATCGCGCCCGAAAACAGCTTTGGATCATATCCCAGTTTCTCGGCCTGTGGCATTGCCACCGTCGCAACCGTCGCAGCCGTGGCCACGGAGGACCCGGAGGTTGCTGAAAACATGGTTGCCGTGGCGATATTTGCATGTACCAAGCCACCCGGCAGCCAAGAAACCCAGCGATCAAGGGCCGCATAGGTGCGGGTCGCGACGCCACTGCGCACCAGAATTTCGCCGAGCAGCACAAAGAAGGGAATTGCGATCAATGTGGCCGAATTCGACGCCGACCACACCATATTCCCAAGACCGCGGGTCAGTGGAAAGCTGGAGAAGAATGCATCAATCCCGAAGCCTAACAAAAAAAGCACGATCCCAACCGGAATAGACAGCGCAAGCAGACCAAGCAGACCAACACTGACATAAGCGATCATTGCAGTGTCTCCTGTTCGGCAAAGGCACCGACCATGCTTTCGGTTTCATCATGACGTCGCTTTAGCAACAGGCTAAGCGCGGCAAGGGTCGTCAGGCTCGACATCAGCGCAAACCATACCCAGCCCGCGAACCAAGGGAGCTGCACCCAAGCCAGTGGTGTTTCAAGCGGTGTATTGGCGCGCGATCCGTTGGCCATAGACCGTTCAAGCACAGGCCAAGCCTTGATCGCGATTGTAATGATCACACCAGACATCACGATCATCGAAAAGACATCGAACAGCGCGCGCCCAAAGCTTTGGAATCTGGATCGTGCCAGATCAATCCGCACGTGGCCCAGTTCCAGCAACGTATAGGACATGCCCCAGGAGGTCGCGAGCGCCATGGCATAGCCCGCGATCTCTTCGGTGCCGCCAAGGGACGTTCCAATCTGGCGCATGATGATATCCGTCAGCACAAAGGCCGCGCAAAGCAGAAGGCCAAAGCCCACGGCCATAGCCACCCCTTTGTTGAGTGCCCGAAGGCCGTCTATCATCTTGTGTTCCATCAGCTGTGCGTCCCCCGGCTTGGCTTCAGTTGATCTTCACACCAACAACCTGGCCAACGCTGTCGTTCCAGCGAGCAGCCCAATCACCACCGGCACGTTCGGCCCATTCAGGCAGCACTTCGCCAGTCAATATATCACGGGCACGTTCGAAATCGGCGTCGCTCACATCAACAAGTATCATGGCGCGCGCGTCACCCGATGGGCATTCACCGTTTCCGGTCAGACAGGCGATGTCATTTACCAGCGCATTTTGCGCACTCGCCCATGCGGGATCTTCAAAACCGCTGACAATCTCGCGCGAGATCAGCGCCTGTGTTTCGGAGGACATGCCATTCCACTTTTCAAGGTTGATCGCCGTCACAACCGGATCCCAGCCACCCAGCGGGATAGGCAGCAAATGTGTCGACACTTCCCACCAGCCAGCGCTATAGCCCGAACCGGCACCGGTCACCGCACAATCAACGACGCCGTTTTGCAGCGCACCGGGGACTTCGGCAAAGGAGACATTCACCCCTTCCGCCCCCAAAGCTTCCAGCAGTTTCGCTGTCATCCGCCCAGATGCGCGCACTTTTAGCCCTTCAAGATCAGCAAGGCCCGCAATTTCGTGGTTACAAAAGACGACCTGCGGCGGGTAAGGCGCGATGGCCAGCACATGAGAATTGAACCGGTCGCGATAAATGTCCTCGACCATCGGACGGGCTGCATCAACCATCACGCGGGCTTCATCTGCGGTCAGGGCAATCAATGGCACATCCAGACCCTCAAGCTCGGGCGCATCCGCAACCGCATAATCGGCGACCGTCATGGCAACGTCGTAAACGCCCTGCCCCAGCAAAGGATAGATATCGCCCAGCCCAAGGCTCATCTGGTTGTGCGTGGTCAATTCAACGGTGATATCACCACCGGATGCCTCTGGCAGGGTCTTGCTCCAGAACGGGGCTTCATACTCATTGTGCAATGGCAAGCTGGACCAGCTGCCGACGACAGACAGATTTTCAGCGAAGGCCGAAGTGGCAAGCACAGTGCTTGCGGCAAGAATTGCAAGTGTATGTTTCATGGTTCTTGTCTCCTTGTTGGATAGTTTCAGTTTCTTTTGAGGATTGTCGTCTCATCATCTTCCGCCACATCGGCGATCAACATATGCCCGGGCGAATGTGTGATGCAGATGGGCAAGCCCGCATCCAAAAGAACGTTTTGCGGTGTCACGCCGCAGGCCCAATAGACCGGGACTTCGCCCGGCCTGATCTCGACCGCGTCACCCCAGTCTGGTTGCGACAGATCATGGATGCCAAGCTGCGCGGGGTCCCCCACGGCGATCGGTGCGCCATGGGCTTGCGGATAGCGGCGGCTGATCTCGCGGGCTTGAGCAACCTGTGCTTCGGGGATCGGGCGCATAGTTACGACCATCTTGCCGCCAAACCGCCCCGCCGGGACGAGTTTGATGTTGGAGCGGAACATCGGCACGTTCAGTCCCTTTTCCACATGACGGACCGGAATGCCGTTGCGCTGCAGTGCATTTTCAAAGGTAAAAGAACACCCAAGAGCGACCGTCACAAAGTCATCGGCCCAAACATCACAGATGTCCGTCACCTCATCGCTCAGCGTGCCATCGCGAAACACCCGGTACTTTGAAACATCCGTGCGGATATCAATGTCGTGGCCCAATGTCGGCAAGGTCGGATCGCCGCTGTCCCCCACACCCACAATCGGGCATGGCTTTGGGTTGCGCTGGCAAAATCGCAGGAAATCCAAGGCATATTTTTCCGGCAAGATCGCAAGGTTGCATTGCAGCTTTCCAGCCGCCAGCCCCGCCGTATGCCCATTATATGACCCGTCCCGAATGGCAGCTCTGACCTGACCTGCCGAACCGGCAATCAGGTCGGAATGTGAGACCGATCTTGGCATCGTGCGAAACTCCCCAGCTTGGCCAAGACCATCACATGGGGCGCGCCCTTCAATCAAATTATCAATTTATATCAGTATTGATAGATATATTGAATTCATTTTGGATGCGTTTGGCCCCACGCTTCCGCCACGTTCCGGGCGATTTGCGCACTGTTTTCAACAAGAAAGCTGCGCGGTTCTGACAGATACGAGGCAGTGAAGGACAAAGGCTGCGGGCGAAACCCTGGATCAAACTCAACGATTTGTCCGGCCTCAAGAAAATCATTGGCCAAGGCCCTTGGATAAGGCCCAACCGCTATTCCCGCAGCAATCATCTTCAAGCTGGCCGACAAAGAAGCCGAGGCATAAACCCGTATCTTTGGCCCGATCCGCCGTGTCAGTTCAGACATCAGTTCTCGGTACGGTCGGGTTTTGCTCGAATAGGAAATGACCGGAATCTTGCTCAGATCGGTCTGTGGATTTGTAGTTGACCGATACCAATGCAGATCAAATGACGGCAAGATCACATTCTCAACAGAAAACTCCGAGACAGGCCCCATCAACAGTGCGAGATCAAGCTTTCGTTCAAGAAGTTCGGCGCGCAAGTTCAGGGAAATATCGACGGTAAGATCAACATTCACGCGCGGATATTGCTCACTGAACGCCTTCAAGAAGTCCGGCAGCCATGCCTGCGCAATCGTCTCAGACGCGCCAACACGAAACAGGCCCTCTGCCTCGGACGGGTTGGAAACGCGTTGCTTGATCTCTTCTTCGACAAACAACATCTGTTCGGCATAAGACAGCAAAAGCGTGCCATGTTTTGTTAAGACAAGCTCACCTGGACCGCGTTCAAAGAGGGGCACGCGCAGTTCTTGTTCCAGATTTGAAATTCTGGTCGAAACGGCTGGTTGCGAAAGATAGAGCCGTTCCGCCGCTTTGCGAAAGCCACCCAGTCGCGCTACCCACAGGAAGGTCTTTATCTGGTCAAATGTCATGCCCCATCCATAGTTTATATCAACTAAGCAGGAAATCCATAAATGAAACCTTGATCCCCACCATTTTTGATGGCGTCCAGCGTTAGAATTCACGCGACCATTTTCAGTTTCATGGCAGGGGTAATCCCGCCAATACCCATGTTGGTTCGCGGGTGGATGTAGTCCAAGGCCATTCCGTGGCTTGCCGCTGGACCTCCCGCCTGATTTCAAAGATGTATCGCCCCAGCCATTCACCCCGAACAGTGCGGTTCTAGTGCTCGCCATTGGCATTCTGCCTTGCCGCGCCGCGTTTGAGGTTTGTCCTCCGTCTGATCCCGTTCAGCGGGACATTACTCTGTTTCGCTGCACGTGCTCCAATAGCAACTGTCAGATTTTGGCGGCATCCAATCGTCCCGATTTCATCCAAGCTCTTCTTGATAGCCAAAGAGTGCTGGAAGGCCGCCCGTATGCAACAAGACGATTTTCTGCCCTTTCTCGATTGTGCCATCTCTGAGCAACCCCAGCAGCCCTGCAAAAGTTTTGGCGGTATAAACAGGGTCGAGAAACACACCTTCCGTACGCGCCATCAGGGTAAGCGCTTCGCGGGTGCTTTCGCCAACACGGCCGTAGCCGGGGGCGAGCGCACCGTCCCAGACATTGATATCGCTGAGGGTCAAGGCAGGATCAAACCCGATCATATCCGCCAGCTTGCGCAGCACCGTGTCGATCCGCGCGCGCTGTTGTTCGCAACCGCGCCGCACGCATATTCCGTGGACCCCCGCCGCATGGCCGGCAAGACGCAGGCCCGTCAAAAGACCGGCATGTGTTGACCCGCTGCCTGAAGGTACAACGACCGCGTCAAAATCACTGATCTGTTCGCTCAGTTCGCCACCGCAGGAAACATAGCCCAAAGCCCCTAGTGGCGGGTGATCAATCCCAAGGTGTATGACGTATGGGATACGCCCGTCGGCACGCAACTGCTTTGCACGTTCGTGCAGCGCATTGTCTGCGCCGGCTTCATCCTCACCCAACGGATAGCTCATATGTTCCGCACCAAGGATCTGAGCCAGCAATACGTTCCCGGACGTGTAATATAGCTTGCCCATGTCGGGCACGCGTTCTTCCAACTGCAAGACTGCCTTCAAACCCATACGCGCGGCAGCAGCAGCAGCGGAGCGCACATAGTTCGATTGCACCGCACCAGTGATCAGCACCGTGTCAGCGCCCTGCGCCAGTGCCTCGCCAAAATAGAACTCAAGCTGCCGGGTTTTGTTTCCGCCAAAGCCAAGGCCGGTCAGATCGTCGCGTTTGATCCATAGGTCTATCCCCATAAGATCAGACATACGTTCCAGCCGTTCGACAGGCGTTACGCCGGTCATCAAACGGGCACGCGGAAACTTTTCAAGCAGACCTTCGATCATCATATTGTCATTCTCTTTTATTCTACATGATAGGCGCGGCGGAAAAGTGCCACACATACGGCGATCGAAATCATGATCGCGCGTTGCGGAAGTCGCGGGCCGATCAGACGCCCCAGAATGCTTCCCAAAAGTGCCGTCAGCGCGAATGCACCCAACCCCGGTGCTTTGGCAAAAGCCGACCAATCCGACAACATATGAAGGGCGAAGGCCACGCCGTAAGCCACCAGCGCCACGGGTTGTACCAATATGCGCGCCTCACGGGCCGAGCGCCTGACAGCACCGAAACCGCCTTGAAACCCGCCGGGCTGATACCCGATCCTATCGGCAAAACAGAGGTAGCAACGCCAATCAGCAGCAGACCCGCCGTCAGAGAAAGAATAACCCATTCAGAGAGATAAGGGTGGATCAACAGGCCCAGAGAAATCCCGACAAGGCATCCGATGGCCGCGTTCTTGATCAAGGCTTTTTCAAACGTCCAAACCCGGCGGTCCAGCGCCTCAGCTGACACCAGCGTATTGAACATAAGTAAAATCGGCACGGCCACTGCGGTTCCCATCATGACCATCATGATCGGGGCAACGACGATGCTGAACCCCACGCCGACACCAGCCTGAATGGCGGCCCCCAACTTAATGGCTACAAGTAAAATGACATCGTCAGAGAGCAATGCGCTATCCTATGTACGGGCCAGAAACGATCATAGCTCATTCTGGATAGATCTGAGTCAGGGGGTTTGCCCAATAGAAATGTCGCACATTGCCTAATGGCTCAGGATCTTGGACAGAAACTCCTGCGCGCGCGGGCTGCGCGGCGACCCAAAGAATTCATTTGATGTGGCATCCTCGACGATTTCACCGTGGTCCATGAACACCACGCGGTCTGCTACCTTCTTGGCAAATCCCATTTCGTGGGTAACGACCATCATGGTCATTCCCTCATGCGCCAGCTCAACCATCACGTCGAGAACTTCGTTGATCATCTCGGGGTCCAGCGCCGAAGTCGGTTCGTCAAACAACATCGCCATCGGTTCCATCGCCAGTCCACGTGCAATTGCCACGCGCTGTTGTTGGCCGCCAGAAAGCTGCGAGGGATATTTATGGGCATGCTCAGACAAGCCCACGCGATCCAACAAGACCAATGCCTTTTGCTCGGCCTCAGCGGCGGTACGCCCAAGTACCTTGATCTGACCTAGCTTGATATTCTCAGTCACATTCATATGTGGGAACAGCTCAAAATTCTGAAAGACCATGCCGATTTTGGAACGCACCTGATCAAGGTTCGTCGACTTGGCAGTGATGCTCGTGCCCGCCACTGTGATCTCGCCGCTGTCGATCGGCTCCAGACCGTTCACCGTCTTGATCAAAGTGCTTTTGCCCGACCCGGACGGCCCGCAAACCACGATGACCTCGCCTTTGGCGACGCTGAGCGAGCAGTCCTTCAGGACCTGAAATTTGCCGTACCATTTGCTGACGGATGTCATCTCAATCATGTTGCGAGCCTTTTTTGCAAGAACCGGACGCCCATGGACGCGGTGAAACAGAAAACAAAGTAGACCACTGCGACGAAGAGGAACATCTCGACCAGGCGTTGATCTCGGTTGGCAACTATCTCGGCGCTGACAAGGAAATCGCGCAGGCCCACGACATAGACCAGCGACGTATCTTGGAAGAGGATGATCGCCTGGGTCAGAAGGATCGGGGTCATTGCGCGAAATGCTTGGGGCAACACGATGTAACGCATGCTTTGACTGTAGGTCAGCCCGATTGCCCGCGCCGCTGCCAACTGGCCGGGGCGCACCGAATTGATGCCTGCGCGGATGATCTCGGAATAATAGGCGGCCTCGAACATAATAAAGGCGACCAGCACCGAGGAAAACGCCCCGACCGGGCGCCCGACGATCAGCGGCACCAGAAAGAACAGCCAGAAGATGACGAGGATCAGCGGCAATGAGCGGAAGAAATTGACATAGGCCGCCGCGATCTGCGCCAGAACCGGCACTTTTGCGATGCGCAAGAGCGCCAGAAACGTGCCGAGAAGGATGCCGCCACCGATGGCCAGACCGGTCAGCAGGAAGGTCATCTTCATGCCTTCCCACAAAAGCGACGCATTGGCCGGGATCACCGAGAAATCAAGATCGAACATCACGCGGCCCCTTTCGAGAAGGTTCCGGGCAGGGCTGTGCGTTTGTCCACCTGCTGCATCACCGCCATCACCGTGAAGGTTACCAGCGAATAGACGATGGTCGCTGCGGTAAAGGCCTCAAACCCCTGAAAGGTATATTCCTCAATCTGGCGGGTCATCGCGGTCAGTTCGACCACTCCGATGGTCAACGCCAGTGAGGATTGCTTGAAGATAGTCAGAAATTCGCTGGTCAGCGGCGGAATGATGATCCGGTACGCATTGGGTAAAAGGATATAGCGGTAAACCTGAACTTCGGTCATGCCGATGGCACGGCCTGCCTGTCGCTGTCCTGAACCGACCGCATCAATGCCCGAGCGGACCTGTTCGCAAACCCGCGAGGCGGTATATAGCCCGATGGCCACCACGGCGGTGGTCAGGGCCGGAAACGGCATGTCGCGTTTGACCCAGCGTGACCAGTCATCGGGCAGCAGTTCGGGAAAGACAAAATACCACAAGAAGAGCTGCACCAGCAGCGGGATATTGCGGAAAAGCTCGACATAGATGGTGCCTATGGCCCGCAGGACCGGTTTGCTTGAGGTGCGAAAGATCCCCAGCGCAGACCCCAGCGAAAAGGCGATGATCCACGCCAACAGTGAGATCAGAATCGTCCAGCCAAGCCCTTGGACGATCCAGCCCAGATAGGGGTCGCGAAACAAGATCCCCCAGTCCCAGTTGTAGTTCATGCCACCGCCCCCCGGCCTGTTGGATGTCGGGGCGGCAAGATACCCGCCCCGATTGTGTGTTTGGGTGTCGCCGGATTACTCGGGCAGGGCCTGCACTTCGAAGGCTGTGCGCAGCGTGTCAGAGAGCGGCATGTTGATATTGGTCGGGCCCGGTTCGAACCATTTGGCATAGATCTCGGCCATCTCGCCTGATCGCATGAGGCCGGCCATCGTCGCACGGCCCAGCCGTTCAAAGGTTGAATCGTTGCGCTGAACCATCAGAGCATAGGGATCAAACGACAGGTAGCGGCCTGTCACCTGATACGCCGCAGGGTCGGAGGCTTTGGAAATCAGGCCGTAAAGCAGCACATCATCCGAGCCGTAGGCGTCGATGCGGTCGGTTTCCAGCGCCAGCCAACCCTGACTGTGGTCCTTGACGGGGACAACCGTAATATCGAGACCACCGGCCTCGATCGCGGCCTTGATTGCCTTTTCATTGGTCGTGCCAGAGGACAGACCGATAACCTTGCCGTTCATATCCTCCAGCTCGGTGATGCCCGAGCCGACCTTTGAAGCGATTTTGGTGCCGGTGATGAACGTGGTCGGCAGATATTCAACCTGCAACTGACGCGTCAGGTTGTTGGTGGTCGAGCCGCATTCCATATCAATCGTGCCATTGGCGATCAGCGGGATGCGGGTCTGGCCGGTCACGGGAATATAAGTGACCGTGATCGCGTCATTTCCGAGTTCCGCTTTGATCGCGTCGACAATTTTCAGGCACAGATCGATCGAATAGCCGACGGGCTCGTTGTTTTCACCTATATAGGAAAACGGGATCGATGTTTCGCGGTGGCCGATATTGATGACGCCACGTTCCTGAATGCGCTGCAAGGTTGGGCTGTCGCCAGCATCGGCGTATGCCGCGCTGCCAAGTGTAATTGCAGTCGCCACGGCGACCACACATGTTCGGATTGTAGTTTTCATGAGGTGTTCTCTCCTTGTTGATTGATCTTATTGATCACAAAGCTACAAAAGCGCCGCGAAGGCAAACAACGGTTGCCGCTGTCTGCCAAGCAAGGCTGGATTTGTTGCGCCGACATTGATCGCAGTTCCGCCACGAATGATCTTTATATGACCGAATGGGCATTGCAATTTGCATGTCTTGTTCCCGAAGAGCGCAAGACCTGTGCATTCACCACGTTTCATCCAGATCTTTCACCCCACAAAGCAGCACTCAATCGGCCAGGCAGTTACATCGGCTGCACCGCAGGGCCAGTTCTGCGCGGGGCTTCGTTTTCACGCGAGGCCGACAAAAGAATGTTACTTGACCGTCGCCGCAATCGAAAAGCAATATTGCATGCTAATTTTGCTAGACAAAGCGCTATTATTGAGATTTTATATTCTGAACTTGCATACTATGGTGCCGCTTGGACTCAAACTCCATCCTTGATCTGCTTGCGCTGATCCGAACGGAGAGCATTTCGCTGGCAGCTCAGGCCAGAAATTCATCGCAATCGGCTTTTTCACGGCGCATTCAGGCGCTTGAGCAGAGTCTGGGTGCAGAACTCGTGGATCGGAGCCGACGCCCTTCGGGGCCCACATTCCAGTTGAAAACACTAAAAACAGAGCTTGAAACTGCATTGGTTGGGTTGAACCGGTTATCGGATGCCTTCGTCATTCAGGCGTCGGAGCCACTCAGGATTGCGGCGCTGCATTCAATCTCGGCAAACGTATTGCCCCGGGCCCTGAGCGCCGTTGGCGATATACTGGCTGCTCATGACATTCGAATACGTTCAGCCAATCTTGATAATTGTTTCCAAATGCTGATTACCGAAGAGGTTGTAGCGATACTCTTCTACGAGACGGCAGCACAGCGCCTGGACCCGCCAAAACATCTGGTTCAGCGCGCGATTGTCGGGTCCGATCGACTTGTTCCTGTCTGTTCGTTGAATTATTTGCCTATTCTTCGGGCGCTTGTCGAACAGGGGAAAACCCTACCGCTGATTTGTTATCCATCCGGAAGCTTTCTGGGGGATATCACGCGGTCATCACTTTTGCCGCAAATACCATACAGTGCGTCCATGAAAATTGTGTCCGGCCTGACGCAAGCTGTTCAAAAGTGCATTGAAACAGGCTTGGGATGCGGCTGGCTACCTTCGTCATCTATCCATGAGCAGTTAGTCTCAGGTGATTTGGTCAACATCACCAATATGGGGTTTCCTGATGCCGAGGTGGAAATGACAATGCTGCGCCTGCGCACAAGGGGAATTGAAGCTCACAAACTCATGACTGACGCGATTTGCGCTGAGATATCGGCGATACTTTCCGAGCGAAATAATAAGGGACTGTTGCGTTAACCCGCGTGTTTGAGATTTCGCAATGCAACTGCGACCATGGTCTTAAGCCGCCAATTGAAAGAGCCGATGCAGGAAAGCGGTTTCGCCTCGGACGCCTGGCTGCCTGGTCTGTATGTGCCCATTCTTGATTGTTCTGATTGTCTCCATCCCGAGCAGTGTCGCCTTGGCACATCGCAAAGATCGGAAGCTTTGGCGGTATGCGGCTCGCGATGACCAAAATGCGCAAGACAGACGTAAGCGTGCTGCATTTTTCATTTTGGCGATAGTCTTCAGGAAAAACTGCAGTGCCGAACTTTCCAACTGCCCGCATAGTCCCTGCAATAACGGCCAGGCCGATATCACCAAAGCCAATCAGAGCGACTGTCATAAAGATCGCCGAGATGCCAGCAAGTG
>JBARVN010000136.1:0-49265 GCA_049646285.1 Albidovulum sp. | reverse complement strand
CCGGGTTCTCCAGAACTTTGCCTTCAGATGACGTATGCAGCAGGTTCGCATCTACTGAGAAGGGCGCTTCGCCGCGCTTGTCCTTAGAGATCGGAATCTGGTTCGCTTCTGCGAATTCCAGCAGTTTTGTCCGGCTGGACAGATCCCATTCCCGCCAAGGTGCGATCACCCTGATATGCGGATTAAGCGCATAGGCGCTCAGCTCAAAACGAACCTGATCGTTGCCCTTACCCGTAGCTCCGTGGGCGACGGCATCTGCGCCCGTCATTGCCGCGATCTCAACCAACCGTTTGGAAATCAGCGGGCGGGCGATCGAAGTGCCAAGCAAATAAAGCCCCTCATAAAGCGCATTGGCCCGAAACATCGGAAAGACAAAATCGCGCACAAACTCTTCGCGCACATCTTCGATATAGATGTTTTCAGGTTTGATCCCCAAAAGCTCCGCTTTCTTGCGCGCCGGGTCCAGCTCCTCGCCCTGTCCAAGATCGGCTGTGAAGGTCACAACCTCGCAACCATATTCAGTCTGCAGCCATTTCAGGATGATCGAGGTGTCGAGACCTCCGGAATAGGCAAGCACGACTTTCTTCGGGGCGGACATGCGGTTCTCCTGCAAAACGGGGGCCAATCGGGCCGCGATTATCGGAGATTACCGCCAAGGGCAAGCAAGGCTCCAATAGTTCCACACGAAACAGACACCTTGGAAACCTGTTACATGCGGTTTTCCGTCATTGCTTTGCATGATTTGAGAACACATTCGCTACGCCCCAGCGACGCATTCATTGAACCGGCTTCCTTGACACGCTCACAAGATCATGGCCGAAGGGCAAAAGACCAAAAGTGAAGGCATAAAGATGCACAGTTTTCAAGATTCGGCGCGGCAAGCAACGCAGGCTTTGCGCGATCTCTTTCCGCCCACACCTTTGCAGCGCAACGATCATCTATCGGCGCGGTACGGTGCCGAGATCTGGTTAAAGCGCGAAGACCTTACCCCCGTACGAAGCTACAAGCTGCGAGGCGCCTTCACCGCGATGCGCAAGGTGCTGACGACCGATCCGAGCCATGGCCATTTCGTCTGCGCCAGTGCGGGCAACCATGCGCAAGGTGTGGCCTATGCGTGCAAACATTTTGGTGTGAAAGGCACCATCTTCATGCCGGTCACGACACCGCAGCAGAAAATCGACAAAACACGGATTTTTGGCGGGGATGGTATCGAAATTCGGCTGGTTGGCGACTATTTCGACCAAACCCTTGCAGCCGCGCAGAGCTTTTGCATCGATGCGGGCGCGCATTTTCTTTCCCCGTTCGACGACCCGGATGTGATTGAAGGCCAAGCGAGCGTGGCGGTTGAGATCCTCGACCAGCTTGGCCACGCGCCGGACCTTGTTGTGCTGCCGGTCGGTGGCGGCGGGCTGGCGGCAGGCGTCACGTCCTATTTGGCCAAAGCTGCGCCCAAGACAGGGTTTCGCTTTGTTGAACCGTCCGGAGGCACAAGCCTAGCCGCCGCTGTTGCTGCGGGTGAACCGACCACGCTGAAACGGCTCAACAGCTTTGTGGATGGGGCTGCAGTGGCCCGGATTGGCGCAGAGCCTTTCGCCCGGCTGAAAGGCATTGCTCCCGAACATATCCTTGCCGCACCCGAGGACCGTATCTGCATCACGATGCTTGAGATGCTGAATGTCGAGGGCATCGTGCTTGAACCGGCCGGCGCCTTGTCGGTGGACGTACTGCCCAGCCTTGCAGAAGAAATTCGCGGCAAGACGGTGGTTTGTATCACATCCGGTGGGAATTTCGATTTTGAGCGATTACCAGAGGTAAAAGAACGGGCCCAGCGCTACGCGGGGCTGAAGAAGTACTTCATCCTGCGCATGCCGCAACGACCAGGTGCGCTTAAGGAATTCTTGTCGATGCTCGGTGCAGACGATGACATTGCCAGATTTGAGTATTTGAAGAAATCCGCACGTAACTTTGGCTCTGTCTTGATCGGGATCGAAACAAAGCGAGCCGAAAATTTCGCCGCACTTACCCAACAGCTGGATGAGGCCGCATTTACGTACCGCGATATCACTAACGATGATGCGCTTGCGGAGTTTCTGATCTGATCCGGGTTTAAGCCGCTGAGGTATCTGCCTGGCCCCGTGCCGCGAGGCCAGACAAAAAGACCTCCTTGGATGCAAAATAGCTGTTCAACACCTGAGTAATATCAATTTCAAACGCTCGTCCGGTTGCCGCCTTACGTTCTCCATCTTGGCAAATTGCCCCGAAATCCGCAAATCCAAGGTTCCAGGCGCCACCCTTGAGGAAATGCAGGTCGTCTTCATAAGTCGCGGGATCTGGTTGCGCCTTCAGACGCATGACCGTGCCTTCAACTTCATCCAGAAAAAGCTCCACAACTTCTGCCAGACCGTCCGCCCCGATTTCGGACTGCAATTCGTCTATTCGCGTCCAGTCAATCATCTTCCCCTCGTGCATTGGCATGCCAAATCGAGGCACCAGAATAAGTCGCGAACCTTTCGCTGCCGTTAACTTGAAATGGCGATGCGATGCGCTTTGACACATGTTCAATTCATCTTAACCCAACTGCCCTTAGGTGGAGCGAACGTTTGGGCAGCGCCCCACCAAAGGATTAGTATTGTGGCGAGGGTATCAGTCATCGAAGACAATTTGGTGGCGGCCGAAGTCACCTCGGGCCTGCGCCGTGTCATGGTCGTCGATGACAGTCGGATGCAGCGAAAAATCCTGTGTTCTCAACTGGCCCGCGCCGGGTTTTCCGTGATTGAAGCTGCCAGTGGGGGTGAGGCGCTTGAGCTTTGTAGGGCTGAGTTGCCCGACTTGGTGATTTCCGACTGGATGATGCCCGGCATGTCGGGGATCGAATTTTGTCAGGCCCTGCGCAGCAAGGTGAATGCACGCTACATCTACTTCATCTTGCTAACGTCCAAATCCGAGTCGGCGGAAATTGCTCGGGGGCTTGATGGCGGGGCCGATGATTTTCTGACCAAGCCCGTGAGTGGCGATGAATTGCGTGCGCGCATCGCCGCTGGCGAGCGGATCTTGCGTATGGAGCGAGAGCTGGTCGACAAAAACAACCTTCTTGCTTCGACTCTGTCAGAGCTGCAAACCCTATATGACTCGGTCGACCGTGATCTTCTTGAGGCCAAAAAACTGCAACAAAGCCTGGTGCGCGAAAGGCACCGACACTTTGGCAACGCTGAAGTGAGCCTGTTGTTGCGCCCGTCCGGACATGTGGGCGGCGATCTTGTAGGATTCTTCCCCATCAATGCGCGCCGCGTTGGCTTCTTTTCAATCGACGTGTCTGGCCACGGCATCACGTCTGCGTTGATGACGGCGCGGCTGGCGGGGTATCTGTCTGGCAATTCCCCCGAACAAAACATGGCACTGATTTTGACGGAATTTGGGATCTATGATGCGCGTGATCCTGCGGATCTGGCCGAACAGCTCAACCGGGTTGTGCTAAAGGAAATGCAAACGGAAACCTACTTTACCCTCGCCTATGCGGACGTCGATCTTGTATCGGGAAAGGTGTTGCTGGTGCAAGCCGGGCATCCTCATCCGGCCATCCAGCGCGCAAATGGGCAAGTCGAGTATTTGGGCAGTGGTGGAATGCCCATCGGCCTGATTGAAATGGCCAGTTATGAAACCTTTGAGGCTCAGTTAGAGTCAGGCGATCGTCTCTTTTTGATGTCCGACGGGATAACTGAGGCTGAAGACTGCAACAGCGAACAATTGGGTGAAATCGGACTGACGAAACTAATGACAAAATGCGCCGGCATGACCGGTACAAGCTTTCTTGAAGCGATGATGTGGCATCTGAGCGACTACGCCGGAGCTGAATTCAGTGACGACGTGTCCGGCGTGTTTTTCGAGTTTCATGGCCCTAAAAACAACGTTGGCTAAAACGCCCTCGCTATGTGCCGCATGAAGTGCCGGTCCCCGTCATTGCCAAGAACCGCCGCTGCGTCGGACGCATCACACCAGATGGCACTATGCCCAACCTCTGTCGGCGGACCAAGCGACAGCGAAGGGCGGGCAACATAGATCGTGCAAAGCTTTTCAGCCCATTTGTCATATTCCGGCATATACACAAATCGCCGAAACGCGCCGATCCGTCTTGGGTCGGAAATACGCCAACCGGTTTCTTCTCGCACCTCGCGATGTAGGGCGCAAAGAGGGGATTCGCCCGGATCAACGCCGCCGCCTGGCAACTGAAACTCCGGGTCAGGCTCTGCCTGATGCGTCAAAAGCACATCCCGCCCGCGCAGAAGGATGGCATAAACGCCGTGCCGTAGCCCATATCGTTGCCCACGCACCAGCGGTTCACCAAATCGTCTGATCATTGTCGCCCTCTTGGCCCAGCAGTTGTCGTCTCCATATTGTCACGATATGGCAGGGCGAACGCTACAAGGAAACCCTATGACAAACGTCTCGAAACTCGCCTGGGATGACACCGTGTTGCCATTTCAGCTTGACCGGTCCGATATTCGCGGCCGCGTCGCCCGACTGGACGGCGCGCTCAATCGAATCTTGTCCCAGCACGAATATCCGCTGGTGGTTGAAGCTTTGGTAGCCGAAGCTGTGCTTTTGACCGCACTTATTGGCCAAACGATCAAGCTGCGCTGGAAGCTGTCCCTGCAGATACGGGGCACCGGGCCAGTACGGATTATCGCCACCGATTACTACGCGCCTGAGGCGGACGGTGCGGCAGCCGAGATCAGGGCGTGGGCATCATATGATGCGAGCCAGATTGACCCGACCGAGTCCGGCTTTGCACAAATCGGTCCCGGTCATTTCACTATGTTGCTGGATCAAGGAGCGGGCACGGTGCCGTATCAGGGCGTAACACCGATGACCGGCGGGTCACTTTCCGCATGTGCAGAGACCTATTTTGCACAATCTGAGCAATTGCCGACCCGTTTCGAACTTTCCTTTGGCCAATCCCGCCTGCCGGGCGAAGATGAACATTGGCGCGCCGGCGGTATTATGCTGCAGCACATGCCCAAAGCGTCACCCTTTGTCGCATCCGAAGGTGGCAGCGGCGATGGCGGTTTGCTCGCGCCAGACGACATCCTTGACGGTGATGAGGGCGAGAACTGGACACGCGCCAATTTATTGCTGGATACCGTTGAAGAGATTGAGTTGATCGGGCCGCAACTTGCACCGACCGATTTGCTTGTGCGGCTCTTTCATGAAGAGATGCCCCGCGTATATGATGCACAATCGGTGACATTCGGGTGCTCATGCTCGGCCGAAAAAGTGCGCAAAAGCCTGTCGATATATCCAGCCGCAGAGATCAGGGATATGATAACCGATACAGGCATCGTCACCGCCGACTGCCAGTTTTGCGGCGCGCATTACGAATTTGACCCGCTAACTTTAGGGTCTGATGCCATCGCGCAATATGATCAGAATGATTGATCCGCTGGCAGAAGTGATCCGTGCTTTGGTGCGGCCCGGACCAGATACGTCGGACTACGATCTCAATCCGCAGACCGTCCTGCCAGCAGGTCGGGTCCTGCGACCGGCGTCCGTTTTGGTGGCCTTGGTCGAAAAGCCCGGCGGCGTGGACATCGTGCTGACCAAGCGGTCTTCGCGCCTAAGGCATCATCCCGGCCAGATTGCATTTCCGGGCGGCAAGCAGGATGCGGACGATGACAGCCCGATCGCAACCGCGCTTCGCGAAGCCGAGGAAGAGATAGGTCTGCCACAATCCCATGTTGAAATCCTTGGAACAATGGCACCGCATGAAACCGTCACCGGATTCACTGTAACTCCGGTTTTTGGCCATGTTAGACACGGTTTCATGCCTACCCCGGAGGCTGGCGAGGTGGAAGAGATCTTCACGGTTCCACTGGCCCATGTCATTGATCCTGCCCTATATCGTGTCGAAGGCCGACGCTGGCGTGGGCAGATGCGCAGCTACTATGTTGTGCCATACGGGCCCTATTACATCTGGGGTGCAACTGCGCGTATTCTTCGGGCATTGGCAGATCGGATGTCGTAATGCAGATCACTGGCGCTTGGATCAAGGCAAGGGGTGTACAAGCGGTACTGCGTCTTTTGGCAGACGCCGGTCATCAGGCGTTTCTGGTCGGCGGCTGCGTTCGCAACGCGTTGATCAATCAGCCCGTCGCGGATATCGACATCGCCACCGATGCGCTGCCAGATAGGGTCGTCAATCTTGCGATCGCCGCGCGCATGCGCGTGGTTCCAACCGGAATTGACCACGGCACTGTTACAATCGTCATTGATGGCGCCCCACATGAAGTCACCACATTTCGGCGCGATGTGACAACCGATGGCCGACGCGCCACTGTGGCCTTCACGACCGACATCAAAGAAGACGCCGCCAGACGTGACCTGACAATGAACGCGCTTTACGCCACCGCTGACGGGCAGGTGATTGACCCCTTGGATGGACTGGACGATCTGATGGCGCGTCGCGTTCGGTTTGTAGGCAGCGCGGATGAACGTATCCGCGAGGACTATTTGCGCATCCTGCGGTTTTTCCGCTTCCACGCATGGTACGGCGATCCCGATCTGGGAATGGATGCAGACGGACTGGCGGCCTGTGCAAAGAATTCCGCTGGATTAGAGACGCTTTCACGTGAAAGAGTAAGCCATGAAATGCAGCGGCTATTGGCCGCCTCTGATCCGGCACCTGCCGTAGCGTCGATGCAAGCAACCGGTGTTCTGGCCCGGATACTGCCCGGTGCAGATGCCCGGTCACTGGCTCCGCTGGTACACTTGGAACAATCTCTCAGCCCCAGTTGGTTAAGACGGCTGGTGGCGTTGGGCGGTGCAAGACAGAACGCAGCGCTTCGCCTGTCGCGCGATGATGCCCGCAAACTGGGCGTTATGTGCGAGGCGATCGGCACCATGACCGGACCCGAAGAACTGGCCTATCGGCATGGCCAGGATTTGGCCCGCGATGTGGTTTTGCTACGCGCGGCGATACTTGAAACACCGCTGGCGGAGAACTGGCAAGCGAAGGTTACAAAAGGCGCGACAGCAGTTTTTCCCGTGACGTCTGCTGATTTAATGCCGGAGATTCAGGGCAAGGCACTTGGTCTGCGCCTGAAATCACTTGAGTCGCGATGGATTGCATCTGGCTTTGAATTGTCTCGGGAACAATTGCTTGCTTGAATAACGTGCACTCTGACCACAAAGTAGGTCAGCACACGCGACCCAAGGCATCTCCATGACCTATGAAACCATTCCGGCCCTGATTGCGCTGGCCGTGGCCACGCTTTTTACACCGGGGCCGAACAACGCAATGCTGGCCGCCTCGGGCGCACATTTCGGCGTGCGCCGCACCGTTCCGCATCTTCTGGGCGTTGCGCTGGGCTTCCCGCTGATGCTTCTGGTGGTTGGCTTGGCGCTTGGTGGGTTGTTCCAGACAAGCGCTCTGTTGCGCGAAACGCTGCGCTGGGGTGGGGCTGCGTTGCTGCTTTGGATCGCGTGGAGAATTGGGAATTCAGGCGGAATAGGCACGAAAAACAGTGATGCAAAACCAATGCGTTTTTTGAACGCGGTTGGGTTCCAATGGATAAATCCCAAGGCATGGTCAATGGCAATCGCCGCCACATCCCAGTTCATCT
This sequence comes from Albidovulum sp., assembly GCA_049646285.1. Lineage (GTDB taxonomy): Bacteria > Pseudomonadota > Alphaproteobacteria > Rhodobacterales > Rhodobacteraceae > Albidovulum. Next base: position 41,649 of record JBARVN010000136.1, on the reverse strand, counting down.
TACCTGACGCGCCGATGATGACGGCGACAATTGTCGCAATGACGTTCCTTATCATGGGCCTTTTCTCGGCGGCGGCCTGGACTTACGCTGGTCAGGCCATCGCAACTTGGCTGACGACTGCGAAAAGACTAAAGATATTTAACTTGATCATGGCCGGTCTTATCGTTCTGAGCGTCTTAGAACTGCTCAGACACTGAGTTCACCTTTGCGTTCGACCACGCTATATCAAGCGAGCAACCCGAAAGGCCAATCTGATGTTCCGGTTCTTCGAGAACCTCGTCGATCCCTATGCTCCTTATCAAGAGACGAACACGCCCCCCCAGCGTCTTCTTCCCTTCTTGATGGAATATGCCCGCCCGTTTAAGGCCGTCTTTGCTTTGACGGCCGTGTTAAAGATGGTCACTGCCGTGATTGAAGTCGGGCTAATATGGTATATGGGCCGTATCGTTGATCTTCTGGCAAATGGCACTCCGTCTGAAGTGTTGCGGGTCCACGGCGTGGAACTTGCTTTGGCCGCATTGGGAATTATCGTCGTTCGCCCGCTGATTGCCGGCGTTGATGTGGCGCTCTTGCACAATACAATCTTGCCGAATTTCGGAACCTTGATCCGCTGGCGGTCGCACAAGCATGTGTTGCGACAACCCGTGGGCTGGTTTGAAAATGATTTCGCCGGACGGATCGCCAACCGTATCATGCAGACCCCTCCCGCCGCAGGGGATGCGGTGTTTCAAAGCTTTGACGCTGTGGCCTTTGCCGCAACGACGCTGATCGGGTCCGTCGCGCTGTTGTCCAATGCCGATCCGAGACTGGTTGTGCCGCTTCTGGTTTGGATCGTGCTTTATGGAGCGTTGCTGCGCTGGACTGTGAAGAACGCCGGCCCGGCCTCGACCGCGGCGTCAGATGCGCGGTCGCTTGTGACCGGGCGCGTGGTGGACAGCTATTCCAACATCCATTCGGTCAAAATGTTCGCGCATGACCAACGCGAAATCGCTTATGCTGGCGAGGCTATTGAAAATGCCCGCAAGACCTTTCAGCACGAAATGCGCATCGTGACTAAAATGGACATTGCGCTGACCGCGCTGAACGGGTTTTTGATCGTGTCGGTCACCGGCCTTGCGCTGAAGTTTTGGTATGATGGCGAAGCAACCGTCGGTCTTGTCGCGGCAGCTACGGCACTGGTGCTGCGCCTCAATAACATGACCTATTGGATCATGTGGGCCATGACCAATCTGGTGCAGGCGCTGGGCGTAGTTGCGGAAGGGATGCAAACCATTGCCCAGCCTATCGGTCTGACGGATCGCAGCGATGCTTTGCCACTGGACTTCCAGCATGGGCGGATCGTATTCGACGGCCTTCGGCACCACTATGGACGTGGGTCAGGTGGCTTGGACCGGGTTGATTTGACGATTGCGCCGGGTGAAAAAATTGGGCTAATCGGTCGATCAGGGTCCGGAAAATCGACCCTCGTCAAGCTGCTTTTGCGCTTTTATGACGCAGAGGGCGGGCGTATTGAGATCGACGGACAAGACATTTCCGGCGTCACGCAAGACAGTCTGCGCGCCAAGATCGGCATGGTGCAACAGGATTCAAGCCTGCTGCATCGCTCCGTTCGTGAAAACATTCTATATGGCCGCCCCGATGCCTCTGAAGACGACGTGATCGAAGCTGCAAGCCGCGCTGAGGCGCATGAATTTATTCTGGAGCTGACGGACCCTGAGGGCCGCACCGGCTATGACGCTCAGGTCGGCGAACGCGGTGTGAAACTGTCTGGTGGCCAACGCCAGCGTGTAGCGCTTGCAAGGGTGATCCTAAAGGATGCCCCGATTTTGGTGCTGGATGAGGCGACGTCAGCGCTTGATAGCGAAGTTGAAGCTGCGATTCAGGAAACACTTTACGGCGTCATGGAGGGCAAGACGGTGATAGCAATCGCGCACCGCCTGTCCACCATCGCCCGGATGGACCGGATCATGGTGCTGGACGATGGCAAAATCGTCGAAACCGGCACGCATGCCGAGCTGTTGGCAAGTGGTGGCCTATACGCCCGGTTCTGGGACCGTCAGTCCGGCGGTTTTATCGGTACGGAAGAGGTGGCAGAATGAAAGTCGGCGATCTGATTGATGCCTTCCGGCCCGCCGATGGCCCTCCGCCGCGTTCCCTCTGGGCATTCATGACGTGGAGCCTTTCAGGTGCATGGGGTCCGCTTGCCTTCGCTGCTGGCCTGTCGGCACTGGCCGGGACAATGGAAGTGGTAACCGCCTGGTTCTTGGGCCGCGTCGTTGATCTGGCGAGCACCACAGGCACGCCTCAACAGGTTATTTCGTCTGAATGGCCGCTGCTCATTGGCTTTGTCCTATTCATGATCGTCTTGCGGCCCATTGCCTTCGGGCTAAGCGCTGCATCGAACTCTGTCGTGGTGCAGCCAAACGTCCTGCCGCTTGTGCTGTCGCGACTTCACCGCTGGACGCTTGGGCAGGCTGTGACTTTCTTTGACAATGATTTCGCCGGTCGTATCGCGCAAAAACAGATGCAAGCCGCGCGGGCCGTCACGGATGTGGCTAGTGAAACGATCAATACGATCTTTTTTGCGCTGGCTTCGCTGATTGGGTCGGTGATCTTCCTGCTGACAATTGACCTTTGGATGGCGGTGGCGCTTGGTTTCTGGATTGTAGTCTATCTAGGCCTGATACGTGCATTCCTGCCGAAAGTACGTGGCAAGTCTGCTGCGCGTGCGGGCGCGCGCGCAATGGTCACGGGGCAGGTTGTCGACACCATCACCAACATCAAAACCGTCAAGCTTTTCGCACATGCCGACCATGAAGACCGCGCAGCCCTGCGCGCAATATCCGGCTTTCGCGAAACCGCGCTGGATTTTGGCATTTTGTCGGCCTGGTTCCGTCTGGCCCTGATGACCGTTGCCGGGGCTTTGCCTGTCATCATGATCGGCGGTGCGCTTTGGCTCTGGTCAAGCGGCGCAGCGACCGCCGGTGATATTGCGGCAGCGGGGGCAATTTCGATCCGAATCGCCCAAATGACCGGATGGGTCAGCTTCACTTTGATGAGCATCTATGCCGCTATCGGCGAAATTGAGGACGGCATCCGCACCCTGACGCCCCCCCACACACTTGTTGATGCCGAAGGTGCGGCGGTGCTTGAGGGGATATCAGGGGCAATCCGGTTTGATGACGTGTCGTTCGCCTATGGACGCAAGCAAGGTGGGCTGGATCAGATAAGCCTCACGATCCGGGCAGGGGAAAAGCTGGGCATTGTCGGAGAGTCCGGGGCCGGGAAGTCCACACTGGTTGCATTGCTCTTAAGGCTCTATGACGCGGAAAAGGGCCGAGTTTTGGTAGATGATCAGGACATCACCACGGTGACACAGGAATCGCTGCGCCGTCAGATCGCCATGGTCACGCAAGAAACCGCAATGTTCAATCGATCCGCGCGCGACAACATCCTCTACGGTCGCCCAGACGCCACAGAGCAAGATCTGATTGCCGCCGCTGAGGCAGCCGAGGCCGACGACTTCATTCACGGGCTTCAGGACCACAAAGGCCGCACGGGGTATAACGCGCATCTGGGCGAACGTGGTGTCAAACTGTCGGGCGGACAACGCCAGAGAATCGCGCTTGCACGTGCGTTTGTGAAAGATGCGCCGATTCTGGTACTGGATGAGGCCACCTCTGCCCTCGACAGCGAGGTCGAAGCACAGGTGCAAGAAGCGTTGCATCGGGTGATGGAAGGCAAGACGGTGCTGGCCATTGCGCATCGGCTTTCAACCATCGCGGAAATGGACCGGATTGTTGTTCTCGACCAAGGCCGTCTGGTAGAGCAAGGCAGCCACGCAGAACTATTGGCGCAAGGCGGTCTTTACGCTCAGTACTGGAGCCGTCAGTCCGGCGGGTTTCTCGGCACCGAAGAGGCAGCAGAATGAAGATGATCATCGAACGGCTCGGCCATCTGGGCGATGGCATTGCCGCCGGGCCGCTATTTGTGCCCATGGTCCTGCCGGGCGAAGAGATAGAAGGCGACGTCGAAGGCGACCGCATCACCAACACCCGCATCACGCGGCCATCGCCCGACCGGGTCAGCGCGCCATGTGCCCATTACAAAAGCTGCGGTGGCTGCAATCTTATGCACGCCTCGGATAGCTTTGTTGCGGACTGGAAGATGGACGTGATCCGCACGGCCTTGGCGGCGCAGGGTTTGGCAGCCACTTTCCGCCCGGTGATCACTTCGGCCCCCCAGTCCCGTCGCCGTGCGACTTTTGGTGCGCGACGTACCAAGAAGGGCGCGCTGGTTGGCTTTCACGGACGCGCCTCTGACACGCTGGTAGAGGTTCCCGGTTGCAAACTGCTGCATCCCGATCTGATCGCGATACTGCCGCATTTATCGGAGCTGACGATTCTAGGTGCATCCCGTAAAGCAGTGCTGACGATTGCCGTCACGCAAAGCGAAGGCGGTATTGATTTGGCGGCAAGTGGAGGAAAAGAGGTAGATCAGAGCCTGTTTTCGTCCCTTGCGGAGTTTGCTGAACGCGTGGATCTGGCACGGCTGGCATGGAACGGTGAAGTTGTCATGACACGCCGTCCGGCAAGTCAGCGATTTGGTCGCGCCAATGTTGTGCCGCCGTCGGGCAGCTTTCTGCAGGCTACCGCAGATGGCGAAACGGCACTGGTGGAAACCGTGCGCGAAGCGGTCGGCAGCGCAAAACGCATCGTCGATCTCTTTGCAGGATCAGGCACCTTCGCGATTCCCCTTTCAGAACAGGCCGAGGTTCATGCGGTCGAAAGTGAAACGGCGATGTTGGCGGCCCTCGACGCCGGTTGGCGGCAGGCCGAAGGGCTGCACCGCATATCCACCGAAACGCGGGATCTGTTTCGCCGCCCGCTTTTGCCAGATGAATTCAAAAAGGTCTCGGCGGTGGTAATTGACCCTCCTCGGGCCGGTGCCGAGGCGCAGATGCGAGAACTGGCGGCAGCCGGCGTTCCCGTAGTTGCGGCTGTCTCGTGCAATCCCGTTACCTTCGCCCGTGATGCAAAGATTCTGACCGATGCCGGTTATATGATCGACTGGGTGCAGGTCGTCGATCAATTCCGCTGGTCCCCGCATGTGGAACTCGTGGCACGCTTCAGCCGATAGCCTCACCATTGCGTGAGCGGAATCTCGCCATCTTCCGGTGGCGCATGGTGCCGTGTAGAAGACAATCACAAAAACGAAGCAGGCAGGGGCAGGCATGTTGAATCGCAGAACATTTATGACTGTAGCTGCAGCCACTGGCCTGGCTGGCTGCGGATCGAAATTTCGCAGCTATAACGGGCCGGAAGTTACGCGTATCGTCGTCTACAAATCCCAGCGCAAAATGCATCTGGTCAACGGTGTGAAAGCGCTGAAGACCTATAATATTGCCCTGGGCGGGAACCCCATTGGTGACAAACAGTTCGAGGGCGATCAGAAAACCCCTGAAGGGGCCTATTTGATCAACCGGAACAACCCCAACAGCGCATATCATCTGTCATTGGGCATCTCATACCCCAACAGGACTGACGTTGAAGAAGCGAAAGCTGCGGGCAAGGAAGCCGGCGGCGATATTTTTATCCATGGCCGAGCGCGCGCAAATGCCGGGCGTGGTAACGATTGGACAGCGGGCTGCATCGCTGTGAAGGATCGTGAGATGGAAGAGATTTACGCAATGGTACGGCTGGGAACCCCCATCTACATTTATCCATAACCAACTGACTTAAAAGCGTTATCCGCCGGTAACCAAGGCCCACCAGATCTTACCGCTTGGCTCTTGAAGCCATGCAAATCCGACATCGCGCGCGGCTGGATCAAGCACCACAGCGCGCGTGTCAGGCAGCTCCATCCAGGCTGACAGTGTTTCAATCTCAGTCTCATAGGTCTCTGAGATATTCTCACCCAGCATTTGTCCGGTGTAGCCGGTGCGCTGAACCCTTTGGATCGGCGAAGATCCGTCAGACCCAAAATGCCACGGTCTGTTTTGCACTGACATATCCCGCGCATGGGTGGCCGCCGCCGCAGTCAGCAATGGGTTTGGGGATACTGGCGCAACCCCGGCCGCGCGCCGAAGCGTGTTAATCGAATCCACCATCGAATAGATCACCCGCGCCTCATCAGACGGTCGAATGATATAGGCTCTGGGCAAAGGCCGGCCATCCGGGCCCAAAGGCGTTGGAGTTGTTTCGCATCCGGCCAAAGCCATAACTGCGATCAGGCCAAGCGCGAGTAGTCGTGTCATCAGATGGCATCCCTGTATATGCAAGCCGGTGCTTTAATGGATATGAGCGCAGTGTTCAAATCGAACTTACGAATTGCAAGCGCGAAGAAGTGACATCAGCGTGTGTTGAGAATGCCGGCCATGAGGAATATGGTCATGCGGAACCGCTTGGCGGGCATCCGCCGCCGACACTAGACGAGGTGACGAAAGATGAGCCTTTATACGACCAATAAACTTAGTCGGCGCACAATGCTTGGCTCAACAGCTGCATTCGGGGCTGTGCTTGCCGCGCCGGCCCTTGCCCAGTCCGGCAATGATACGGTGGAGTTTGAGAATGACCTTAATTCAAACATCCGCCGGAATATTTCCAGCTTCCGATCTCTCCAGTGGCAGCCGTATTTCAGCGATTTGAAGAATGGCGCGATACTGGTCGACATCACATCACGCGCCTTGCACTACTGGTCCGAAGATAAGACCGTCTATCGACTGTTCCCAACGTCAGTTCCACTTACTGAAGATCTGACGCGCCGGGGCCGTTCGGAAATCATACGCCGCGTTGTTGGCCCGGATTGGCGACCAACCCCAGCCATGCGGGTTCGCAACCCTGAATGGCCAGAATATGTTCCCGCGGGCCCAGACAACCCACTAGGAACGCACGCACTTTATCTGTCATGGCAATATTATCGGATCCACGGCACGCATGATACGAGAAAAATCGGACGCCGATCATCCAACGGTTGCGTGGGTCTCTACAACGAGCACATTGCAGAACTATTCTCATATGCGAAAATTGGTACGCAGGTGTTGCTAATTTGACGCCATGCGCGAAACCTTTTTGGCCCTAATTCAGGCCTAGTTGCATATTCGCCACCATCTACGATAGTTGCCAATACGAGGTGATGGATGAATGCCGGGCGAACCTCACTAAAATTTTCGCCCTGGTCTTAATGGAGAATATACATGAAAAAGCTCGCACTTGCTGCTGCCCTTTCTTTTGCTGCTACTTCGGCTTTCGCCGGTGGTATTGCTGAACCAATGATGGAAAAAGAAGTCATGGTCGAAGAAGCTTCTTCTTCTGCCGGTGGCATCGTTGTTCCGCTGCTGGTTCTGCTTTTGGTTGCTGCAGCCGCAAGCAACTAAGTTCGGACAACAGTCTAATTTGGAAAAGGCGGTGGTTTATCTACCGCCTTTTTCTTTGATATCAGGCCGCCCAACCAGCAAGATTCGCCTCGATCACGGCCATCAGTGCTGAAATATGGGCATCATCGTCATTAAGGCACGGAATATAGGTAAAGCTTTCGCCACCCGCGTGTTCAAAGGCTTCGCAGATTTCGCCTTGAATCTCTTCCAATGTCTCGATGCAGTCTGCTGAGAAGGCCGGAGAAATCACCGCTATACGTTTTTTGCCAGCCTTCGCCAGTTCGGTCACATGTTGCACCGTATAGGGGCGCAGCCATTCCTCACGTCCGAAGATGGATTGGAACGTGGTGTCGATGGAACCATCGCCCCAGCCCAGACGTTCTTGCAACAGCCGTGATGTTTTCTGGCACTGACAGTGGTAGGGGTCGCCTTGCATCAAATAGCGCTTTGGCATCCCGTGGTAGGACGCAACCAACACATCGGGCCGGTGATCCAGCGCACCATATGCGCGCTCTACTGACTGCGCGAGCGCGTCTATATATTGCGGGTGGTCGAAATACTCAGGTGTCGTGCGTGCGGCGGGCTGCCGTTTTTCCTTCATCAATGCGCGGAAGAACTGATCATTTGCCGTGGCCGAAGTGGCCCCCGCATAATGTGGGTATAAGGGGAAAAACAGGATCTTTTCACACCCTGCCTCGACCATTTTTTGTACCACACTGTCGGTAGAAGGCTTGCCGTAGCGCATACAGAATTCAACCATGACATCTGCACCGAACCGGTTCTGCGCCGCCGACCGAAGTTTCGTGACCTGAGCTTTTGTGATCGTCAAAAGCGGACTTTCACCCGCTTCATGATTCCAGATCGACTTGTAGTTGGCGCCCGAGCTGAACGGGCGCTTTGACAAAATAATCAGCTGTAAGATCGGCTGCCACTTCCATGCGGGATAGTCGACGACACGTCTGTCAGACAAAAACTCGCTCAGATAGCGGCGCATGGGCCAGTAGTCATAGCCGTCTGGCGTACCCAGATTGGCGACAAGAATACCGATACGTGCGCGCGTTACCGGCGGGTGATCTGTCGCGGCGTGTGTAAGGCGGCCCGTGCCAGGTGCGTCAGTCTCAGCGATCATCTTGGCCTCTTTCCAATTTGCTTTCCGGCATCCTACCAACTTCGGTGGGGATCAGTCTTTGGCTGATGTGTCAGTGTTTCGCAATGGCTCTTCCCGGACGCCCAACGCATCGGCCAGCCTTGCCGAGGCCGAGCCGGGGCGAAGGGGCCGCTGCTGGCTGTCATCAGGTGCCCAGCCGGTCAGGAATATCGTCTCAAACGTTGCAGCGATGCGGCCCTCTGCGGCCGGATAGGTATCGGCATAGATACGGGCCGCTTCGGGAAACAGCGCGCGCGGCGTTTTGCGGCGGCTGCGCGTGGTCAGTGCATTGCCTTCACCCATCGCGCGCAAGTCCGCAATCAAATGGAAAGCGGTTTTATATGTGACGGTCCGGCGATTTGCATCTGCGACCGGCAAAGCAAAACCGGCCCGCTGCAACAAGCCGCCCAGATCGCGGATCTCGCCCATTGGCAAAACGCGGGGCGACAGGCCTCCGGTCAGCCTGCTCTCTGATTCGGCGAGAGCTGCCCGCAATTCTGCCAGCGTCTGGCCGCCGAACATCGCGCAGATGAACAGCCCATCGGCACGCAGCGCCCGGCGGCATTGCACCAGCTGCCCAACCGGGTCATTGGCCCAATGCAGGGCAAGCGCATGGATCACCAGATCATGGCCGCCGGTATCAAGCGCCAGCACCTCATCATCCGCAACAACCCGCGCATCCGGCCAATGCGCTGCCCAAGGCGCCGAATATCCAGTCACGATCGCGGGCGACGTAAACGTTTTGTTAACTTCGCTCAGTCTCTCCTCAATCTCGGCGGCGGTATCGTCATGCAAAAAGCTCGCGAACCCCTTCCTAAGGGCACGGGCACGATTGCGGGCAAGCGCGACGCGGTCGGTAAGAAGCGGCGGAGTGGTCATGATGGGCGAACCTAGAAGCCTTCGGGCAGGAATGCAAAGCGCGCTTGGCCTGCTTTTCCCGCCTCAATGCATAAATTGTGGCGAACCGACAACCAGCGACTTTGGTCTTTGTGGCGGCTGCTGGCGCGACACGCCGTTCATATCGGGTCTGGTCTGCGACAAATGCGGTGTGCCGTTGCCGGGGGAAGATGAGGGGCTGGCAGAGTTTTGCGACGACTGCCTGACCATCGCGCGGCCCTGGGACAGGGGCCGGTCGGCGCTGCTTTACAAGGACAATGGCCGAAGAATGGTGCTGGCCTTGAAGCATGGCGACCGGCTTGATCTGGCCCGGCCGGCAGCGAATTGGCTCATGCGGGCAGCGCAGCCCATTTTTCTGCCCGACATGCTGGTTGCGCCCATCCCCCTTCATTGGCAACGGTTATTTTTACGAAGGTTCAATCAATCAGCACTGCTGTCACGAGGTCTGTCGCAGCTGGCTGGCTTGCAGCATTGTCCAGATCTTCTGGTGCGTCACCGCCGCACCGAAACACAAGAGGGGCGCGGTCGTGACGCTCGCTTTACAAACCTCGCGGGCGCGATACGCCCCCACCCAAAGCGCAAGGCGCTGATATATGGGCGCAACATCCTGATTATCGATGATGTGATGACCTCTGGTGCGACGTTTGCAGGTGCTGCCGACGCGTGCGCGGCAGCCGGTGCCGCGTCTGTTACTGTCCTTGCTCTGGCACGCGTTGCGAAGGATGCATAAATCCCTATAGTCGCCCCGACTTAAGGATAAAAACAGCATGCCCAGTATCGAGATTTATACGACTCCATGGTGCCCCTATTGTATAGCCGCCAAGCGGTTGTTGAACGCCAAAGGTGCGTCGTATCAGGAAACCGACGTGTCCAGTGACCCATCAATGCGCCAGGAAATGATGAAGCGCGCCAAGGGGCGCCACACCGTTCCGCAAATCTTTATCGACGGAAACCATGTTGGCGGCTCGGATGAGCTTCATGCATTGGACCGTGCCAAGAAACTCGACCCTATGTTGGCCAAATAGACAATGAAAACCGCCCTTCTTCAGCTATCAACGACAGATGATCCGGCAACCAATCTGCCGGTCACTCTTTCCTTGATCGAAGAAGCCGCAGCGCTGGGCGCAGGATTTGTTTTGACACCCGAGGTCACCAATTGCGTTTCGTCCGATCGGGCGCATCAAAACACAGTGCTTCAGCATGAGGACGAGGATGAAACGCTGGCAGCGCTGCGCATTGCTGCGTCCACCCATGGCGTGTGGCTGTTGATCGGTTCACTCGCCCTGAAAACCCACGATGCCGATGGGCGTTTCGCAAACCGGTCGTTTTTGATTGATCCCGGTGGCACCGTCGTGGCCCGCTACGACAAAATCCACATGTTCGATGTGAATGTCTCTGAGACCGAGCAGTACCGCGAGTCGGCCGGCTATCGCCCGGGATCGCGGGCTGTGACGGCGGATACGCCCTTTGGCTGCATCGGTCTGAGTGTTTGTTATGACGTGCGCTTCCCGCACCTTTACCGGCAATTGGCCCAGGCAGGCGCATCCATCCTGACTGTTCCTGCAGCGTTTAACGACACGACCGGAGCGGCCCATTGGGAATCACTATTGCGGGCGCGGGCGATTGAAAACGGCGCATATGTTCTTGCCCCCGCCCAGACAGGCAGCCATGCAACTCACGGCGGCAGGCCTCGTCGCACTTACGGGCATTCATTGGCTGTCTCCCCTTGGGGCGAAGTGCTAAGTGATGGTGGGACTGATACCGGCATTACATACGCCGATATTTCAATGACCGAAGTCGCTCGTGCACGGGGCCGCGTCCCCTCTCTCGACCACGACCGCCAGTATGAGGTGCCATGATCATGGCTGACCAGAACGACCCTCTGGCTGTAGCACTTTTTTCTGAGGTCTTTATGGCCGACCAGCTGGCGCGCAACCTGGTGTCGCGCGCGCTGCCGAAAGGCATGGAGCTTAGTCATTTTTCAGTCCTGAATCACTTGGCCCATATCAATGACGAACGCTCACCCGCGCAGCTGGCTGACGCGTTTCACGTCACTCGAGGGGCGATGACCAACACGCTTTCCAAGCTTGAGTGGGCCGGGCATGTTCACATCCGCCCCGATTGGGACGATGCGCGGCGTAAATTTGTGTCGATAAGCCCCTCTGGCCGCAAGTCACGCGACGCAGCCCTTGAGGTCATTGCACCGTTGATCGGTGATGTCGTCAAGGCAGTTGGCACCGAAAAAGTGCGGGCGGCGCTACCGATCTTGCGCGAGCTGCGGTTGCGGCTTGGAGAAGGCTAAGGCCTGCGCGCAGCGGTCACATAGTTGACGCTCAGATCGCGGTCCGAGATCGACCATGCCCAGCTGACGGGATTGAAGACAAACCCTTTGCGATCCAGCGGTTCAAGCCCGGCAGCTCGCTGTATATCGAACAGTTCTTCCGGCGTGATGAATTTCGCCCAGTCATGCGTGCCCTTGGGCAGCCACCGCATCACCCACTCCGCGCCAACAATCGCCATCATAAAGCTTTTGGCATTTCGGTTGATGGTCGAACAAATGATCAGCCCGCCTGGCCTAAGAAGGCTACCGCACGTCGCCATAAAGGCAGGGGGGTTGGCGACATGTGCGACGATCTCCATCGCCAGAACCACGTCAAATTCCTCATCCAGCGCTTCGGCGGCGGAATGGCGATAGTCAATCTCAAGCCCCTGCTGTTCGGCATGCAGCCGGGCAACAGGGATGTTGCGCGCCGCCGCATCCGCCCCGACAACCGTGGCGCCCAGCCGGGCCATGGGTTCAGACAAAAGCCCACCCCCACACCCAATATCCAGTATGCGCAGCCCTTTGAATGGTGTTGGGGCCGTCAGATCCCGCCCGAATTCGGCCGCGACCTGCCGCGTGATATAGTCAAGGCGCACCGGATTCATCATGTGCAAAGGCTTGAACTTGCCCTGCGGGTCCCACCATTCGGCCGCCATCGCTTCGAACTTTGCCACTTCGGCGGCATCAATGCTGCTCATATCTGCCTGCACGATCTGTCTCCGGTATTGGGTGTCGGACCGGCTGGCGGCCCGCGACAATTGCGTTATATACTGATTTCATGGACCGGGTCGCAGGGCAAAAACGCGCAGTCACGTATCTTTATCCGCAGATCGAGCCCTTCGATCAGCGTCTGATGGATGTGGGCGACGGGCACCGCATCTATGTTGAACAATGCGGACAGCCAGATGGTGTCCCGGTGATCATCCTTCATGGCGGTCCCGGGGGCGGTTGTTCCCCGGCCATGCGTCGCTATTTCGACCCATCTGTCTACCGTATTATTCTTTTTGATCAGCGCGGTTGCGGCAGGTCACGCCCGCACGCAAGCGTCGATGCAAACACCACCTGGCATCTCGTCGCCGATATCGAACAGATCCGCACGACACTCAGCATTGATCAATGGATCGTTTTTGGCGGCAGCTGGGGTGCGACGCTGGCCTTGATCTATGCCCAAACACATCCTGAACGCGCGCTCCATCTGGTGCTTCGCGGGGTCTTTTTAATGACCGAGCGGGAACTGGGCTGGTTTTACGGGGGCGGCGCAGGCGCCTTCTGGCCCGATCGTTGGGCAGATTTTACACAGCTGATTCCAGCCCGCGAACAGGGCGACCTGATCGAAGCCTATCACCACCGGCTTTTCTCAGGCGATGTCGCGACCGAAACCCGCTTTGCCCGCGCCTGGGCTTCGTGGGAAAACTCTCTTGCCAGCATCGAGCATGACGGCATCGTCGGGGATCCTCCTGCCGATTATGCGCGGGCATTTGCCCGGCTGGAAAACCACTTCTTCCGCAACAAAGGGTTTCTGGATGAGGACGGGCAAATCCTGCGGGATTTACCCAAACTGAAAGACGTGCCCGCCACAATCGTTCAGGGCCGGTATGATATGATCTGCCCGCCCGCATCGGCGTGGATGCTGGCCGAAAACTGGCCTCGGGCAGAGCTGAAGATGATCCCGGCGGCTGGGCATGCCTTATCAGAACCCGGCATCAGCGCAGAGCTGGTGAGGGTTATGAACGTCCTTCGCCCTTAGTCAGATTGCGCACGTGACGCAACGCTCCTCTTGCAGGCCTCGCAGGGGCAGCGCTACCTCAGGTACACATAACTGAGGCCTGCCACATGACGCTTGACGCCATCGCCACCGATATTCGTACCACCCTTGAGACGCGCAAATTCACCGGCTCGTTGAAATTTGACTGCGGGTCAGATGGTGTGATCGTGCTGGCCGATGGCAGCGCATCGACTGACGACCGGGACACCGATTGCACCCTGAGCATTTCAAAGGACAATCTGGTCAAGCTGCTGACTGGCAAGCTGAATCCCATGACCGGCGTGATGATGGGCAAGCTGAAGATCTCGGGCGATATTGGCGTGGCAATGGGTTTGGCAAAGCTGCTGGGGTAATCTGCTCAGCCGGTCGGATCACAGCATTGATTACAACGCCCTCACGGGAAGATGACTTGCCCGGAGCGCGACTTACACGTTTTGTGCAGAAAAGCGGAGTGATGTGATGCTGAGATATGTACTGGCCTTCTTGTTTCTGGCAAGCCCGGCGCTGGCTGCGACTGAAACCGCAATCGTTGCGGGCGGGTGTTTTTGGTGTGTCGAATCTGATTTCGAAAGCGTGCCGGGTGTAAAATCTGTGGTCTCGGGCTATACCGGCGGAACCACCAAAAACCCAACCTATAAGCAGGTCGGCAAAGGTGGCACCGGTCACTATGAAGCAGCTGAAATTCGGTTTGATCCGGCCAAGGTCAGCTATGAGCGCCTGATGGAGCTTTATTTCCGTTCGGTCGATCCAACCGATGCGGGCGGTCAGTTTTGTGACCGTGGCGAAAGCTACCGTACGGCGATCTTTACAAAATCCCCGGCCCAGCGCGCAGCAGCAGAGGCCGCAAAGGCTGCGGCTGGGGCAGCACTTGGTAAGAAAATCGTCACCCCGATTGTCGATGCCGGGGCATTCTACAAAGCCGAGGCATACCATCAGGACTACTACAAAGGCAGCAAGATTGTGCTGACCCGCCGGGGGCCGAAATCTCAGTCAGAGGCCTATAAGTTTTACCGCGACGCGTGTGGACGCGACAAGCGTGTCAAGCAGCTTTGGGGACGTGCCGCGGCCTTCGCCCACTAGGCGCGGCTTAGATCTACCATGACTTCGGCAAGGGTGGGGATCGCATCTGCGGTTCCCGCCCTGGTCACCTTCAGACTTGCCGCAGCGCCCGCCAGATCAAGCGCGGCCGCCGGCGATTGGCCAGCATCCCGTGCTGCCGCAAAATATCCGGCGAATGTGTCCCCGGCCCCTGTCGTATCCACCACCTGAACTTTACGGGGCGCTGCAAAAGCCCGCTCGCCATCGCGCGATCGCCATTCGGCACCTTCTGCCCCGCGTGTTACCAAGAGTTCCGGCACATCCAGCTGATCAAGGCTGACACCCATCGCATTTGAAAGCTGTTCGGCCTCAATCGCGTTTAAGGCCAGAACAGAGACATACTTAAGTACGTCGCGTACCGCATCTATATCGAATGGCGCGGCGGAATAGACGATGCGCATGCCCTTTTCATGCGCCACCGCCGCTGTATCCGCCTGATGCGCGGTCTCATTCTGCATCAAAAGCGTGTCCGCAGGCCCGGCCCCGACCAATGCCGCTTCGACCACTGAAAACGGCAGCGTCCGGTTTGCACCCGGAAAGAGTATGATTGTGTTTTCTCCAGCCGCATCGACGTTGATTATTGCATGGCCCGTAGGCGCATCAAGCCGCGCGATATGCGTTGTATCGACCCCCCAAGCAGATAACCGGTCGACCGCCCACCCGCCTTCGGGACCGACAGCGCCGATATGCACCACATGCGCACCGGCCTTCGCAGCGGCGGCGGATTGGTTGGCGCCCTTACCCCCCAAACCCATTTCATAGCCATCAGCCGCCAAAGTTTCACCGGGCGCGGGCAGATGCCCGATCCGGTAGAAATGATCAATATTGATCGAGCCGAGGTTATAAATTGTCATCCTTGACCCAATCGGCACGCAGCGATTACTGCCATATTGAGAATATCGTTTACGGTGGATCCGGTCGAGCAGATCTGGATCGGGCGGTCGATACCAGTCAGGATCGGTCCGATCACCGTAGCGCCCGCCATTTCTTGCATCAACTTGACCGAGATTGAAGCCGAATGGCGCGCAGGCACCACCAGCACATTCGCAGGGCCTGTCAGCCGGCAAAAGGGATATTGCGCCATCTGTTCCATGTTCAGCGCCACATCGACCGTCATCTCTCCCTCATACTCAAAATCCACCCCGCGTGCATCTAGCACCTTCGGTGCCATGTGCATTTTGGTCGCCCGTTCCGACACCGGATAGCCGAAGGTTGAGAACGACAAAAACGCCACCCGTGGCTCAACCCCCAACCCGCGCGCCACTGCGACGCCGCGTTCGGCAATATCCGCCAGATCATTCTCATCCGGCCATTCATGTACCAGCGTGTCACCAATAAACACGATGCGGCCCTTGTGAAGCACCGCGGTGATACCCACCGCACCCTCTTCGGCCTTAACGTCAAACGCGTGGTTGATGAGGCCAAGCACATGCGCGGATTTGCGTGTTGCGCCCGTGACAAGCCCATCGCCATGCCCATGCGCCAACATCAGCGCCGAAAATACATGCCGATCGCGCGCCGCCAGCCGGTGCACGTCATGCCTGTCAAAGCCTTGGCGTTGAAGCCGCGCATAAAGAAATTCCCGATATCCTTCGAGATGCTGGGAGTTCGCGGCATTGACGATCTCAAGCTCGGCCACAGCATCGCCGAGGCCCGCGACGGTCAGCTTTTCCTTCACATCCTGTTCGCGGCCCACAACCAGCGATTTACCCAGGCCTGCGCGTTGATAGGCAACGGCGGCGCGCAGCACGCGGGGGTCATCCCCTTCGGCAAAGATCATACGGGCCTGCGCCTGACGCGCACGCGCATGGATGCCTTGCAAGATCGAGGCGGTTGGATCCATGCGTGACTTCAGGCTGAGTTCATAGGCAACCATGTCGATGATCGGGCGGCGGGCCACACCGGTATCCATGCCTGCCTTGGCAACCGAAGGTGGGATCACGTAGATAAGGCGCGGATCAAACGGTGTGGGAATGATGTAGTCGCGCCCGAACTTCAGCTTGCGGCCGTAAGCCATTGCCACCTCGTCCGGTACATCTTCGCGCGCAAGCTTTGCCAACGCTTCGGCGCAGGCAATTTTCATCTCGTCATTGATCGCGCGGGCATGAATGTCCAATGCCCCGCGGAAAAGATAGGGAAAACCAAGGACGTTATTCACCTGATTTGGGTAATCCGAACGGCCCGTGGCAACGATTGCATCTTCGCGCACCGCATGGGCTTCTTCCGGCGTGATCTCAGGATCTGGGTTTGCCATGGCGAAAATCACCGGGTTCGGGGCCATCGAGGCGACCATCTCAGCCGTCACCGCGCCTTTCGCGGACACGCCAAGAAACACATCCGCCCCGTTCATTGCGTCATCCAGGGTGCGGGCATCGGTCTTGGCGGCGTGGGCAGATTTCCATTGGTTCATACCTTCCGTCCGGCCCTGCCAGATCACACCCTTGGTGTCGCACATGATGCAATTGTCATGTTTGGCGCCCATGGCTTTCAAAAGCTCAAGACAAGCGATTCCTGCCGCACCAGCTCCGTTCAAAACAATCTTCACATCGCCGATCTTCTTGCCGCTGAGCTCCAGCGCATTGATCAGACCGGCGGCACAAATCACCGCGGTGCCGTGCTGATCGTCATGGAACACCGGGATGTCCATGATCTCCTTCAGACGGCTTTCGATAATGAAGCATTCAGGCGCTTTGATATCTTCAAGATTGATGCCGCCAAATGTCGGACCCATCAAAGAAATCGCCTTGATGATCTCTTCTGGGTCTTCGGTATCCAGTTCAATATCGATAGCGTTTACATCCGCAAAGCGCTTGAACAGAACCGCCTTGCCTTCCATCACCGGTTTGGACGCCAACGCCCCCAGATTACCCATGCCCAGAATTGCGGTGCCATTTGAAATAACGGCCACCATGTTGCCTTTGACCGTGTAGTCATAGGCGGTTTCAGGCGCTTCATGGATGGCTTGCACCGGAACCGCGACGCCGGGGGAATAGGCCAGCGACAGATCACGCTGGGTGGCCATCGGCGTTGTCGCAACAATCTCATACTTTCCGGGCGTCGGATTGAGGTGATAGGCAAGCGCCTCTTCCGGGGTAACGCGGTTCTTCGATGACATATGCGGCAGTTCCTTGATGGTTTCCGCCGTCATAACGCCCCTTCCCGATCCTCACAATGCTGAGGATTTGCCGCTTTTCCCGGGACGACGGGTTTTGTAGGGTCACCGGACAGTTCCCGGGGGGATTTTTGTGACTGCACGCGAAGCCAATGTAACGCCGATGATGGCGCAGTATCTGGAAATCAAAGGCCGGTATCCCGATGCGCTGCTGTTCTACCGGATGGGTGATTTTTATGAGATGTTCTTTGACGATGCCGAAGCGGCAGCGGCGGCGTTGGACATCGCGCTGACCAAGCGTGGCCAGCATCTGGGTAAAGACATCGCCATGTGCGGCGTACCCTATCACGCCGCCGAAGGTTATTTGCTGACACTGATCCGCAAAGGCTTTCGCGTCGCCATTGCCGAGCAGATGGAGGATCCCGCCGAAGCCAAAAAGCGCGGATCAAAATCCGTGGTTGCCCGCGATGTGGTACGATTGGTCACACCCGGAACCCTGACGGAAGAGGCGCTGCTGGAGGCCAGGCGGAACAACTATCTGGCCGCATGGGCCGAGGTCCGGGATGAAGGCGCACTGGCCTGGGTCGACATTTCAACGGGCGAATTTCGCGTCATGCCCTGCCCGATGAACCGGCTCGCACCGGAATTGGCGCGTTTGGCCCCGCGCGAGGTGATCATATCAGAGACAAAAGAGGCTGATTGTGCCGGAATAGTCTCTGAATCAGGTGCCTCTATCTCCCCGCTGTCGCGCGGAAGTTTCGATAGCACCAGCGCGGAAAAGCGGCTTTGCGCGCTATTTGACGTGGCCACGCTGGAGGCATTCGGAAGTTTTGACCGGGCCGAGGTGTCGGCCATGGGTGCGATCGTCGAATATCTGGATCTGACGCAGCGTGGTAAGCTGCCGCTGTTGCAGCCCCCGGTCAAAGAAAGCGCAGGCGGAGCGATGCAGATCGACGCCGCGACGCGCCGCAATCTGGAAATCACCCAAGCCTTGTCGGGTGGGCGCGACGGATCGTTGATTGCCGCGATTGACCGGACCGTCACTGCAGGTGGCGGGCGATTGCTTGAACGACGCTTGTCAGCACCTTCGCGGGATCTGAACGAAATCAAGTCGCGGCTGGAAGCGGTGCGGTTCTTTGCCAATGACGCCCGGCTGGTCGAAGCGCTGCGGTCTGATTTACGAAGAGCCCCGGACATGGACCGCGCCCTGTCGCGCTTGGCGCTGGATCGCGGCGGCCCGCGTGATCTTATAGCGATCCGCAATGGATTGGCCGAAGCAGGTCGGGTTGCCGGGCGATTGTCGGATGCAACATCTGATCGGTTGACCGATGCCGCAAAGGCATTGATTGGGTTTGACGATTTGGTCGCATATCTCAGCGCCGCACTGGTTGATGAGCCGCCGCTTTTGGCCCGCGACGGCGGCTTTATCGCGCCTGCGCACAACAGTGATCTGGATGAGGCGCGCAAACTGCGCGACGAAGGCCGCGCAGTGATCGCAGGGATGCAGGCCAACTATATCACCCAAACTGGCGTGCAAAGCCTGAAGATCAGGCACAACAATGTGCTGGGCTACTTTATCGAAACCACGACGAACCATGCCGACAAGATGTTGTCTGCGCCCCTGAATGAAACCTTCATCCACCGCCAGACAACTGCAAATCAGGTGCGCTTCACCACTGTGCCCTTGTCCGAGATGGAGACCAAGATTCTCAATGCCGGAAATCGGGCGTTAGAGATCGAAAAGCGGCTCTATGAAGGCCTGAAAGCCATGATTTTGGATGCCTCTGGATTGATTTCAGATGCCGCACGGTCATTGGCAGAGATTGATCTGACCACCGCGTTTAGCGATCTGGCGCGCGGTGAGGATTGGTGCGAACCCGAGATTGACGAAAGCCGAGCCTTCGAAATCGAGGGCGGGCGTCATCCTGTCGTGGAACGGGCGCTGAAACGATCTGGCGAACCCTTCGTGGCCAATGATTGCCTGCTGACAAACGAAGGCACGCCTGCGATCTGGCTTCTCACTGGCCCGAACATGGCCGGTAAGTCCACATTTCTGCGCCAGAATGCGATCATAGCGCTGCTGGCCCAGGCAGGCAGTTTCGTTCCGGCCCGCCGCGCCCATATCGGCTTGGTCAGTCAACTATTCAGCCGCGTCGGTGCCGCTGATGATCTGGCGCGCGGGCGGTCAACATTCATGGTCGAGATGGTGGAAACCGCAGCCATTCTCAATCAGGCCGATGACCGGGCCTTGGTAATTCTGGATGAGATCGGGCGCGGCACCGCAACCTATGACGGGCTGTCGATTGCTTGGGCAACGCTTGAACATCTGCATGATGTAAACCGGACGCGGGCGCTGTTTGCCACGCATTACCATGAGATGACGGCTTTGGCGGGCAAGCTGGACGGTGTTGAGAATGCCACCGTTACCGTCAAGGAGTGGGAAGGCGACGTGATCTTCTTGCACGAAGTGCGCAAAGGGGCCGCGGACCGATCATATGGAGTTCAGGTCGCGCGGCTGGCAGGGCTGCCCACGATGGTCGTTGATCGGGCCAAGATCGTCCTTGAGGCGCTGGAAAAGGGGGAGCGGGAAGGTGGGATGCGCAAACACACGCTGATCGACGACCTGCCTTTGTTCAGTGCAGCCCCTGCCACCGTCCAGCGCCCGAGCAAGGGTCCATCCGAACTGGAAGCACGCCTTGAAGCACTGCGCCCCGATGAGATGACGCCTCTCGACGCTCTGGCGGCATTATATGAGCTGAAATCGCTTGGTGAAAAGTGAGAACAGGGGGCGTTTTGATTCAAACACCCCCTGTCGCAATAGTCACGATTTGGGCGTCGAGCTCACACCAACCTGCGCGGGGCGCAAAAGCCGTTCGTGCAGCATAAAGCCTTCGGTCATCACCTGAATGATGTCGCCTGCCTTGGTTCCGGGAACCGGGGCTTCGAACATCGCCTGATGCAGCTGAGGGTCAAAGGGCTCCCCCACATCGGGAACAATCGGGTCGACGCCGTGCTTACCCAATACCGAAATCAGCTCACGCATCGTCAGTTCGATACCATCGATCAGCGCCTTGGCCGCCGCCCGCTGTTCCTCGCCCGCCGCATCAAGGGCGCGCTTAAGATTGTCATAGACCGGCAGCAAATCACGGGCGAGCTTGGATCCGCCATATTGCTCGGCCTCTCTGCGATCCCGCTCGCCGCGCTTGCGGACGTTTTCAGCATCGGCCAGAGCGCGCATGAAACGGTCGCGCATATCGTCACGCTCGGCCCGCAGCGTATCAATCTCGCTCGCCTGTTCAAACTCAGCGTTGATGTCGATCAGATCGTCATCAAGCAGCGCCTCGTCTTCTTCAATTTCGTTTTTCTTCATCTCACTCATAGGTCTTGTCCTTTACGCTCCCCGGACAGCAATCGCCCGACAAGCTGCGCGGTGTAATCGACGATCGGTACGATGCGCCCATAGTTCAGTCGCGTCGGACCAATCACGCCCACGGCGCCGATGATCTTACGGTCAGCGTTCATATAGGGAGACACCACCAGAGAGGAACCCGAAAGTGAGAAAAGTTTGTTCTCAGAGCCAATAAAAATGCGCACACCCTCGCCAGATTCGGTCAGTTCAAGGAATTCGGCGATATCGCGCTTGCGCTCAAGGTCATCAAAGAGCGTCCGGATCCGTTCAATATCCGCCTCAGCGGTCTGATCAAGAAGATTGGACCGGCCCCGTACGATCAGCCGTTCAGTAGATTCGCCGGGGTTTTCCCACTGCGCCAGACCGCTTTCTACCAGCGCCCGGGCGGCAGTATCCAGTTCTTGCCGGCGTCGGGTGATTTCTGTGCGCATGTGGGTGTGCAGCTCAGACAGCGTCCGGCCCTCGGCCAGAGTATTCAGAAAGTTCCCCGCTTCGCGCATAGATGACGGCGTTTGCCCGGGCGGTGGTGCAAAAACCCGGTTTTCGACCTGCCCGTCTGCAAAAACCAAAACCACGAGCGCCCGGTCGGGACCAAGGCTGACAAATTCGATATGGCGAATTGCGGCTTCATGTTTTGGGGTTAACACCAAACTGGCGCCATGAGTGATGCCCGAAAGCGCCTGGCCAACCCGGTCAAGCAAAGACGCGACGCCAGGCTCATTCCCACCTGTGGTCGCATCAATTGCTTCACGGTCTTGAAGCGAGAGGGTTGAGACTTCCATCAACCCGTCGACGAACATCCGCAGGCCCAACTGTGTGGGTATTCGGCCCGCTGACGTGTGTGGGCTGTCCAACAGCCCGAGATATTCCAGATCTTGCATCACATTGCGGATTGTCGCGGCAGAAACTTTTTCCGTCATCGTGCGGGTCAGCGTGCGCGACCCGACAGGATCACCGTTGTCGAGATAGCCTTCGACGACGCGGCGAAACACTTCGCGCGAACGGTCATTCATGTCGGTCAGAACTTTTGATCTGTCTGTCATATCCATCTGGAATATGGGGCCTGCGCAGTTAAATGGCCATAGCCGCGCTGCGTCAATCGGGGTTGCGTCCCGGACGGGCAGGCCTGTAATTGGGCGCAACAGTGAAGAAAGGACAACCCATGCGACCTTCTGGCCGGAAACTTGATGAAATGCGCGCTGTTTCGATAGAAACAAACGTGACGAAACATGCCGAGGGATCGTGCCTGATCCGCTGCGGTGACACGCATGTTCTGTGCACCGCGTCGATAGAAGACCGCCCGCCATCATTTTTAAAGGGCACCGGTTTGGGTTGGGTTACGGCAGAATACGGCATGCTGCCGCGCGCCACCAATACCCGCAACCGGCGCGAAGCTGCTGCTGGCAAACAGTCTGGGAGAACTCAAGAAATTCAACGTCTTATCGGTCGATCTCTGCGTGCTGGCATTGACCGTGTTGCCCTGGGGGAACGACAGATCGTTGTCGACTGCGATGTTATTCAGGCCGATGGCGGCACCCGTTGTGCCTCGATCACCGGCGGCTGGGTGGCTTTGCGTTTGGCCGTAAACAAGCTGCTGAAGGCTGGCGTCGTCACCAGCGATCCGATTGTTGATCATGTGGCCGCCGTGTCGTGTGGAATCTATGCAGGGCAGCCGCTGCTTGATCTGGACTACGCCGAAGACAGCGAAGCAGGCACTGATGGGAATTTCATCCTGACAGGTCGCGGGCGTCTGATCGAAGTACAGATGTCGGCCGAGGGCGCCACCTTTTCACGTGATGAGATGAACCGGTTGCTGGATCTGGCCGAGGCTGGGAATGCAGCACTGGTTGCAGCACAGAAGGCCGCAATCTGATGCGCGGCTTTGCGGGCAGTCGGCTTTTGGTGGCGACCCATAACAAGGGTAAGCTGGCAGAGATCGCCTATTTGCTTGCCCCATACGGGATTGCCTGCGTAAGCGCCGCCGATATGAACCTGCCGGAACCTGCGGAGACTGAAACCACATTTGTCGGCAATGCCCGGATCAAGGCGCATGCGGCTGCAAGGGCGACGGGTCTTCCCGCCCTTGCTGATGACAGCGGTATTGAGGTTGACGGGCTAGATGGTGCGCCCGGTGTATATACCGCCGATTGGGCGGAAACTCCATCGGGCCGCGATTTTCTGATGGCAATGACCCGGACATGGGATGAGCTTGAAAAGGTCAACGCGCCCTACCCCCGAACGGCCCGGTTCCGCTCCACCATGGTTATCGCCTGGCCAGATGGGCATGATGAGGTTTTTGAGGGCAAGGTTGACGGGCGGGTCGTCTGGCCGATACGCGGCGCCGAAGGCCACGGATACGACCCGATGTTTCAGCCCGATGGATACGACATCACGTTTGCCGAGATGGATCCGGCCAAAAAGAACCAGATCAGCCATCGCTGGGATGCTTTTTCCAAACTTGTCATGTGTTTTAAGGAGAGCGGTACATGAAACGGATTTCAACAGGCTCGCCCTTTGAAAAAACAATGGGTTACAGCCGCGCCATCGTTAAAGGCGGATGGTGCTTTGTGTCGGGTGTCACGGGATATGATTATGCCACGATGACAATGCCGGACGGCATCGCCGATCAGGCGCGCAATTGCTTTTCGACCATCAAGGGCGTGCTGGATCAGGCCGGGTTTTCGATGGAGGACATCGTGCGGGTTCAATACACCGTCACTGATGCCGCACTGGTCGACGCTCTCGTGCCCGCCTTGGGCGAGGCGTTCGGCGAAATCCGGCCCGCTGCCACAATGGTGATTGCGGGTCTGATCAAGCCCGAAATGCTGGTTGAGATCGAAGTCACGGCGTTCAAAGGCTAAAGAATGGAAGACTGGCGCAATGGCGGGTTCGGTCTTTACCTTCATTGGCCATTCTGTGCGTCCAAGTGCCCCTATTGCGACTTCAATTCCCATGTTTCAGCGTCCATCGACGAATCCCGCTGGAAGTCTGCCTATCTGAGTGAGATTGCGCGGGTTGGCGCAGAACTGCCCGGTCGGGTGCTGAATTCGGTCTTCTTTGGCGGTGGCACACCTTCTTTAATGTCGCCCGATTTGGTTGCATCCGTTCTAGACGCTATTCGGGCAACCTGGCCCCAAGCGAACGACCTTGAAATAACGCTGGAGGCCAACCCCGGCAGCGTCGAGGCGGGCCGGTTCCGGGGATATGCCGAAGCCGGGGTCAATCGTGTCTCAATGGGCATTCAGGCGTTGAATGATGAGGACCTTAAACGGCTAGGGCGTCTGCATTCGGTTGCCGAGGCAAGGAAGGCATTTTCAATCGCCCGTGATACATTTGATCGCGTGAGTTTTGATCTGATCTATGCTCGCCAGCATCAGGATCTGGCGGGGTGGGAGGCAGAGCTTAATGAAGCCGCCACCATGTCAGTAGACCATCTTTCCCTATATCAACTGACCATCGAAGATGGCACAGCCTTTGGTGCGCGCCACGCGGCGGGTGGACTAAGAGGTCTGCCAGAAGAAGACTTATCGGCAGATATGTATTTGAAAACGCAAGATATTTTAGAAAAAATCGACATGCCGGCCTATGAGGTTTCGAACCACGCCCGGGCCGGGGCTGAAAGCCGACACAATTTGATTTACTGGCGCTATGGCGACTATGCCGGGATTGGGCCCGGAGCTCATGGGCGAATAAGCATCGGCGGTCGGCGATTTGCAACGGAAACCCCGCTTTCGCCCGGAGCTTGGCTGAAACAGGTGGAGGCTTCCGGCAATGGCGAGTCCATGCGAGCCGAGGTGTCTGCCCGCGATCAGGCCGGAGAATTTCTGATGATGGGATTGCGCTTGTCCGACGGCTTGGACGTGGCCCGCTTTGCGCGGCTTGCGGGGCAAGAGATTGACCAAAAGGCTATTGCCCGCTTGCAAGATCTGGATCTGGTGCTCATGACCGAAAATGTGATGCAGGCCACATCCACCGGGCGACCGGTGCTAAACGCACTGATCCGGGAGCTGCTGCCATGATAAGGTTTATCTGGATAGTGTGCGGTTTTCTGGCGCTGACACTAGGTGTTGTAGGCATGGCGCTGCCGTTGCTGCCGACTGTGCCCTTCCTGCTGTTGGCCGCCTTTTGTTTTGGGCGCGGATCAGAGCGGGTTCATCGCTGGCTGTTGGCGCATTCAGTATTCGGCCCACCGATCCAGGACTGGCGCGAACGGGGCGCTATCCGACGCAAAGCGAAATGGATTGCCAGCGGATCAATCCTTGCAGCTCTGGCGATGTCATTGGCCTTAGGGGTGCGCCAAGAAATCCTTGCCGTACAAGTCTTGGCGCTTCTGGGAGTCACGATGTTCATCTGGACGCGCCCAGACCACTAAAGCGTTTCAGGTTTAGCGCGACACGCTATAAGCAAGACGAGATCCGAGGGGCAGCACCCACGCCTACCGGATGGTGCTTAGGATCTGGCACAATTCATCGAGCTGCTCCAATGTCTTGTAATTAATAACCAAATTACCGCCATCGTGACCCTTGTGGTCAATCACAACCTTCATCTTGAGGTTTGCAGACAGGTCCTGCTCCAAAACCCGTGTATCGGCATCTTTGTCACTGCGCGGTACAGAGCGGGCCACACCAGAGCCTTTCGAAGGCCGTTTGGCCAGCCTCTCCGTCTCCCGAACCGAAAGGCCGCGGGCAACAACCTGACGGGCCAGGTTGACCGGGTCTTCCGTTGTGATCAGGGCGCGCGCATGTCCCGCTGTAAGGCGGCCGTCACGCATCATCGCTTGAACCTCATCAGGAAGCGACAGAAGGCGCAGGAGGTTGGCAATATGACTTCGGCTTTTTGAAAGGCCTTCTGCCAGCCTTTCCTGAGTATGGCCGAACCGATCCATCAGCTGCCGGTACCCCAGCGCTTCTTCCACGGGATTGAGGTCAGCACGCTGAATGTTCTCGATAATCGCGACTTCTAGAACTTCTGTGTCCGTAAACTCCCTGACCAGCACCGGCACTTCATGCAGTTGCGCCATTTGTGCGGCGCGCCACCGACGTTCGCCGGCGACAATCTCGTAACCATTTGGCTCTCTTGGGTTTTTACGCACGATCAGGGGCTGAATAATGCCCTTTGCGCGAATTGAAGCGGCAAGTTCTTCCAGTTTTTCAACCGGAAAATCGCGTCGTGGCTGATCAGGATTCGGTTTAACTGCCTCCACAGGAACATTCAGGCTTCCGCGGCGGGATCCCGACTGTTCTTCCGTATCTGCCGAGGCCACATTCACGTCTGCCATAAGCGCGGACAGCCCTCGCCCCAGGCCGCGCCGTTCATGCTTTTTGTCTGCCATGCTCAGGCTCCCTTATTGGGTGTTTTGCGCCAAAACCTCTTGCGCAAGTGCGCGGTAGGCCATGCTGCCTTTTGAATAAGTATCGTAGGCCAGAACCGGAATCGCATAAGACGGCGCTTCTGACAGCCTTACATTCCTTGGAATAACCGTCTTATAGACCAGATTGCCCAGATTTGCGCGGGCATCAGCCTCTACCTGTTGTGATAGATTGTTCCGCGCATCATACATCGTGAGAAGAACTCCCTCAATCCGGAGGTCTTTGTTTGCGGCCTGACGAACTTCTCTGATTGTCAGCATCAGCTGAGAAAGGCCTTCCAGCGCGTAAAATTCTGCTTGAAGCGGTACAAGCACTGAATGCGCCGCCACCATTGCGTTAACGGTCAACAGGCTAAGGGATGGCGGGCAGTCGATCAGGATGAAATCAAAGTAAAATTGATCAATCGCCGGCTGTCGCAACGCATCATACAGCAAAAAACTGCGCTTTTCATTGGACATCAGCTCCATATCTGCTGAAGACAGGTCGGTCGTCGCAGGACAAAGCCACAACCCTTCCACCTGAGTTTCGCGGATAACCTCTGAAAGGGCCGCATCCTCGATCAAAAGATCATAGGTTGTCAGACCGCGATTGGCGGGTTCGGCCCCAAGGCCGGTCGACGCATTTCCCTGCGGGTCAAGATCCACAAGCAGAACGCTCTGCCCATCTTCGGCCAGCGCCGCTGCGAGATTTATCGACGTCGTCGTTTTGCCAACGCCGCCTTTTTGGTTGGCAATGGCGATGATTTTGGGGCCCGGAGGTCGGGTCGGATCAGACACGGGTAATCCCCCTGATTGACAAAATGACGGAATGCGGATCCGTCTTGCTAGGTTCCTTGTGATAGGTAAATGCCCAGTTTTCAAGCGCTTGATTGAGCTCACTTTGATGGTTTGCGCCCTTTGGGAACAGCGCGACGCCATCGGCACCAAGATGACGTTCAGCCAAGGCGGCCAATCCATCCAATGGGGCCAGCGCCCGCGCCGACAATACGTCAACGCCCAGCGGTTCCAGAGATTCCGCCCTCTCTGCCATTATTGTGGTGGTTAGATTTAGCTGGCGGGAGCATGATGACAGGAAGGCCGCTTTGCGTTTGTCGCTTTCAACCAGCACTACTCGCATTTCCGGCCGCTCATCAGCTGCAAGTACTGCAGCAACAAGCCCTGGAAACCCCCCACCACTACCGATATCTGCCCACGAACACGCATCTTTTGGCGCCATATCAAACACCTGGACTGAATCCAGAAAATGGCGGCTCCAAATATCACCCAGGGTAGATCTCGCAACCAAATTGATTGCAGGATTCCATTTTTTCAATAGCTGTTCAAAATCGGCAAGCCTTTCCAATGTTTCACGTGAAACATTCCGGTCACCGAATGGCATCTGTCCGCCATTCATCCGGCCGACCGCATCCTGCCCGCGCGCTTTAGCGTCGCAAGTATCAGCGTAAGCGCGGCAGGCGTCATGCCTTCAATTCTTCCTGCATGCGCCAAGGATCGCGGCTGCACTTGATTGAGCTTTTCGACCAGCTCGGACGAAAGGCCCCGCAAGGACGAAAAGTCAAAATCTGCTGGAATTTCATGATGTTCGTCTCGCCGCATCGCTTTCACATCGGCCATCTGACGATCAATAAAGTTTGCATAAAGCGCATCCCGCGCGATCTGCTCTTTGATCTCGGGATCCAACTCACTCAAAGAAGGTTCTGCCTTTTCAAGGTCTGAAAATGTGACATCAGGAAAGGACAGAAAGTTAAAGCCGCTACGCCGTTGCCCGTCTTGGCTAACCCTTATCCCGTGCGCCAAAGCTTCAGCTGGAGTGAGCACCAGATCTTCGAGGAGCTGCCGCCCTGCGGTAAGCGCCTCCATCTTCTCATCAAAATTACGAATCCGCGCATCGGCTACGCAACCAAGCGCGCGCGCCAAAGGTGTAAGCCGCTGATCCGCGTTGTCGGCGCGCAAAGACAACCGAAATTCTGCCCGCGACGTAAACATACGATAAGGTTCGCTTACACCACGCGTCACAAGGTCATCAATCATCACGCCAATATAACTCTGTGACCGACTGAAAGTTACCGGCGGCTCATCCCTTGCGAAGCGGGCGGCGTTAAGGCCGGCCACAAGCCCTTGGGCTGCTGCTTCCTCATATCCAGTGGTTCCGTTAATTTGCCCCGCTAGATATAGGCCTTCAACCCCCTTCACTTCGAGCGTGGGCGTCAGGGCGCGCGGGTCCACAAAATCATACTCAATCGCATACCCCGGCTGCAGAATGATGACACTCTCAAGCCCGACGATTGACCGAACATACGCTTCTTGAACATCAACCGGCAGCGATGTTGATATCCCGTTTGGATATATCGTCGGATCATCCAGCCCTTCCGGCTCAAGAAAAATCTGGTGCGATGTTTTGTCGGCAAAGCGCACGACCTTATCTTCAATCGAAGGGCAGTACCTTGGGCCGACACCATCGATATGGCCGCCATACATCGCCGAACGTGACAGGTTTTCCCGAATCACATCATGCGTTTTTTCATTCGTATGGGTGACCCCGCAGCTAACCTGGCGAGCAAAGGGCTGGTCGTGTTGAAACGAAAACATCACGGGGCGGTCATCACCGTCCTGCCTTTCGAGCAAAGACCAATCAATTGTCCGCCCGTCGAGCCGCGGAGGAGTTCCGGTTTTAAGGCGTCCAAGCGGCAGGCCAAAACCGTCAATGCGTTCGGCCAGCCGAACAGATGGTTTGTCGCCCATACGGCCACCGGGCTGACTTTTGTCACCGATGTGAATGATACCGCGCAAAAACGTTCCAGACGTCAGAATGACAGAGGTTGCAAGAATTTCCGCGCCGCCCTCAAGACGAACACCGCCCACGCGATTGTTATTAATTACAAAATCAACAACTTCGCCTTCAACGATTGAAATGTTTTCCTGTGCTACCAATTCTGACAGCATCGCTTCGCGGTACAGTTTCCGGTCAGCTTGCGCGCGCGGACCCTGCACGGCCGGACCTTTGCGACGGTTCAAAAGCCGGAACTGTATACCCGCCCGGTCTGCAACCCGCCCCATAATGCCATCCATCGCGTCAATCTCACGCACCAGATGGCCCTTCCCCAAGCCCCCGATAGCCGGATTGCAGGACATCACGCCAATCGCATCGCGCCGAAGCGTCACCAGCGCAACAGACACACCCATGCGCGCTGCGGCATGTGCCGCTTCACAGCCCGCATGTCCGCCACCGATAACAACAATGTCAAAATGTTTCACGTGAAACACTCCCTACTTTCCGATGCAAAAGCTCGAAAATATTTCATCCAGCAAGTGTTCAACGTCCACGCGTCCGACAAGCGTATCCAACGCCCGAACAGCCTGACGAAGATTCTCTGCTGCCAGCTCTGACCGCTCATGACCGCTCAATAGCTCATTGGCACCCGATTCCATAGCCCCAATAGCCAGGACCACGGCCTGTCTTTGGCGATCACGGGTAATCAGCCCGGCTGACAGGGCGCGCTTTGACAGCCGCTCGGATATTATGGACATAAGTTCGGAGAGGCCCTCTCGGCTAACTCCGGATACCCCGAGCAAATCATCGCTGCCCTTCCTCAGATCTGCCTTGGCACGAACAATGATGTCGTCGGGCATAGCATCCAACAGCGGCAAATCGTTTCCTTCGGTTAAGAACACCCGTAGGTCAGCCAGCCGCGCACGCTCCACAGCCCGGCGCACACCGATCCCCTCAACATAATCGTCTGTTTCTCGCAATCCTGCCGTATCCAGAATGGTCACGGCCAATCCGCCAAGGTCCATCCTGACCTCAATTACATCTCGGGTCGTACCGGCAATTTCCGACGTAATTGCAGCCTCGCGCCCCGCTAACGCATTGAGAAGGGTAGATTTTCCGGCATTGGGCGCGCCAACAATCGCCACCTCAAACCCATCGCGAATACGTTCCGCAGCACCAAAGCCGTTGAGTTCATCGCGCAACGAAAACAGCACACGTTCAATCAAGCCAGAAACCTCCGGCACAACATCTACGGGTACATCTTCATCAGCGAAATCAATTGTCGCCTCCAAAAGAGCGGCGGCCCGTATCAGATCACTGCGCCACGCCTCAGCCCGTCGGCCAACAGCACCTGACAGAACACGCAACGCTTGTTTACGCTGAGCCTCGGTTTCCGCTTCAATCAGGTCAGCAAGGCCTTCCACCCGCGCAAGATCAAGGCAGCCGTTTTCCAACGCGCGGCGTGTAAATTCACCCGGCTCCGCAAGGCGCAATCCTTTGATTTCACCTAATGCGCGCAACACCGCCGCAATAGTGGCCATTGATCCGTGCAAATGAAGCTCAGCGCTCTCCTCGCCCGTAAAGCTACTGCCCGCAGCGAAGGTTAAAACCAGCGCCTCATCTAGCATCTCGCCTTTGAAGGATAGCTTCCGAAGGGATGCGTGGCGCGCCGCAGGCACATTGCCGGCCAGCATCCGCACAGCCTCCCAGGCAAAGAGACCAGAAATCCGAACAACAGCCACGCCAGCCTTGCCCCGCGCCGAGGCAAGGGCATAGATAGTACACATGATTAACCTATTGTTTTAAAACAACAAGTCAGGCGTTCATCGAATCGAAGAACTCCGAATTGGACTTGGTTTGCTTCAGCTTCGAGATGAGGAATTCAATCGCATCAGTGGTCCCCATCGGATTCAGAATTCGGCGCAGAACATATGTCTTCTGCAGATCATTCTTGTCGACCAGCAGATCTTCCTTCCGCGTACCAGATTTCAGTATATCCATCGCCGGGAAGACGCGCTTGTCGGCGACCTTGCGGTCCAGCACGATTTCCGAGTTACCTGTGCCCTTGAATTCTTCAAAGATCACTTCATCCATTCGGCTGCCTGTGTCAATCAGAGCGGTCGCAATAATGGTCAGCGACCCGCCCTCTTCGATATTCCGCGCAGCACCAAAGAAGCGCTTGGGACGTTGAAGCGCATTTGCGTCCACGCCGCCGGTCAAAACTTTGCCCGAAGACGGAACCACAGTGTTGAACGCCCGGCCCAAACGCGTGATCGAGTCGAGCAAAATCACCACATCGCGTTTGTGCTCGACCAGTCGTTTTGCTTTTTCAATCACCATTTCTGCCACCGCAACGTGACGCGTTGCCGGTTCGTCAAATGTTGATGACACAACCTCACCCTTTACCGAGCGCTGCATGTCGGTCACTTCTTCGGGGCGTTCATCAATCAAAAGCACGATCAGATAGCATTCAGGGTGATTCATCGCGATAGAATTTGCGATGTTTTGCAAAAGCACTGTTTTACCGGTCCGGGGTGGCGCCACAATCAGTCCACGCTGGCCCTTACCGATAGGTGCCACCAAGTCGATGATGCGTGCAGAGCGGTCACGAATGGTTGGGTCCTCGACCTCCATCTTCAACCGCTCATCAGGATAAAGTGGGGTGAGATTATCGAAGGCAACTTTGTGGCGGGCCTTTTCCGGGTCCTCAAAATTGATCAACGTCACATTGGTCAGGGCGAAATAGCGTTCGCTGTCACCTGGTGCCCGGATCACCCCGTCAACGGTATCGCCTGTCCGCAGTGAATACTGACGCAGCATATCAGGACTGACATAAATATCATCTGGGCCGGGCAGATAATTCGCGGCCGGTGAGCGCAAAAAGCCAAATCCGTCCTGCAAAACCTCAAGAACCCCATCCCCACTGATTTCCCAGCCATCCTCTGCATGCTCTTTAAGGATCGAGAACATCATCTCGCCCTTCCGCATGGTTGATGCGTTTTCGATCTCAAGCACTTCGGCCATTGCGAGAAGGTCAGCAGGCGTCTTTTCTTTCAACTCAGCAAGGCTAAGGCGTTCAATAGTCATGAAAGGTCCATTCGCAATACGCAAAGCATCAAGGCCAGCGTGAAGGTTCGTCAGGGAAATATCCCCATCCGGACGGCGGGGGCTGGCCAAGCAATACACGCGACACCTGGCGAAAGTCAATCTCTGGCTTAAAACCGAACGATGACAGACAAAACAATAACAACCAACAGCACCGTCGGCACTTCGTTCATCATGCGGTAGGTCCGCCCTGTCCGGTTGTTGGTTCCCGCCAGAAAGTCCTTCCTGCGGTGCCCAAGCCAATGGTGAAACCATGTCATTGCAAGAACGGCTGCAGCTTTCGTCCAAGGCCAAATCGCACCCCAGTCTACAACCCCCGGTGTAAACACCAGACACAGCCCAAAGATCCAGGTCGCGATCATCGCAGGGTTCATGATCACCCGCAGCAACCTGACTTCCATGGTTTGAAACAGTGTATCTGTGGCACTGTCTTGGTCGACAGATTCCACGTGATAGACAAAAAGCCTTGGCAAATAGAACAGTCCCGCCATCCAAGAGATCACTGAAATCACATGGAGCGCCTTTGTCCACGGATAGATCATAGCCAGAAAATCGCTCATCCGGTGGCCCCTTCATGCTTCTATGTCCTTCTTATCTAAAAAAAAGAAGAAAGAAAGATATGAGATGATGATGATGTAAGCCCTGTGGATAGTGGGGATTACAACGCTTCGGGTCAGCTTGCACACATGCGTATTGGCCTGGGGACAAATCGGTGCAGAAAAGCGGGGCTTTTTAAACATTGCGAAATATATCTTTTAAAAACATATAATTACGAGGTGATACAGTGATTAACACACATGGGATAACTTACCCTTCTTCTGACAGGCAAAAGCGTTTATTCACAGACAGGAAAACCTCGTACGCACAGGTGTATGAACCCAGACCAACCTTGACGAACCTGCAAACTTTCCCACAGCAATAATTGGGGCCGGCGTTTTCAACCGCACTGTCCCGTCCATTGCACCCCGGTTGTCCACAGAAGTGTCCCATGCCCCATACGTCCTCAGCCCCGATCATCCTCGCCTCAGGCTCAGAAATCCGTGCACATCTGTTAAGAAATGCTGGTCTGAAACCCCAGATTCAACCGGCACGAATCGACGAAGATGCAATCCGCGCCGCGTTGATAGCAGATGGAACCAGCCCGAGGGATCAGGCTGATACCCTCGCTGAACTGAAGGCCCGAAAAATATCAGATAGAAATCCCGAAGCCTTGGTCATTGGCTGCGATCAAATTCTGGCATGCGACGGCCGAATATTTGGCAAACCGGCAACCCGGGAACAAGCGCGGGAGGATCTGCATTTTCTATCGGACAAGGACCACCACCTTTACTCCGCCGCAGTGGTTTGTCAGGCTGGAACACCAATCTGGCGCCAGACCGGATCCGTAAAGCTTTCGATGCGCACCATCTCAGAGGAATATCTTGAGGTCTACCTCGATCGGAACTGGGATCAAATCCGCCATTCTGCAGGATGCTATCAAGTTGAGGCCGAAGGCGTGCGGCTTTTTTCCCGCATAGAGGGCGACTATTTTCACGTTCTTGGCCTGCCACTCATCGAGCTCTTGACGTGGCTTACCATTCGGGGCGACATCGCAGCATGACAGATCATCCTCGTATACCGCTTGCCGGTGTCATCGGCTCTCCCGTTGCGCATTCAAGATCGCCGCGACTTCATACACATTGGCTTAAAACCTATGGCATCCGGGGGCACTACATCCCTATGGACATCGCCCAGTCCAATCTGAAAGAGGTCATAGCAGCGCTGCCAAAGGCTGGGTTCGTCGGTGTAAACGTGACGATACCTCACAAGGAAACGGTGTTGGCGCTGGCCGATGTCGTAACCGACCGTGCTGCTTTGATAGGTGCCGCAAACACGCTGATTTTTCGCAAGGATGGCCGCATCCACGCAGACAATACCGATGGATACGGATTTATCGCCAACCTGCGCCAGAATGCACCGGGCTGGAGCCCGGCATCTGGCCCCGCAGCTGTCATTGGTGCAGGCGGCGGTGCGCGCGCGGTTATCGCGTCACTCATAGAAGTTGGCGTGCCCGAAATCCGGCTGGTCAATCGCACGCGGGCACGGGCCGAAGCACTGCGCCAGGAATTCGGTGCGAAGGTGCTTGTCCACGATTGGGTGCAAGCGGGTAACATGATGGAAGGGGCTGTGACCGTGGTCAACACTTCCTCGCTTGGTATGGAGGGCAAGCCGGAATTTCGTATTCCCTTAGATGCGCTCTCGAAAACAGCTGTGGTGACGGATCTGGTCTACACGCCCTTGCGAACGCATCTTCTGAATGAAGCGGCGGAAATCGGCTGCACTACCGTCGATGGGCTGGGAATGCTGATCCATCAGGCCGCCCCGGCATTTGAACGCTGGTTCGGCACCCGGCCCGAAGTTGATCAGCTGACCCGTGACGTCGTATTGGGCGAATGACCAAACCGTTCCTTCTGGGTCTGACCGGCTCGATCGGGATGGGGAAATCCACGACAGCAGCGATGTTCACCAAGGCAGGCGTGCCGGTTTGGGACGCTGATGCCGCGGTGCACAGGCTCTATGCAAAGGGCGGCAATGCCGTTGGCGCCATTGCGGCCCTCTGTCCAGAAGCGATCGTGGACGGGGCTGTTGACCGGGCGGGGCTGAAGCGGTGGATTGCAGCCGATCCCAACGCTCTTTTGGCAATTGAAGCCGTTGTTCACCCCCTTGTCGCCAAAGACCGCGCAGATTTCATCGAAACCGCAACGGCGACTGGCGCGCGTCTGGTTGTTCTCGACATTCCACTGTTGTTTGAAACCGGCGCAGATCGCCATCTGGACGCAACCCTTGTGGTGACCGCCCCGTCAGAGGTTCAACGCGCCCGCGTGATGGCACGCCCGGGCATGACCGTAGCTCAGTTCCAAACCATCTTGGCCCGCCAGATGCCCGATGCTGAAAAACGCACGCGCGCGACCTACATTATCGAAACGCTGTCTCTTGTGGATGCTGATCAAGCTGTGCGTAAACTGATCATGAAATTGGGGGGCCGATGATGCGCGAAATCGTTCTTGATACCGAAACCACCGGGTTTGAGCCTGCAGAAGGCCACCGCATTGTCGAAATCGGTGCCATTGAGCTGCTGAATCACGTCCCAACAGGCCGCATCTATCACCAGTATATCAACCCAGAACGCGCCATGCCTAAAGAGGCGTTTGATGTGCATGGGCTGGGCGACGACTTTTTGCGCGACAAGCCCCGCTTTGTCGAAGTCGCGGCGGATTTCGTTGACTTTATTGGCGTGGATTCGGTTCTGGTGATCCACAACGCCGCCTTTGACATGAAGTTTCTGAATGCAGAACTGAACTGGGCGGGCAAGCCTGTGCTGCCGATGAACCGATCTCTTGATACAGTTGCAATGGCGCGGCGTAAGTTTCCCGGATCGCCCGCCTCTCTGGATGCGCTTTGCCGTCGCTTTGGCATCGACAATTCGGCCCGCGATAAACACGGAGCACTTCTTGACAGCGAGCTGTTGGCAGAGGTGTATCTGGAACTGATCGGCGGCCGTCAGCCCGATTTCGGCCTTTCTGCCGAAGAATCGCAGCGTAGCGATAGTGTTGATGGCGCTTGGCGCCCGTCAGCGCGCCCCATCCCCTTGGCGGCACGCTTGACCGAGGTCGAGGCAAGCGCTCATGCAGAGTTTGTCGAATCTCTGGGTGGTTCCGCCATCTGGAAGCGGTTCGGCTAAAGCAAACTCTGCTAAGAAGCGCTTCCGCGTAAGCGCGAGGCGCGTTAAATGCCCGTTGCGCGGCACACGACGCCGATAGTGCGAAGCAAGATCTGCATATCAGTGCTGGCGCTCATTGTCTGAAAGTAAGCCTCATCATAATCCGCGCGTTCGGCAAACGAAGCACGGTTCCGGCGGCCAACCTGCCACAGACCGGTAATACCGGGCCGCATCTGGTAATAATCCGCATCTGGTCGACCAAAGCGGTAAAGACCTTGCTGTTCAGTCATGAATGGTCGTGGTCCTACAAGACTCATATCCCCGCACAACACATTCCACAGCTGCGGCAGTTCATCTATGCTCGTGCGTCGCAAGAAACGACCAAGCCGGGTGATCCGGGGGTCGTTGCTGAGCTTTTGGCTGTGAAGCCATTCTTCTGCAAGCGCCGGATCCGAATGCAGAACCCGCGCCAACACAGCATCGGCATCGCGCACCATGGTCCGTACTTTCCAGCACCGAAATACCTTGCCGTCACGGCCAACACGTGACTGTCCATAAAGTGGCGTGCCACCGCTAATCCACGTGACAATAAGAACCACAGACAGGATCAATAGCGCAGCCGGAGCGGCCAGTATCACCACTGTCACATCAAAGGCGCGTTTGCCAAAAGTCTGATAAAAGCCAGTCCTGTCTTCAGTTGCGACAGCATCGCGAAACTCGAATTGGGGGGCAGCCATTCAGTAAATCTCCCAGTCGGTTGTTCACAAACCAGCCCCCAGGCCAGGTTCAGAGTTAAACTATGAAGGCAACTGTTACAGATTCGTTAAGGCTAACAACTGGTTACTGTCGAGCTTTTCAAAAAGTGGCCGATTCCAGCCGGGTGTGTTGCTGTTTTTTGCACATTAAGCGGATAAAAATGTGGCATTCGTGCGCACTTGATAAGACCGCTCAATTTTATTGCGGCATATGAACGGTTTGGGTGGATTGGGGGGTTACCCGATTCTCCCAATGGGTGTGCTAGACAAACTGGGACCACAAGTTCTCAAGCCGTTCTTGCCGACCCGAGCGCGGCTTTGGATCAAGCCCCTGCTCCATAACTTGTGTGTAGATGCCTTCGAGGGTTCCGCTGCTCAGCATGGCTTGCGTCGGCGATGCATCCCAGCCGGAATAGCGCCCCGACCGGGCCGCCTCTAACCCGCCATCTTCAATCAGCGCGGCGGCGGATTTGAAGGCGCGCGCGCAAACGTCCATGGCGCCAACGTGGGCCAAAATCAGATCTTCCGCATCGAGACTTTGACGCCGCAGTTTGGCGTCGAAATTTGTGCCGCCTGTCGTATAGCCACCAGCCCGAATGATCTCATAATACGCGCGGGCAATTTCGGGCACGGAATCGGGGAACTGGTCTGTGTCCCAGCCAGACTGATAGTCATTCCGGTTCATGTCGATGGACCCAAACAGCCCAAGAGAGCTCGCCATGGCAATTTCATGCTCAAAGCTGTGCCCGGCAAGGATGGCATGTCCTTGCTCGATGTTCACCTTTACCTCATTCTCAAGCCCGAAGCGTTTGAGAAAGCCGTACACGGTGGCCACGTCATAGTCATACTGGTGCTTGGAAGGTTCTTGTGGCTTTGGCTCGATCAGGATGGCACCGGTAAAACCGATCTTGTATTTATAATCGACAACCATCTGCAAGAAGCGCCCCGCTTGCGTGGCCTCGCGCCCAAGATCGGTATTTAGCAGGGTTTCATAGCCTTCGCGCCCACCCCAAAGAACATAATTCTGGCCGCCCAACTTATGTGTGGCATCCATGCAGGTCTTCACCGTCGCTGCGGCATAGGCAAAAACTTCAGGATCGGGGTTGGTCGCAGCGCCCGACATATAGCGACGATGCGTAAAAAGGTTGGCCGTCCCCCAAAGCAGTCGGGTGCGATGGCTTTCCATTTTTTCTGCGAAATAGTCGGTGATTTCTTCAAGGTTCCGGGTGGATTCCGCAAAACTGGCGCCATCCGGACGAACATCGGCATCGTGAAAGCAAAAATATGGCGCATCCAAAATATCGAACATCTCAAACGCTACATCGGCCTTCAGTTTGGCAAGCGCCATAGTGTCGCCGAACCAAGGCCGGTCAAATGTCTGGCCGCCGAACGGATCGCCGCCGGGCCAGGCAAAGCTGTGCCAATAGGCAACCGCAAAGCGAAGATGGTCTTCCATGCGCTTGCCCATGACAATTTCGTCCGGGTTGTAGTGGTGAAATGCGAATTCATTGGCGCTGTTCGGACTGTCAAAACGGATCTTCGGAATGTTGTGAAAAAAGTGGGTCATGTCAGTCCTCGTATCGCACTTTGGGCCGCGCAGTAGCGATCGTGGCCCTGATCAAAACTATCTGTGAGTGTCGCTATTGGTTCAAAGGTGCGGGCAATCACCGGCGGCGTCGCAATCTCGACTCCCGCACCCGTGGACGCCATGATTGCCAGACGTGCGGCCCCGAATGCACCGCCATAGTCGCCAGCAACCGGTCGTGAGACAGGCGTATTCAAAGCCGTCGCAATTGCCGAAAGCCAATAGTCCGAATTTGATCCACCGCCGACCGCCAAAAGCCGTTCAATTTTTGTGCCGGTGGCCGCCAGTGCATCGCGACAATCCCGGATCGCAAACGCCACGCCTTCCAAAACTGCGCGGGTGGCTGCTGCCCGGTCCGTTGTATGTTCCAACCCGATAAAAGCGCCCCGAATTGCCGCGTCGTTCAACGGTGTGCGTTCGCCGCCAAGGTAGGGCAGAAACCGGGCTTTTCCGGGCGCCGTCAGCGGGCCAAGACCGTCAGTCAGCATGGCCGCCTCGACCCCTGCGATGCGCGAAAACCAGTTCAGTGCATCTGTGGCGGCAAGGATCACGCCCATCTGGTGCCACGTGCCCGGTACGGCGTGACAAAACGTATGAACCGCAGTGGCCGGATCTGGCTGATAACCGTCGTTGGCGGCAAAAAGCACGCCTGACGTTCCAAGCGAGACAAAGGCTTGGCCCGCGTGAACAACGCCCGCACCGATTCCAGCCGCCGCATTGTCCCCTGCACCGCCCGCCACGGTTGCTCCGGCAGGCAGGCCAAAGCGCTGGGCAAGCTCGGGCCGAAGACGGCCCGAGACAGCAGAGCCTTCAACGAGGCGCGGCATGGCATCTTGCGAAAGATCTGTGGCGGCGAGCAGAGCGTCAGACCAATCGCGCGCACCGGTGTCCAGCCAACTTGTGCCGGCCGCGTCTGACAACTCGGCGACACGCTCGCCGGTCAGCCAAAGGCGCAGGTAGTCTTTCGGCAACAGCACCTTGGATACTTTGGAAAACAAAGCAGGCTCATGTCGTTTGACCCACAACAGTTTGGGCGCCGTGAATCCCGGAAAGACAATATTGCCGGTCAACGCACGAAACTGCGGATCTGCATCCAGCTGAGCAGCCTCAACATGCGCGCGCGTATCATTCCACAAGATGCAAGGCCTCAGGACATCGTCGGCCCGATCAAGTAAAACCGCACCGTGCATCTGCCCGGACAGACCGATCCCACTAATCGCCGCGCGGGCGGCTGCAGGCAAAGCCAGCAACACTGCTTCGGTCGCGGCGACCCAGTCAGCCGGGGATTGTTCCGACCATCCATCATGCGGGCGGGTGACGTTCAGCGGCGCAGAGGCCTCGGCCACGATCTTTTGGGCATCGTCAATGATAACGCCTTTCAGACCCGAAGTGCCAAGATCTAGCCCAAGATACATTATGCGGCCTTGGCGGGCGGCTGACCAAGGATGATCATGCCCAAGATATCCTCATCGGTGACTTCATCGACATTGACGGTGCCGACCTTTTGGCCGTTCTTCATCACACAAGCGCGGTCGCAAAGCTTCATCACATTGTGAATGTCGTGTTCGATCAAGAAGATGCCGATGCCTTGGCGCTTTAGCTCTTGAATAAGCTCAGCGACCATCTGTGTCTCATGCGGGCCCAAGGCGGCCGTGGGTTCATCCATGATCAAGATGCGTGCGTTGAAATAGACTGCCCGCGCAATGGCAACCGATTGCCGCTGACCGCCCGAAAGCTCAGACACCGGCACGTTGAATTTACGGAAATTCGGGTTTAGCCGCGCCATGATCTTGCGCGTCTCGGCCTCCATCTTGCCGTCATCGACAAAGCCCAGCGGGGAAACCAGCTCTCTGCCTAAAAACAAGTTCGAGGCCGCATCAAGATTATCGGCCAGCGCCAGCGTCTGATAGATCGTCTCGATATTCAGCGCGCGGGCGTCACGCGGATTGTTGATTTCGACCTTCTGCCCGTCAATCAAGATATCCCCGCTATCGGCGTGATAAGCGCCTGACAGACATTTGATCAGCGTGGATTTACCGGCACCATTATGGCCCAAAAGCCCCACGACCTCACCTGGGAAAAGATCAATGCTGACGTGGTCAACGGCCTTGATGCCGCCGAATGCGATAGAAATATCGCGCAACTCGACCAGCGGTGTTTCGGATGTCTGCATGGCGGGCTCCCTCACTTCTGCCGACGGCGATAAAGGTTGTCGAGATAGACGGCGAAGACCAAAACGCTGCCCACCACGATTTGCTGCAAGGCCGTGTCGAAGCCGATCAACACCATGCCGGTCTGAAGGCTTTGCATGACCAGCGCGCCAAGGATGGCGCCGTAAATCGTACCAATTCCGCCACCCAGGGATGTGCCGCCGATAACAGCGGCGGCAATCACGTAAAGCTCATCAAAAACACCAAGTGCGTTGGTGGCGGAATTCAGGCGGGCCGAAGCGACAGCCCCGGACAATCCGGCCCGCGCGCCCATAAGGGTGAAAATCTTTAGCGTCATCCAGCGGGTGTTTATACCGGCAAGCGCCGCAGCCTCTGGGTTGCCGCCGATGGCGAATACATAGCGGCCAAAGCGCGTACGGGTCATCAAAAGCGTCATCAAGATACCGACAACGATCAAGATCAAAACTGGAATCGCAAAGCCGTGGCTGATGAACAAACCCTCTTCAGGGACGGTTATGTTGTTCTTCGCGGCATAGGCTTTCACGATTCCTTTCGGCCAAGGATAGGCGTTCACCAGCGTGACCGCGCCGATGATCAGACCGCAGCCCAGCACGGCAAGGAAGACCTCGGCCCACATTGGCCGCTGCGCA
This sequence comes from Albidovulum sp., assembly GCA_049646285.1. Taxonomy (GTDB): domain Bacteria; phylum Pseudomonadota; class Alphaproteobacteria; order Rhodobacterales; family Rhodobacteraceae; genus Albidovulum. Next base: position 419 of record JBARVN010000136.1, on the reverse strand, counting down.
AATTCGTGCAAACGCCGCTTGGCGCGCCCCGAATACAACAACCAAAGCACGCCGGCGCAGGCCAAAAGCCCAACAATCCAGCTGCCCGTCGCACCAACCGCCCCGTAAGGGCCGCCGCCAATAAGTGCAAAAGTCGGATCAACCGGCGAAATCGTGCGCCCGCCTGCCGCAAGGAATGCGCAGCCACGCCAGACCAGCAAACCACCCAGCGTCACGATAAAGGCCGGAATGCCGCGGTAGGCGATCAGCCAGCCATGAAATGCGCCAATGGTCGCCCCGCAGGCAAGGCCGAAACAAACCGTGATGATCCAGATGAACGGGCTGCCAAGACCAAGATAGGCGGGCAAGAAATTGACCTGCAGGAGCCCCATCATCATGGCGGTAACGCCCAACACCGCGCCGACAGACAGATCGATGTT
>JBARVN010000135.1:0-6085 GCA_049646285.1 Albidovulum sp. | reverse complement strand
AGCATCTGGCGGGTATTTTCCGCGCACGTGGCGGGCAGATCGATCTGGTCGAGGTGCTGGCCGTGGGGCAGGGGGCGGAAGGCGCAGAAGTGCAGACATCTGATGGCCCGATCAGCGCAGAACAGGTTGTGATCGCCGCCGGAGCATGGTCGCACAGGCTTGCCCATACGATTGGCGATGCCGTGCCATTGGAAACCGAGCGCGGCTATAACACCACCCTGCCGCCCGGTGCCTTTGATCTGCGCACGCATCTGACCTTTGGTGGGCATGGGTTTGTCGTGTCGCGCATTAATGGCGGGGTCCGGGTTGGTGGAGCGGTGGAGCTGGGCGGGCTGAACCTGCCGCCGAATTACAAGCGGTCTGAGATGCTTTTGAATAAAGCCAAGCGCTTTATGCCGGGCTTGAAGGTCGAGAACGGCAAGCAATGGATGGGCTTCAGGCCGTCTTTGCCTGACAGCTTGCCCGTGATTGGGCCTTCACGGCATCTGCCCAACAAGGTCTTTTATGCATTTGGCCACGGGCATCTGGGATTGACGCAGGCCGCAGGCACCGCAGAACTGATCGCCGCTACGATGTCTGGTGACGCCCCCGCGCTGCCCATGCCTGCCTATTCTGTTACTCGGTTTTGAAAGGACGACACATGAAAATCACCAAACTCAACGTCTTTCAAGTTGATCTGCCCTTGAAAGAGGGACGCTATAGCTGGTCGAACGGCAATTTCGTCGAAGTGTTTGACAGTACGGTTTTGGAAATATCCACCGATGAAGGCCTGACCGGCTATGCCGAATGCTGCCCGCTTGGTTCGGCCTATCTGCCATCCTTTGCTTTGGGCGTGCGCGCGGGGTTGGCCGAACTGGCGCGGCACCTGATCGGGCTGGACCCGCTGAACATCGGCGAGATCAACCGCATCATGGACGCCGCCCTGCGCGGCCATCCTTATGCCAAAGCGCCGGTCGATATTGCATGCTGGGATATTTTGGGTCAGGCGACCGGCCAGCCGGTTTACACGCTGCTGGGCGGTGCCGCGCAGGAGGATGTGGTGCTTTACCGCGCCATCAGTCAAGAAGCGCCCGAGATCATGGCCAAAAAGATCGAAGGCTACGCCGCTGAGGGCTATACAAAGTTCCAGCTCAAGGTCGGAGGCGATGCCAATGACGATATTGATCGCATACACGCAACCCGTTCCGTTCTGAAACCCTCGGACCTGCTGGTGGCGGACGCCAACACCGGCTGGACCCGCCATGAAGCGGCGCGTGTTGTCGGTGCGATTTCCGGTCTCGATGTCTATGTCGAACAACCCTGTCTGACCTACGAGGAATGCGTGTCGATCCGCCGCCGCACCGCGCTGCCCTTTGTGCTGGACGAAGTGATCGACACACCCAACACCTTGGTGCGCGGCATTGCCGAAGATGCAATGGACGTGATCAACCTCAAGATCTCCAAGGTGGGCGGGCTGACCAAGGCCAAACTGATGCGTGATCTTTGCGTCGCACATGGCATCCCGATGACCATCGAAGACACCTGGGGTGGTGATATTACCACCGCGACCATCGCCCATCTGGCGCGCTCGACCCCCGCCGAATTCACCTTTTCGGCCACCGATTTCAACAGCTACGGCACCGTCGATATCGCCAAGGGCGCACCCAAGCGCGTCAATGGGCGAATGACAGCCTCTGATCGTCCGGGGCTTGGGATCACACCGATCTTCGACGCCTTGGGTGCGCCCGTGGCCAGCTATTCCTGAAGGGGGCATCATGCGCAGCAGCAAAACCATTCATGTCATCTCGGCCCACGCCGAGGGCGAAGTGGGCGACGTGATCGTCGGAGGGGTTGCCCCGCCGCCGGGAAACACCCTGTGGGAGCAACGATCCTTCATCTCCAAGGATCAGACCTTGCGCAATTTCGTGCTGAACGAACCGCGTGGCGGCGTGTTTCGACACGTCAATCTGCTGGTGCCGCCAAAACATCCGGAAGCGGATATGGGCTTTATCATCATGGAGCCGGAATTTGATCCACCGATGTCCGGCTCAAACTCGATCTGTGTGGCAACGGTGCTGCTGGACAGTGGTATTATTCCCATGACCGAGCCGGAAACCCGCCTGACGCTGGAAGCGCCCGGCGGGCTTGTTCGGGTTCGCGCAACCTGCCGCAATGGTAAAGCCGAGCGGATTTTTGTGCAAAACCTTCCAAGTTTTGCCGGAAAGATTGCCGTGCCGCTAGAGGTTCCCGGCATCGGGACGCTGACGGTGGATACGGCCTATGGCGGCGACAGTTTCGTGGTGGTGGACGCCGCAACCCTTGGGTTCGAGATTGTCGAGAGTGAAGCCAAGGATATCGCGCGCAAGGGCATGGCCATCGCCCACGCAGCCACCGAACAGCTTGGCTTTATCCATCCCGAAAACCCCGATTGGAACCACATATCCTTTTGTGCCTTCTGCGGACCTCTGAGTAAGACAGAGACCGGCCTGTCAGGCCGGTCTGCCGTGGCGATCCAGCCGGGAAAGGTTGACCGTTCGCCAACGGGCACGGCCGTATCGGCCCGCATGGCGCTGATGGCGGCCAAAGGGCAGATGCAGATCGGGCAGACATTTGAAGCGATCTCGATCATCGGGTCACGCTTTACCGGGCGCATTGCGGCTGAGGTTCAGGTGGGGGACCGCCCGGCCATTGTGCCCGAAATCAGCGGCCGCGCCTGGATCACCGGTACGCATCAACACATGCTGGACCCCGATGACCCCTGGCCCGGTGGTTACCGGCTTAGCGATACCTGGGGCGCGTAATCACAAGAAAGGCTCACAAGCCAACCTGCACGGCGGCGCCCATTCCGCCGCGCGCCACAATAATTCTGGATACGATATACAGATTGCCTTTCCTTCAGTCTGTCATGCCCGACCATTCTTGGTTTCAGGTTGAAAAACCGGCCTGAAGCGCTATTGTATCCGAAATACAATATGATCGAGTGCCCAGATGAAAATTAAACGCGCAATCGAAAGAAGCAGCCTGCCCGATGTCATTGCAGACGACATCCGCGAGCGTATTCTCAGCGGCGAATTGGCAGAGGGTGAAACCATCCGGCAAGAGGCATTGGCGCAGGAATATGATGTTTCGCGCATGCCGATCCGCGAGGCGCTGAAGCGGCTGGATTCAGAAGGTCTGGTGCAATTGGCCACCAATCGACGCGCGTCCGTGACCAAGCATTCCTTGCGCGAAATAGGTGAGATTTTTGACCTTCGCATTCTGATTGAGGTCGATCTGTTCCGCAGGGCCATTCCGGCAATGACCTCGACGGACTTTTCCCACTGCGAGGCTATTTTGGAAGAAATGGAAGGGTCATACGATGCCGACGATGTTGGCAAGTGGGGTGCTTTGAACTTCAAATATCATGCGGCCCTATATTCCGCAGCCGATCGCAAACGGACCAACGAATTACTGCAGGGCATCAGCCTGCATTCGGATCGGTATGTGCGCATGCATCTGAGTGTCATGAAGCAGCGCGAACCGGCCAAAAAAGAGCACCGCGATCTGTTGAAGCTGGCGCTGGCCCGCGACATCGAAGGCGGATGTTTGGCTTTGTCCGATCATATCAGCCGTACAAGGGATCAGCTTTTGCGACTTGTCGCTGAGAACCGCGTCGCCACCGAGGCCTGAGCGAATTTGCGCAAGCAAGCGCGCATTTGCGTGAACTGGCCTTGTGTCCGCTTGCATTTGGGATACAATATCCACAAATTGCAGTCACGACGGCTGAGCGCTAATAAGGAGGCCCGAAATTGTTTCACCCCCATGGAAAACACCTGATCGCCGGCACCTGGGTTGAAGGGGAAGAGACATTCGCTTCATCTCCGGCTTCCGGGGCCGCGCATTCCTTTTCCGTCGGCCGCCTAAGCGACGTTGAAGCGGCCGCGACAAGTGCCGAAGAGGCGTTCTGGAGTTTTGGCTATGCCAGCCGAGAGACCCGCGCGGCCTTTTTGAACGCGATTGCAGATGAGATTGATGCACGTGCCGCCCAGATCACTCAGATCGGTTGCGCCGAGACCGGATTGCCCGAGATGCGCCTGATGGGAGAACGGGGCCGCACGACCGGGCAATTGCGCTTGTTCGCAGATCACGTCCTTTCGGGCGCCTATTTGGACCGGAGCCACGATGAGGCATTGCCAGATCGACACCCACTGCCGCGCCCGGATTTGAAAATGATTCAGCGTCCCATCGGCCCCGTGGCGGTGTTCGGCGCATCGAATTTCCCTTTGGCGTTTTCAACCGCTGGCGGAGACACCGCAGCGGCGCTTGCGGCGGGTTGCCCGGTTGTTGTGAAAGGCCACAGCGCCCACCCGGGCACCAGCGAAATCGTTGCAGAAGCAATCCATGCCGCAATTCAGGTTTGCAAGCTGCACCCCGGTGTCTTCAGCTTGATACAAGGCGGCAAGCGGGATGTCGGCACCGCGCTTGTGCAGCACCCGCTGATCAAGGCAGTTGGCTTCACCGGTTCGCTGACCGGTGGGCGCGCCTTGTTTGATCTTTGCGCGGCACGTCCCGAACCGATTCCGTTTTTCGGCGAATTGGGGTCAGTCAATCCGATGTTCATATTTGCAAACGCCTGTGCCGCGCGCGGCGCGGAAATCGCCAAAGGCTGGGCGGGGTCTCTGGTTATGGGGGCAGGCCAGTTTTGTACCAATCCGGGCATCGCCGTTGTTCTTGCCGGCGAAAATGCCCGGCGATTTGCCGATGTGACAGCGGCTGCTTTGTCAGGCGTCACAGGCCAGACCATGCTGACCGATGGGATTGCTTCGGCCTACCGTGACGGGCAAAAGCGGATTGCAGCCACAAGCGGCGTGCGCGAAATTCTGACCTCAACCTGCGATCTGCGCAATGCCACGCCATATCTTTATGAAACAACTGCAGCGAACTGGCTGGCCAATACGGTTCTTGAGGAAGAGGTCTTTGGCCCCCTTGGCATGATCGTTACCGCGCAATCCCTTGCCGAAATGCGCCAAGTTGCCCTTGCCTTGCAAGGTCAGTTGACCTGCACCTTGCATATGGACGCAGAAGACTACGGTGATGCGGCTCCATTCTTGCCCATTCTCGAACGCAAGGCCGGGCGTGTTCTGGCCAACGGATTTCCTACGGGTGTCGAAGTGTGCAACTCGATGGTGCATGGCGGGCCCTATCCTGCCTCAACCAATTTCGGCGCGACGTCCGTCGGAACCTTGTCAATCCGCCGCTTTCTCCGGCCCGTCTGCTTTCAGAACATCCCGGATGCTTTGTTGCCGGAAGATCTGAAGGCACGCTAAGCCCTTCTTCTGTAAACCAAAAGCGTCGTGACAGTTCGCGTCGTAATGAGATCGAAGCGCCTATTGTTGACGGGACAATTTCGAAGTTAGGTTGCCGAACAGGAGCCTCGGGACAAGTATCCGGTCATGCGCTCACCAGTCGCCCATCCGGGCGATCATCAATTTGCACTGCTGGGTATCCGGCGATAGCTCAGAAAGATCTGCCGTCTATGGCAGGGTGTTCTTTGCGGCGATAATTTTTGTCGATCATTCCGAGTTGAAACGAGAAACAACGTGGTGCCTTGCAAAAAGGTTGATTCAACAGGGTATTGAACGACCCTCGTCGACCCGAGAAATAGTTCCGCGCGACAGATGTCCTTAGGGGCGTGCTTCGGCTTTTGCCGTTTTTGCAATTGTTTCATTCGCCAATGAACTGCCAGATTGGCAATCCCACGCAAACCGAGAAAACACGTCTCTTGGGCCGACGCTTTCTGCGCTGCGGCGTATGATTGTGTTGACACATGCCGCCCTTCGTGCAAAATTTTACATACAATGTAAAAAATATCAAACTGCAATTGGGGCTGTCGTGACCGGCCCGCATTGTGTGGGGGAAGCATGACGCTGACAGCGGAAAAGGCGGCGAGGGAGGCGAGCCTTTCTGTGCGTGCCGCTTGGTTGCACTATGCGGGGGGCTTGACCCAGGCCTTGGTTGCAAAGCGTCTGGGCGTGCCGTCGGTCAAGGCCCACCGCCTGATCGCGCGCGCGGTGCAGGATGGCTTGGTCAAGGTCACGATCGAGGGGGATATTTCTGAATGTATCGC
>JBARVN010000134.1:0-5806 GCA_049646285.1 Albidovulum sp. | reverse complement strand
AACCATTTGCGTCAGCAAGGCGTCCTTGCTTCAACCGACGGACCCTTGGACAACGTGCTGAAATTCAAGCCACCGATGGTTTTTGGCCGAGCAGAGGCTGACCTTCTGCTGGAAGCGGTTGAAGCGGCGCTGGCGGCTATCAAGTGAAAGAAGAGGCCAAGCCCCGATTCTGCGTTGATCCGGTTTGAGCCCTTCTTGACCAATTGCTGCATCCCGACGAAGGTCGGGTTTGGTGATGCTGATCATTGGTTAGGAAAAAGCATGGCGGAAAGACTGTCTAAAACTTCGAAATTAACTATCGTGTCTAACTGGGACGCCAGCAAGAACTACATGATGGCAGAGGATGAGTTCACAGGGATTGTCGTTGGCAAAGAAGCAACGGCTTCCGAATACGTTATCAGTAACGGCGTAATCGCTCCGGGCGCATTTATTCCAGATCACTACCACAAATGGGAAGACCAGACTTTTCATGTTATCGAAGGTCGGTTGGAGGCCAAGATTGGTGACACTCAATATTCCCTTGGGCCAGGTGACACCGCTCATTGTCCACGTGGCGTCTCACATTTCATGAAAAATGAGGGTCATACACAAGCGAAGCTGATCAGCTATATCTTTCCCGGTGATTGGGCAGAAGAATTCATGGCTGAAACGTCGCGGCAGAACCAAGACAATCAGCGCGATTTTGATTTGATCGAAGAACGATTTGGCGTCGTATACCTGTAAGTCACACAAGCGGAGGTTCGGTCGCATTGGCCGAAAGCTCACTTCGTCCCGCATATCAGACCGATCATGCTTCGCGCCATTGCCAGAAACCTGTCCGCACGGCGTCGCGGTTGAACGCCTCAGACGAGGTCTTGGGCACAAAGCATCGCCCTGACCGCGTGAGGCCCCGGTGTTAAGCCGGGGCGCCGCACTGTCGGCCCTATCGGGTCAGGCGTGGCGGCCTTTGTGCCCGATATTGTAATAATTTCCGGTCCGCGTCTTCAGATAGGGGGTCAGCGGAATTTCTTCTTGCTTTAAGAAGCCCTGCGCCGGCAACGCCCCATCGCGCACCATCTCGATCACCGCGACCACGGATGCTGATGTGGTCCACGCAATCGCGGTGCGCCGTTTGCCGCCAATTTCCAAAGGATAGTAGGAGCGCACAAATTCGCGGCGTTTCAACTGACCATCTGTCTGACCTTCGGCCGCGACATGGACATAGACCACGTCCTCATCCACAGGTGGCTTGGCATTGGTCAGGATTTTCCCCGCCGCAGCCCGATCTTCACGCATCAACAGTTCATGGAAGAAGAAGTTCATCAGCTCGACATGACCGGGATAGCGCATCGTCTTGTAGTCAAGGTTTTCAATCTTATCAGCATAGGTTTCGCACATTGTTCCAAGGCCGCCAGAGGTGGTGAACGCCTCAAGCTTGATACCGTCGATATAGATCGTCTCCAGCCATTCCATCGCCGAGACGGATTTCAGCACCCCTTCCTCGATCACCTCGCAATCATTGAGATATTCGTTGACCACGCCCTCGGGCGACCAGTTGAATGCGTAGCCGAGCAGGCCGGTGGGGTTTTGCGGCAGCGCGCCAACCCGCAGGCGGATCGAGCGGACCTTGTCGAATTGGTCGGCCAGATGCGCGCCGACAATTCCGACAAAGCCGGGGGCAAGACCACATTGCGGCGCCATGACGCCCTTTGAGGTTTCGGCAAGGCCCCGGATATGCTGTGTCGTCGGCACATCCTCGGTCAGGTCGAAGTAGTGAAGGCCAAGGCCATGCGCGACGGTCGAAACGCCAATATTGAGGTGATAGGGCAGACAAGACAGAACCGCCTCCTGATCCTTCAGGATCGCGGCCAGCGCCTCCTTGTCGGTCAGGTCGGCGGCCTTGGTCGGGAAGGGGCAGCCCGAAACCTCACGCGCATCGACGCCGGTGACGGCAAAGCCCGCCTCCGCCAGCAGTTCCGCGGCCAGATGGCCGACTTTTCCGAGGCCGAGAACGGCAACCTTGTTGAACGACATGACGCGCTTCCTTTTCTGTTGATCCTTGTCCGGCCTCATGCCGGTTCACCCCTACAGTCGCCCGCGCCGGTGGCGAATTCTTCTGGTATTCCGGCGTTTTTCGAGGGGGAATGAGGAATTGTGACGGGGCGGTCGGTCATTCTGCCGGGAGGGCTGAGCGCAAGTTTCTTCCGGTGGGCACAATGGCCGGTTTGAGCCCCTTTTTGTCGATTGCTGCAAACCGCAATAAAGGAACAGACCCGACTTAAGCAGACATCGATTTTGGGAAGAATGGCACCAAAGCAGATCTTGGACAGTCGTTCACACGCCGTGCTGCGGCTACTCATGAGGGGCCATCCGTACACAGAGCTGCATTGTCAACCCTTAGCGACGCGATGAGAACAACTTCGCCGTTGCCCCTTAGGTTTTAGACAAATACCCAAGTCTGAGACGGGTAAGCCTGAGGCAGATTGTGAATGCGAAAAGCCAATTGGCCCAGTCTAAATGCATTGTATCGACAAAAAAGCAGAGCGGAGCAGAATTACATTCTGTGCCTAAGAGAGCTAGGCGATCACTTCGAACCTGTCGACATCGACCATGCCGTGGTCGGTGACTTTGAGATGCGGGATAACGGGCAACGCCAAAAAGGCCAGTTGCAAGAACGGCTCTTCTAGCGTCACGCCCAAGTCCTTGGCCGCTGCGCGCAGCGCTATCAGGTCGGCTTGAACCTGCTCAAAAGACTGCAAGCTGATCAGCCCGGCAATTGGCAAGGCCAGTTCAGCACGGACCTCTCCGCCTTGCGTGACCACGAAGCCGCCTTCGATTTCCTTTAGTCGGTTGGCCGCTAGCGCCATATCGTCATAATCTGTGCCAACAACCGCGATGTTGTGATGATCGTGGCAAACCGTCGATGCAATGGCCCCGTGCAAAAGCCCGAAGCCGCGCACGAAACCGGTGGCGATATTGCCGTTCTTTCCATGCCGTTCGATAATGGCGATCTTGACAAGATCGCGTGTGGTATCGGGGTGTTTGTCACCATCTAGCGGTGTGATTTCTTCGGTCAGATATTCCGTGATGATCTTGCCCGGCAAAATACCGATCACCGGTGTTTTGGCGCGGTTGCTGGTCGTGCGGAACACATCCGCTGTGATTGCGGGCGCCTTGACAGAATTACGGGCAATCGGCGTCACCGGGCCACGTGACGCGAAATTGTCGTCACTTAGAACGCGCCCCGCGCACAGCACTTTGGAAACCTTGCAGGCAGCGAGATCATCCAACACCACGATATCAGCCCGTTTACCGGGCGCAATCAGCCCGCGATCTTTCAGACCAAAAGCTTCGGCGGCCGACAGGCTCGCGGCGCGGTAAACCGCGAGCGGCTCTGCCCCCCCGGCAATCGCTGTGCGGATCATGTAATCAAGGTGCCCATGTTCTGCGATATCCAGCGGATTGCGGTCGTCGGTGCACAGACAGATGTAGGGTGAATTGCGCTCGGTGATCAGGGGCAGAAGCGCATTCAGATCCTTTGATACGGACCCTTCTCGGATCAGAATCCGCAGACCCTTTTGCAGCTTTTCCTTCGCCTCTTCTGCGGTCGTCGCCTCATGTTCCGTCCGTATCCCGGCAGCGATATAGCTATTCAGATCGATGCCCCGTACCAAAGGTGCATGCCCATCGATATGACGACCGCGAAAAGCGGTCAGCTTGGCCATTGCTCCGGGGTCTTTGTGGATCACGCCGGGGTAGTTCATGAATTCGGCCAGCCCGATGACGGCGGGATGGTCCATGTAAGGGATAAGGTCTTCCGCCTCTAACCGTGCACCGGCGGTTTCCATGTTTGTGGATGGCACGCAAGACGACAGTTGCACCTTGATGTCCATCAGCGTCTGTTCACTCGATTGCAGAAAATACTCGATGCCCGCGATACCCGCAACATTGGCGATTTCATGCGGATCACAGATTGCGGTTGTCACACCTTTGGGGCTGACGCAGCGGTCAAATTCCAGCGGCGTCACACAGGAGCTTTCGATGTGCAGATGCGTGTCGATGAAACCGGGGACCAGAACCTGGCCCGCCACGTCGATCACTTCGCGCCCTTCGTACTGCGCGCATGTTCCGACGATCATGCCACCACAGATCGCCACATCTCCGACGAGGAATTCGCCGGTGATTAGGTCAAATACCACACCCCCTCGCAGTACCAGCTCGGCAGGGACGCGGCCATGCGCCTGATCGATCATGTCTTCAATTGGTGGCAGGTTTGCCATCGTCGTCATTCCACATTCTGCATACCAAGGCGAACAAGGGTGCGCCGCTCCACCATCAGAACCAGATAGTAAATCGCTACCGACAAGAGCACCGACATCGCAGCGACCGTCCAGATCATGCCGTAGTCAAGATACCCGCGCGACCGGTTCAGCAGATTGCCAAGGCCGGTGCCTGTCGCCAGCCATTCGGCGATCATTACCCCCAACAGGGCGCGCGGAACTGTCAGCCGGGTTGCGGCAAACAGATAGGGCAGGGCTGCTGGAATGGACACCATGCGCATTTCAACCCACGCAGACGCCCCATAGGCACGCGGCAAATCCAGCACCGATTGCGGCACCCGCTGGATGCCCTGCACCAGCAAAACGAATGCCGGAAAGAAGGTGACAGAAATGGTAATCCACAGCGTCACCGAAGTGCCGCGCCCAAGGATCAGTACCAAAAGCGGTGTCAGTGCGACCAGCGGCATGGTCTGTGTCACCAGCGCAACTGGCATGAAACCCCTGATAAAGCCCGGAAACATCCGCGACGAAATCGCCAAAAGGAAAGCAAAAGCCAGCCCCGCAATCATCCCCAGGGCTGCAATCGGCAGCGTCTGGCCCAGCGCCTCAAGCAGCTTGCCACGGGCAATCGCGGAGGCGTCGCCAAGAAACAGATATTCAAAGACGCCGTAGGGTGTTTTGGCAATCAGATCAGGCACGCCGGTCAGTTTGATGAATGCCCACCACAGCAAGAAGGGCAACGCAACCGTGCCACAAAGGATCAACGCCTGAACGGGTCGTGAAAAAGCGTTGTCGTCATGCGATGACGGGATCGCGGTGTTCAGTGTCACCGACCGTGTGCTGCCCGAAATACGGGTGGAAATCACTGCGAAAACGGCATAGCTCAGCCCGGCAATCAGCGTCGCGACAAGGCCGATACCCCATAGACGGGCCGGATCGCCGCGGCCCAGAGACCCCAGAAGATATGTGCCCAGCCCCCAGCGGCCACCGCCGCCAAACTCCGCCAGGATAGCGCCCAGAACCGCATTGGGTGCGGCAATACGCAGCCCGCTTAGAATATCCGGTATCGCACCCCGGATGCGAACCAGTTTCAGGATCAGCCAGTTGCCGCCACCATAGGCGCGCACCAGATCAGCGGACCTTGTATCATACTGCGACAGGCCGATTACGGTTGCACTCATCGTCACGAAATAAACGCCAAGGGCGGCCAATGTCACGCGCGGCGCCATCCCGGACAGGGTCAAGACAAGAATGGGTGCGATTGCGATAGGTGGTAAGGCAAAAATGGCAATGTTCACCCCCCGCATCAGACGCAGCAGCGTCGGCGACAAAACGAATGCAATGCCCGCGAGGATGGCCAGAGCATTGCCGATCAGAAAGCCAAGGCCTGAGGCATAGACCGTGGCGCCGATATGGCCGGGATAGTCGCCGCGATCAACCCAGAGCCGGATCAATATCTCGCTCAGACCCGGCAAGGCACCGCCTGCAATCCAGTCCATTCGCCCGACCAGTTCCCACACCAGGATCAGGATCGCGAAATTCCGAAC
>JBARVN010000133.1:0-6872 GCA_049646285.1 Albidovulum sp. | reverse complement strand
TGCAGCACCCCGTCCCGGTATTCGAACCTATGCACGGACGTGTTGAGAACCTTCAAAAACATCCGCGCCTTCACCACTGCCTCCAGCCCCAGCGCCAGTGCGCAGAGCGTGGCAATCACCCCCGTTGAAGTGACCAAAACCGCGCCTGGCCCATCGGTTGCGGCATCGGAAACCACGCCCATTACCCGCGCCAGAAACGCATCATAACTCTCATGATCCGCATCGCCGTGGCCTTGGCGCCACAGCTCCAGCACTTGTGGAACATGGGCCGCGAATTCCTCAGGCCCGCTTGGGAACGGCACCCCGGTTCTGTCGTGCAGAACGTTTGAGAGGGTGAAGTAATCCAATTCATTCAATCGTGGGTCGTGCGCGTGTGGTCGCGCATCGATGTTGATCGCTTCCGCCGTTTCCCGCTGCCGCCGCATGGTGCCCGAAATCACCCGCTCAAACCCGCCAATCAGCTGAAAATGCTCACCCAACCAGCGGGCTTGCTGCCGACCCAGCGGTGAAAGCTTGTCATAGTCTTTTTCGCTGCGGGCACCGGAATTGGCCTGACCGTGCCGGATCAATATTAGTTCTGTCATGCGTTCTTCTTGTCAGGCCCATGCGCAATCGCCAAGGCCAAAATGACCTCAACGTGTACGTTCAAATTGCCAAACCGCTCAACATTGTGAGGGCGGTTTGCATGCCACCGACTGTTACGCCACTGGTGCTCTTTGGACACTGATGCCCCCCGTTGGAAATCTGGTGATCGAATAACACACCGATCGTGACTACTCTGCCCCCGATGAATTGCGGGTTAATGGAGAGTTACTATGCGTTGTAAACATCTGATCCCCATCGCAGCGTTTATGTTCGGCGGACCGACCTTTGCGCAGGACGCGGCGCTTTTGATTGCAAATGAAACCTATGCCCACGCCGCCCACATCGCGACAGCAGATGCGCTTTTGGATTCGGCAGACGCGTTGGATGGCGCTGGGTTTACATCACGCAAAGGCGTGGATCTACGTCCGGCGCAAATGCATTCGCTTCTAAGCGGCTACTATTCAAATACCGTCGCTCCGGGCCGAAGTGTCATTGCACTTGCCGGTCATTTTGTCCATTCGGGCGCCGAAACATGGCTGCTGGGCGTTGATGCGGCATCGCCGACATTGGCGAACGCAGACATTGTCGGGCTGTCACTTTCAACGGTGCTGGCCATGGCGGCTGAACGACCGGGAGGCGCGATTGTTTTGCTCGGAACCGAGCGGCGGCAGATCGCGTTGGGCAGGGGTTTGACTGCGGGAATCGGACGGATCAACATTCCGCAAGGTGTAACGCTGGTTTGGGGGGATGCCGAGGATGTTGCTGACTTTGCTTCAAACGTGGTGGTTGAACGGGGCCTGAGCCTGGCCGATATGGCGCGACGGGCAGGTGACCTGAATGTCGCAGGCTTCTTGGCCACGGGGGCGCCGTTCAGGGAAGTTGAGCTTCCAGATGAGCCTGAAGTTGCCGAAGACGCCGCAGCACCCGCCGCAGATGTTGAGGCGGATCTGTGGGAAACGACGCAAGCAATCAACACCCAGCTAGGCTACCAATCTTACCTTCGACGCTATCCGTCCGGCCGGTTTTCTGAGGAGGCGCGCAAGGCAATTGCCACACTCTCAGATCCGGTTGCACAGGCACGCATTGCGGAAGAGGCAATGCGCCTTACGCGCGATCAGCGCCGTCAGATCCAGCGGGATCTGTCGATCCTTGATATTGATCCCAAAGGTATTGACGGCGTATTTGGCCCGGGATCACGCAATGCGATCAGCAGCTGGCAGCGCCAGGCTGGGTTCGAAAGAACCGGCTATTTGACTACGCCGCAAATGGCTGCCTTGGGTGCTGAGGCTGAAAGGCGTGCCGCAGAACTTGAAGCCGAAGCTGCAGCACGCAAGGTTGAGCAAGACCGGCAAGATCAGCTTTACTGGGATCAGACAGGGACGGCCGGGGACGAAGCAGGCTTGCGGGCCTATCTGAAACGCTACCCGGACGGACTGTTTGCAGAACTCGCCCAAGAGCGGCTTGCCGTTTTTGATGCCGCGCGCCGGTCAGAGGCCGAAGCGGCAGACCGTGCCGCCTGGGACGAAGCGGTGCGGCTAAACACGGTCGATGGCTTCCAAGCCTATCTGGGTGCGCAGCCCAACGGGGCATTTGCCGACGAAGCGCGCCAATTGATCGCTGGGCACAGCTCATCTGCCGAAGAAGATGCTGCCCAAGCCAAGGCGGAGCGTGTTGAAAACGCTCTTGGACTGAATGGTACGATGCGCAATCTGATTGAACAGCGTCTAACCGGATTGGGTTTGAAGCCGGGGCGGATTGATGGGACGTTTGATGATGATACCCGCCGTGCGATCCGTCGCTATCAGCAAGCGCGCGGCCTTCCGGTTTCGGGTTACCTGAGCCAGCAGACAGTGGCCCGGCTACTGATAGATTCGCTCTGATCCACCCCCATCGGCGCGGATTGAAGCCGCGCCGATGCGTCGCGTCCCATGCCGGAGATCCGCGTACAACGCGCGAGAACAAGAAAAAAGGGGCGGATTCCCCCGCCCCTAGTTGCTTCTTCTTGCTATCCACTCATTAGTTGAAGCTGTAGATCAGCGATACATTGAGCGTGTTATCAGTGTTCTTCAGACCTGGCAGCGGATCGGTGTCATATTCAGTGCGATAACCGATGCGTGTCGACAGGGCGTTCGACATTGCGATATTCACGCCAATATCGTTGGTCACCAGAGTATTGGCTTCCGAGCCGAGGATATCAGTGTCATTGGTCAGCGATACGGTCGGGTTGATCCGGTAGAAAAGCCGCGAAGAAATGATCGCCGCCGGGTTGGTGTCGCTGACACCGTTTTGCAGTTCAGTGTACCGCGCGCCGATGCCCGCCTGAATCCGCCATGCCACGTCGTCCGTGTTGATGACGCGGTAACCCGGGCCGAAGCCGATAAAGGCGTCATTCTTATTTGACGCGAAATCGTCCACTTCCAGACGGGCAACGCCGAAGGCATAGAACCGATCACTGAACGAACGCGTCACATCATAGATCATGAACGCGTTTTCTTCGTACTAGACACTGTTCGCTTCGCCATGCGCAAAGGGGGCGATGCCAGCACTGCAGCCACCCAAACCGGGCGAGGCCTGCGCAAAGAAATGGCCGCCGGAGAACATCCGGCGGCCATTTCTGTAAAAAGCTAACCTAGAGTTCTTCAGCCCTGACGGGCTTTGAACCGAGGCTGTGTCTTGTTGATCACGTAGACACGACCCTTGCGGCGCACGACCTGACAGTCGCGGTGACGCAACTTCAGCGAGCGGAGCGAGTTTTTGACCTTCATCGGCCTTCTCCTATTCGCGGCGCGCGTGCGCCATTAAAACAACATGCCCCCGCGAATCGGAGGCGTAATGGTGGGCGGTACTGGGATCGAACCAGTGGCCACTACGATGTCAACGTAGTGCTCTACCGCTGAGCTAACCGCCCGTTCCGTCACCAATTCCACCAATCCTAAACAATTAGGACGCGGGTGGAACCGCGTCGGTCCGTGGGTCTATAAAAGGAGTCGCAACTGCTTTCAAGGGGTTTTGGCGGTGTGTATTTTGTAGCTATACTCCGTGTCAGTCGCAAGGAGACGAGATGCGTCAAACGCCGTATCAACTAAGCATGCCGGACCAGCGCCTGACCAGCGTTGTTTTTTCGTCGCCCCATTCCGGGCGGGACTATCCGTCTGGCTTCCTGCGCGCCTCAATTTTGGATCCTCGCACGATTCGCTCCTCCGAAGATGCATTCGTTGATCAGTTGCTAGAGGCCGTTCCGGGATTTGGTGCGCCACTTCTGTGCGCGCGCGCACCCCGCGCCTACATTGACCTTAACCGTGCTGCGGATGAGCTGGATCCAGCGCTCATTGGTGGCGTCCGTTTGGCGGCCCATAACCCACGTGTGGCGTCTGGCCTTGGTGTTATTCCAAGGGTCGTTTCCGCTGGGCGCGCGATCTATAGCGGCAAAATCAGCTTGGACGAGGCCACCAAGCGTATTGATGCGTGTTGGCACCCCTATCACAACTGCCTGCGCGACCTGATGGAAAGCGCCCGCACCAGTTTTGGCGAGGCCGTGCTGATTGATGTTCATTCCATGCCACATGAGGCGATGGATTCCATTGCATCGGCTGGGGCCCGCCGCCCTGATATTGTGCTGGGTGATCGCTTTGGCTCTGCTGCCAGTGGACAGATGATGGATAAGGTTGAAGCGGCATTTGAGGCGGCAGGCCTGAGGACGCTGCGAAATGCGCCATTTGCAGGCGGCTACATCACCCAGACATACGGTCGCCCGTCACGCAATATGCATGCAATTCAGATTGAAATGGACCGCGCGCTTTATATGAACGAGCGTGAGATCAGACCCAACGGCAACTTCCTTGGATTCCGCCGGGTGCTGACGGGTGTGCTGGCCGAGATTGCTGAAATAGGCCGTCAGGAAGTGGCGCTTGCAGCGGAATAGGCCCTATCCGTTACCAAACCGGTCCAAGGCGCGCACAAACACCTCTTTATCAACATTGCCCCCTGAGGCGACTGCGATCACGGCGTCACCTGACACCAATCCCGGATGATAGAGCGCCGCTGCAAGGGCCACGGCCCCTCCGGGTTCCAAAACGATATGCAATCGGTTGAAGGCCATGGCCACTGCCGCCAGTGCCTGATCCTCGCTGACTGCAATCCCTGGCCCACACAGCCGTGCCATGATCGGGAAAGTGATCTTTCCGGGTTCAGGCGTGATGATCGCATCGCATATCGACCCTGACATGCGGTTGTTGCGTTCAATTCCGCCCGAGACGAGTGAGCGGGCGACATCATCAAAGCCTTCGGGTTCCACCGGGCGCGCCCGCAGGCCGGGCGCCTTGGCCTCCAGCGCCAGCGCAATCCCCGAGGTCAGCCCACCACCACCGCAACAGATCAGTACGTCAGCCTCGGTCACGCCGACGTCGGCCGCCTGTGCTGCAATCTCAAGCCCAGTGGTGCCTTGCCCGGCAATCACCAGCGGTTCGTCAAAGGGACGAATGAGGGTCAGCCCCCGGTCCGTCGCCAGGGCTTCGCCAATCGCATCCCGGTCGCCGGTCGCTCGGTCATAAAGCACCACTTCGGCCCCAAGCGCCCTTGTATTGTCAATCTTAATCCGCGGCGCATCCGCTGGCATCAAGATCACGCAAGGTGCGCCGTGCAACTTTGCGGCCAGCGCCACGCCTTGCGCGTGATTGCCGGATGAAAACCCGATCACGCCCTTGGCCCGCGCCTCAGGCGACAGGGCCGAAACGGCTGACCACCCACCGCGAAACTTGAAGGATCCGGTGTGTTGCAGGCATTCCGGCTTCACATAGACCCGCCGCCCGGCAATCTCATCGAGAAAGGGTGACGACAGCAGCGGCGTTTTCAATGCGACGCCTTCAAGCCGTTTGGCGGCGGCTTCGATCATGTCAATGTTCATTCTACTGTCTCCAGCCACCTAAGGATCGCCGTTAATGCTTCGGGTTCATCAAGAAAAGGCACATGCCCGCGGCCGGGTGCTTCGGCAAAGACCATATCAGGGCGGCGCTTGCGCATCTCTGCAGCGGTCTTTGCCGACAAAAGATCGGAATTTGCGCCCCGGATAAGCGCCAAGGGCAGGTCAGAGCACGCGTCATATAGGGGCCAAAGATCAACAGGCGGCCCGTCAAAGGCGGCCAGAAAGCTGTCGCGCAGCGCTGGGTCATAGCGGTTGACCAGACCTTGCGGTTTCTCCTCATAGAGTCGCTCTGCAAAGGCTTGCCAGCGCGTTTGCGGGACATCGGAAAAACCGGACATGTGGCGCGGCAGGTGTACCACCAGATCCGCCACGGTTTTTGCAGCCGGATTGCGCCCGACATACTCCATAATCTTTTCCAGCCCGGTGCGTTCTATCACCGGACCAATATCATTCAGACACAGGCCCGTCAGCCTGTCGCGGGCCGTGGCGGCTAACATCATGCCAATCAATCCACCACGCGATGTGCCGATCAGGGCGGCGCGGGCAATGCCAAGATGATCCAGCAGGGCCAGAGCATCCTGAGCCTCTTGCACAATTGTGTAGGTGTCAGCGCCGGTCCAGTCAGACCCTCCGCGCCCCCGGTAGTCTGGCCGGATGATGCGGTTATTTCGCAGATAAGGGACCAGAAAATCGAAATCTGATGAATTGCGGGTTAGCCCGGCAAGACAAAGTACAACTGTGCCTTCACCCTGATCGCGGTAGGCCAGACGTGCACCGCCCAGGGCAGTGAAGTAATTCAGTGTCATGTGGTGGCTAACTCCGGGATTGTCGAAAATCGGTGGCTATGGGGCTGTTGTGTAATTCTGACATACGCGAAGATCTACTCATGACTGGTGCCGATTTGATCATAGCGTCACTACACGCAAAAACTCCAACCGGGGCATTTAATGCAAACGCCTCGGCCTGAACCTAATCTGACCTGCACCAAGAGCAGACGCAAATGCACGGTGTTTTTGGCCGTGTTGCCATGCGCTTTGTAGCGGCGTTCAAGTTCCCGCACCCCGTTTGGGGAACCGCCAGCATCATCTCAGTGATCCGAGTGAATGTATTGGCCTGTTGTATCAGATGACAGGCAATTCCGGCGCGGCGCGGGTTGTCAGGAGTAGGCCGCCGTTTTGGCCAACGATGATATTCTCTTCATGCACCATCATAAGGCCTTTGCCATAGCTCAGCGAGGGCTCCAGCGTCAGCACCATGTTTTCTTGCAAGATCGTCGTATCGAAGGCCGCATGTGACGGCTGTTCGGTCAACTGCATGCCCAGCCCATGTCCCAGCCGGCCGATATTGCCGCCGCTGTCGTCCATCT
>JBARVN010000132.1:0-4635 GCA_049646285.1 Albidovulum sp. | reverse complement strand
AAACCGCCCGCCAGTGGCCTCGGTTACCTCATCCGCCGCCGCCCTGACCAGTGTTCCGATCTCTTCGGCGCGGGCGTGGGTCAGGCGAAAGGTGGGGCCGGATACGGAAATACCTGCAACCGGTTCGCCATGCGAATTGAAGATAGGGGCCGCGACACAGCGCATGCCTTCGGTCTTTTCCTCATCATCCAGTGCAAAGCCCCGCTTTCGGGTCGCTTCCAGATCTGCGGTCAATGCCGCGGCCTCACAAAGTGTCCGTGCGGTGAAACGCTCAAGCCCGGCGGCGGCAATTTCATGCAGGCGCGCTTCGGGCAGCCAAGCCAGAAGCGCCTTGCCGATCCCCGAGGAATGAACAGGGCTTAGCGTGCCCGGCGCAAAGAAGGCGCGGATCACCTCATGTGTTTCGATCTGTGCCAGAAACAGCACCTGGCCTTGCCGCTCGACGCCCAGATTGGCCGTCTCTCCCGTCGACCGCATCAACCGGTCCATCGGCTGGCGCGCGCGTTCCACCACCTTGGTTCGGCGCAAGAATTCCGACCCCACGCGAAACGCTCCCGCACCCACATGCCAAAGCTGCCCCGGCTCTTCCATCTCGGCAAAGCCGTGGGTCTGCAAGGTGGTCAGAACGCGGTAGACGGTTGGTGCAGACTGGTCGGTCCGCAATGCCAGCTCGGACAAGGTCAAACCACCTGCCTCACTGATCACCTGAAGGATCATCAACGCCCGGTCGAGCGATTGAATGGTGTTCTCCGCCGTTTTGTCATGAAAGCTTTTGGGGCGGCCACGCGGGCGGGATTGCGCCATTTACCCTACTCCCTGCAGGTTTTCGAAAAACAGTTTCAATCAGTGAAAAAACAATAAGCCATAATTTTCAACAGCTAAACATTTTATTCAGAAAATGAAAAACTATTTCGAAAAAATTGCGCCGTGACCCACCAAGCCTTACCCTACGCTCAACGCAGATCCATTTGAGGTGCCAGATGTCCTTTCAGAACCCAGTTTTCATCCCCGGCCCGACCAATATCCCCGAAGCGATCCGCAAAGCCGTCGACATGCCGACAATTGATCACCGTTCGCCGCTGTTCGGAGACATCCTGCATCCGGCGCGTTCGAACGTCCGCGAGGTTCTGCGCTCAAAAACAGCCGAGATCTTCTTTTTCCCGTCCACCGGCACCGGCGGATGGGAAACCGCGCTGACCAACACGCTCAGCCCCGGCGACAAAGTGCTGGCGGCGCGCAATGGCATGTTCTCGCACCGCTGGATCGATATGTGCCGCCGTCACGGGCTGGAGGTTGAGGTTGTTGAAACCCCTTGGGGCGAAGGCATCCCCGCAGATCGTTTCAACGCGATCCTGACCGCAGACAAGTCCCACAAGATCAAGGCGGTTCTGGCCACCCATAATGAAACCGCAACCGGAGTGCGGTCGGATATCGCCGCCGTGCGACGGGCGATGGATGCGGCGGCCCACCCTGCCCTTTTCTTCGTTGATGGCGTCTCATCTATCGGTTCGATGGAGTTTCGGATGGATGACTGGGGCGTCGATATCGCGGTGACCGGCAGCCAGAAGGGTTTCATGCTGCCTGCGGGGCTTGCCATCCTTGGCTTTTCGACCAAGGCGATGGAAGCCGGAAAAACCGCCACCCTGCCGCGCACCTTCTTCGACATCCGCGATATGGAAAAAAGTTACGCCGCCAATGGCTTTCCCTATACGCCGCCGGTGGGCCTGCTCAATGGATTGAAGCTGTCGACGGATATGCTTTTGGCCGAAGGATTGGACAATGTCTTTGCGCGACACACCCGCATCGCCGAAGGTGTGCGGCGGGCAGTTCATGGGTGGGGGCTGAGCCTTTGCGCTACCTCGCCCAATCTCTACTCGGACACCGTCAGCGCGATCCGCACGCCCGAAGGCTTCAATGCCACAGATATCGTGGCCCATGCCGCTACGGCCTACGGCGTCGCCTTCGGCACCGGTTTGGGCGAAGTCGCGGGCAAGGTCTTTCGTATCGGCCATCTGGGCATGATGACCGAGGTGATGGCGCTGTCGGGCATCGCGACCGCCGAAATGGTGATGGTCGATCTTGGCCTTGCCATCCCGCTGGGATCAGGCGTGGCCGCTGCACAGGAGTTTTACCGCCACGGGCCGCACGCCAAACAAGCAGCCGCATGAAGGATCTGGCCATGTATATCCCAACATTTCAGGACGTTCTTGATGCCCATACCCGCATCCGGCCCTACATTCACCGCACGCCGGTTCTGACATCGTCTTACCTTAACGACCTGACCGGGGCGGATCTGCATTTCAAATGCGAGAACTTTCAAAAAGCCGCCGCCTTCAAGGCACGCGGGGCATCAAACGCGGTCTTTGGCCTGACCGACGCGCTGGCGGCGAAAGGCGTGGCCACGCATTCATCGGGCAATCACGGGCTGTCGCTGGCCTATGCAGCCGGGCGTCGGGGCATTCCTTGCACCGTCGTCATGCCGCGCACCGCACCTCAGGCCAAGAAAGATGCAGTGCAAGGTTACGGCGGTCGCGTTGTGGAATGCGAGCCGTCAACCTCAAGCCGCGAAGCGGTCTTTGCCGAAGTTGTCCAAGAGACCGGGGCAGAGTTCGTGCACCCCTACAACGATCCGCGCGTCATCGCCGGACAGGCCACCTGCTCGTTTGAATTGAATGAGCAGGTCGAAGGGTTGGATAGTGTCATCGCGCCGATCGGCGGCGGCGGCATGATCTCGGGCACATGCCTCACGCTTTCGAACGTCGCGCCAAATGTGCAGATATATGCCGCCGAGCCGAAGCAGGCCGATGACGCGGCGCGGTCGTTTCACGCAGGTCATATTATCGCCGATGATGCGCCTGAAACCGTGGCGGACGGGCTAAAGGTGCCGCTGAAGGAGCTGACATGGCACTTCGTACAAAAGCACGTCACCGACATCCTGACCACCGAAGAAGATGAGATTGTCGACGCCATGAAGATGATCTGGAAACGGATGAAGATTGTGATGGAGCCTTCCAGCGCCGTGCCGCTGGCTGCAATCTTACGAAACCCAAGTGTTTTCAATGGTAAACGCGTTGGTGTGATCATCACCGGCGGCAATGTCGATCTGGATAAATTGCCCTGGATGCAGGGCTGAGGAGTAAACCCATGAACGCACAAGTGAAATTCGAAGACCTCGAAGTCGGCTATGATGTTCCGGCCCTGCCGGGCATGGATGAGGCAGATATTCAGACGCCCTGTCTGATCCTTGATCTGGATGCGCTGGAGCGCAACATCAAGAAGATGGGCGACTATGCCAAGGCGCATGGAATGCGCCACCGCACCCATGGCAAGATGCATAAATCGGTGGATGTGCAAAAGCTTCAGGAACGTCTGGGCGGCGCAATTGGCGTGTGTTGCCAAAAGGTTAGCGAGGCTGAGGTGTTTGTGCGGGGCGGCATCAAGGATGTGCTGGTGTCCAATCAGGTGCGCGACCCGGCAAAGATCGACCGGCTGGCGCGGCTGCCCAAACGCGGTGCAAGGATCATCGTTTGTGTCGATGATCTGGCCAATGTGGCCGACCTGTCTGCCGCCGCCCAAAAGCACGGCACCACGCTTGAATGCTTCATCGAGATCGACTGCGGCGCCGGGCGCTGCGGGGTGATGACGACAGATGCGGTGGTCGAGATCGCCAAGGCGATTGATGCGGCACCGGGGCTGAAATTCACCGGCATTCAGGCCTATCAGGGTGCGATGCAACACATGGACAAATACGAGGACCGCAAGGCCAAGCTTGATGCTGCGATCGCGATGGTCAAGGATGCGGTGGACGGGTTGAAAGCCGCAGGGCTGGAACCGGAGCTGGTGTCCGGCGGTGGCACCGGATCCTATTATTTCGAAAGCAATTCAGGTGTTTACAACGAACTTCAATGCGGGTCTTACGCGTTTATGGATGCCGATTATGGTCGTATTCTTGACAAGGACGGCCGGCGCATCGACCAAGGCGAATGGGAAAATGCGCTGTTCATTCTGACCAGCGTCATGAGCCATACCAAGCCCGACAAGGCGATTGTTGATGCGGGGCTGAAGGCACAATCTGTCGATAGCGGATTGCCTTTTGTCTACGGCCGAACGGATGTGAAATACATCAAATGTTCGGACGAACACGGGGTGGTCGACGATCCGAACGGCGCACTCAAGATCAATGAAAAGCTGCGCCTGGTGCCCGGCCACTGCGACCCGACATGCAATGTGCATGATTGGTATGTGGGTGTCCGGAATGGCAAGGTTGAGGTGGTCTGGCCCGTCTCGGCGCGTGGCAAGGCCTACTGATCCGACGCCGCCCGCATTCGTCCCGCATCCGTCCCGCCCGCGTCGGGCATCCGTCCCGACAGGGCGGGCGGCGCATTATGAAAGGTTTAGTATGCTGATCGTCCCCGAAGCCCTGATTGCCGGGCTTGTCACACCTGAAGATGCCTTTGCGGCAGTCGAGGCGACCTTTGCCGCGATGGCGCGGGATGAGGCCTATAATTTTCCGGTTATCCGTGAGGCTTTGGGCGAGGGTCGCCAATACGGGTTCAAGTCGGGTCTTGACCGGTCCGGCGCGATCATGGGCGTGAAGGCTGGTGGCTATTTTCCGGGCAATGCTGCGAAGGGGAT
>JBARVN010000131.1:0-1737 GCA_049646285.1 Albidovulum sp. | reverse complement strand
GATGGTCCTTGGTGCCAATGTCGGCGGCGGGATCATTGCGGTTTGGCTGACCCGAGGCATGGAGATCGAGGCGCGCCGCATCCCGCTTGGCAATCTGATCTTTCGGGGGGCGTTTTCGGGGCTGGCCTTTGGGCTTTTGTTGCTGGTGGATCTGCCGGTGCAATATTTGGGGGGGCGTGCAGCGCAGCAGTTGGTGAACTTCCATCTGGTTTTCAATCTGGCATTGGTTGTGGTGACGCTGCCGTTTGTCGGATGGATGGAACGCCTGACGGACAGGTTGTTGTCAGCACCGGTTGCAGCCGCAGCCGCCGATGGAATTGCTCCGCCCAGATCGGCGCTGGACCGCACCTCGCTTCAAACGCCCAGCGTGGCGCTCGCCAGCGCCAAGCGCGAATTGCTGCACATGGGAGAGTTGATTGCCACCATGTACCAACCCGTGATGGACCTGATGGACGGTGGCAACCAAGACCAGATCGAGCGGGTGCGCGCACAAGATGATCGCATCAACCGGATGCATACCGACATCAAGCTCTTCATCGCCGAGGTCAATCGCGGCAAGCTAAACGCCCAAGAAGCGCGTCTTGGGATGGAACTGACAGATTTCACCATCAACCTTGAACATGTCGGCGATATCATCGCCAAGAACCTTCTGACTTTGGCCGAAGACCGGGCAAGCAAGAATTTGCGGTTCTCCGAAGAGGGCTGGGCAGAGATGTGCAATCTTCACGCCCGCGTTGGCGCCAATATGCAGCTTGCGCTGAATGTGCTGATTTCGGGCGACACCGACAGCGCGCGGCAACTGGCCAAGGAAAAAGAGGTCATGCGTCGGCTGGAGCGTGAAAGCCATGACCGCCATCTGGACCGGCTGCGCACCGGGCACAGCAATAGCATCGAAACCTCTGACATCCATCTGGAGGTGGTCAGATCGCTTAAGGAAATCAATTCATTGCTGGTGACCGTCGCTTATCCGATCCTGACTGAAAGCGGGCTTTTGCTGCAAAGCAGGCTGGCACAGACGGCGTGAATGGCTGCGCCCCCTGCATAACGTGCCTCGACAATGTTTCAACATGCGCCCAGACGCCAGCCATCAATAACCTGCAACCTGCGCTGCCATGATAAAGCTTACCTAGTGTCATCAGTCATGCACAGCGCTGCCACCAGAGCGCCGCATTGTCGCCGATAGCTCTCAAAACCTGTCTAAAAGTTAGCAACGCCGGTGAAGGTGGAAACAGTCATTTTCACTCTCACGCCTAGTTAAGTGGCGGTGCAGACATAATTTTTCTGCATTCGATCCGTATAAAGACTGTATTGAACGAAAGAAGATAGATATGAACATTTCGCTAAACATGCCATGGATCGAGTTTGCAGGATTTGCCCTGCTGATCCTTGCGGCAATTTTGCACTGATGGTCCGGGGAATCGTGCCCTTTTTTTGCGAGTGACTGCGGATATTGCCGCAAATGACGTAAGATTATCAAAAAAGCGCCTCCTCCTACGCGGATGGGGCGCTTTTTCTTGTCCGGCGCAAGGAAAGGCATCTGTGGCCGCAAAAACCCGGGGCCGATTGGTTGCGGGTGTTGATGTGAGGGCCGTTTGACCATGGGTGGTCCCGTCTTTGTGATCGAGTGATGAAATATTCACCCAAGCTCTGGCCTTGGAAGCGACTGGGGCATAGCCTAGATCTGAAAGCCAAATGATCAATGGGCAGCATGGCCCCGAAAGAAGTGAGGCGAGACGA
>JBARVN010000130.1:0-38614 GCA_049646285.1 Albidovulum sp. | reverse complement strand
CGCGCCGACAGACAGATCGATGTTACGGGTGATGATGACCAGCACCATCCCCGTCGCCATAATCCCGATAGAGGAGGTTTGAACCGACAGGTTCCACAAGTTGCGCGGCGTCAGAAACGCACCGTAGCCATTGACGATCGCACCGTAGCTGTGAAAGCCGACCCAAATCAGCAACAGCGCGCCGATCATGCCCAAAAGGCGGGTGTCAATTTCGGTCGCGCGCAAAAAGCGCGTAATGGGCCCTGCGTTCACATCGGTGGTGGCTGGGGCTGTCGGAGGGGCTGGGTCGGTCATGGCCTCATCCTGCGTTAAAAGGGGATTCGGTCAGCGCCGCCAGGCCCTTTTGGGGGCTTGCGGGGCGCCAAAGGATGAACCGGCACGGCAAAACCGACCGCGCCGGATCAAGGCTAGTGAATCACTCGCAGCCTACAACGCCAGCGACCGCACCTTCACAGGCCTGCTCTTTCGAGATATGGCCTGCATCGATTGCAACGTTCAGGTTTGCGCGCGTCAGCGGGGTTGGATCAAGCAAGATCGCGTTGATCTCAATGCCCTTCTCACCACCCGAGAATTTGGTCGCACCTTCGATGCTGTCAAGCGAAGCACCGTCACCAAGGGCCGCAGCGATTTCGCCCGCCTTCTTGCCCAGCTCGCGCGCGTTCTTCCAGACCGAAACCGTCTGGGTGCCGCGTGCAACACGGTTGATCGCAGCAAGATCACCGTCTTGACCGCCAACCGGGATCACCAGCCCTTGGGCCGCCAATGCCGCAACTACGCCGCCCGCCATGCCGTCATTTTCGGACAAAACCGCATCGACCGCATTGTTGTTGGCAGTCAGGATTTGTTCCATGTTCTTTTGCGCATTTTCCGGCTTCCACCCGTCAGAGAAGTTTTCACCGACGATCTTGATCTTGCCCGCATCAACGTCGGCGCCAATCACTTCCATCATGCCTTGCAGCAAGAACGCGGCATTCGGATCACCGGGGTCGCCTTTGATGATTGCATAATTGCCCTCAGGCACCACGGCCGATACTTCCTTGGCGATAATACGGCCAACGCCGATATTGTCGAAGGTCAGATAAAAGGTGCGGGTATCTTCGATCAAGCGGTCATAGCCGATAACCGGAATGCCTTCGTTCGCGGCAAGCTCAATCGCTGGTGAAATCGCGTCTTTATCCCAGGCATTGATGATCAACACGTCGGCGCCCTGAGCGATCAACGATTCCACGTCAGAAAGCTGCTTGGCCGACGATGACTGTGCGTCAGCAGAAATATAGGTGTCTCCTGCGGCCGCGATTGCAGCGGTCATGGCTGCTTCGTCAATCTTCCAGCGTTCTTCCTGAAAGCTTCCCCAGGATACACCGATTTTCTTGCCTTCTGCCATTGCAGCAGTTGAAAAGCCAACCACAGCAACTACAGCGGCCAAAACAGTCTTATGCATATCTTCCTCCCTTGGATGGGCTTTGCGCCCTTACCGGCAGATTCGCCGACCTTGCATAAAGCTGCCGCTAATAAATTCGCTTGTCAAATTAAAAATTCAACGGCAGACTGCATATGCGCAAGATTTTCGCGAATGTTATGTGGGTTCCGCAGTAGAATGGGTATATTATGAACAAATATGCCGAAATAAGTTAGGCTGGCTAATTTAATGAAAGATCGTCAGAACGGAACAGGCCAAAGAATGGGAGGCGAGGCGCAAGGTTGCGGCCCTCTGATCCCGCCCTTGTCAGACTCGCCGCGCCCGCTGCGGCAGCAGATTTTTGAGCGTGTCCGTGCAGCAGGTCAGGTGCCACGCGTTCAGGTTGCCCGCGAGCTTTCTATCAGCCCGGCCACTGTCACTACACTTACATCAGAGTTGATTGAGATCGGACTCGTCAAAGAGATATCATCCACGCGTGACGGGGAAAGTGGCCGTGGCCGACCCGCTGTGGCGCTGGGTGTGCGCGCCGATGCGCATCTTGTGGCGGGGATCAAACTGTCAGACCGAGAAAACACGGCGGTGATTGTCGACTTTGCCGGAAATCTGATTGCGAATGAGGCGATCGACCATGTGCCCGGCACAATGACTTTAGAAGAACTGAGCGATGCGACCGAAGTCTTGCTGAAGCGGATTTGTCATCGTGCCGGAATTGACCGTACGGACCTTAGTGCGATTGGCCTTGGCGTACCCGGATTTGTCGACTGTAAAAGCGGTATCGTTCACTGGTCGCCGATCCTGTCAAAGCGTCATGTGTCACTGTCCTCAATTCTTTCTGAGCGGCTGGGTCTGCCAGTCCTTGTTGATAACGATGCCAATCTGGTGACGCTGGCCGAGCTGTGGTTCGGTGCGGGCCGGCAACTGTCCGACTTTGCCGTCGTTACAATTGAACACGGTGTTGGCATGGGGCTTGTCCTGAATCACCGCATCTATCGAGGCGCACAGGGGCTGGGGATGGAGCTTGGCCACACCAAAGTCCAACTGGATGGCGCCTTGTGCAGGTGCGGTCAAAGGGGATGTCTTGAGGCCTATGTCGCGGATTATGCCTTGGCGCGCGAAGCAACGACAGCGCTAAACTGGACCAGCCGCGAAAACCAATCAATGAACATACTGCTCGAAAGCCTTTACGATCACGCCAAGGCGGGCAACACCGCCGCAAGATCGATATTCCACAGGGCCGGACGCTATCTGGCTTTGGGTTTGGCAAATGTGGTGAACCTGTTTGATCCGGAGCTGATCATTTTGTCCGGCGAACGCATGCGGTACGACTACCTATACGCAAATGAGACGCTCGCGGAAATCAAGGCTCTTGCACTGAACACAGGCCGTCCCGCACCAAAAATTGAAACCCACGCCTGGGGCGATCTGCTATGGGCCCACGGCGCCGCGGCCTTGGCCCTGTCAGCGGTAACAGATAGCCAGCTGGCATCTCAGACACGCGAGATTGCCGCGCAATGAAGGCACTTATCCTCGCACCGCTATTGGCATATCCAGCCTTTGCAGAGCCTCTTTTTACAAATCAGGCAGGTAACTTGCCGGTTGCGCATATCTATTCCGGCGGGTGGGAGCATTTCGTTGGCGGCGGTGTTGCGGTTCTGGATTGTAACGCCGACGGGCGACCGGATTTGTTTGCAGCAGGCGGTGCCGGCCCAACGCATCTTTTCATTAACCGGACCAACTCTCCGGGTGATCCGATCCGCTTTACACTATCCGCCCTTCCGAAGATGGCTGGTGTTACCGGAGCCTATCCGTTGGATATCGATAGTGATGGGATGCTTGATCTGGCCGTCTTGCGAGTTGGGCCGGATGTGTTGTTGAAAGGCGGGCCAGACTGTTCATTCACAGACGCCACCTCGAAATGGGGCTTATCCCCTCGCGATGCTTGGAGTACAAGCTTTGCCGCAACTTGGGAAGCTGGGCAGGATTTACCAACATTGGTTTTTGGCCACTATGTGGATCGTGCAAACCCTGAAGGACCATTCGAAGCCTGCGATACATCGGATCTGTATCGCCCGAGTGCTGAAGGCTACGGGCCGCCCGAAGTGGTCGGGCCCGGGTTTTGCGCGCTATCAATGCTGATCAGCGACTGGCAACGCAAGGGCACGCCAGAGCTACGCATCTCAAATGACCGGCACTACTATGTGCGCGGTGGTTACGAGCAGATGTTTCGCCTGAATCCACTGGAAGAACGTTTGGAAGACTGGCCCAAGATATCGCTTTGGGGCATGGGGATTGCCAGTCAGGACATATCTGGCGACGGAATGCCTGACGTGATGATGACGTCGATGGGCGACCAGCTTTTGCAAATCAACACAGGAACTGGTTTCAAGAATGCGCCCTATAGTATAGGAACCTATGCCCAACGCCCGCACATTGGTGATGACGGTCGCCCGTCAACGGGCTGGCATTCAGAGTTTGGCGATATGGACAATGACGGTTTGATGGACTTGTTTATTGCCAAGGGCAATGTCGACCAGATGCCTTCAAACGCCATCAACGATCCAAACAATCTCCTCATGCAGCAGCCCGACGGCACTTTCGTTGAAATGGCCGCGCAGGCCGGGGTCGCAACGCAGGACCGATCCCGCGGCGCTGCATTGGTGGATCTGGACGGGGACGGGCGGTTGGACATCGTTGTCATAAACCGGCGCGCGGCGATGGAGATATGGCAAAATCAGACTGAAAACACGGGGCATTGGGCCGGTATAGAGCCTGTTTTAGAGAAAAACACCCATGCTGTGGGCGCTTGGGTTGAATTGAAAACCGATGCTGGCACAACCGTACAAGAAATCACAGTCGGCGGCGGACATGCCGGGGGGAAGGCCGTGCCAGTGCACTTTGGTCTGGGTAACGCAACAACCGCAGAAATACGCGTGATCTGGCCGGACGGAGCAGTTTCAGAATGGACCACAATCGACGTAGATCGTGTGACACGAATTTCACGTGAAAACACCGGTCTGGCAGTGATGCCTTAACGGTCCACCGGCAGGCCGCTTGGTACGGCATCTGGAACACCCAATCGTCCTATGATCGCCTGTGCATCCGTCAGGCTATCAAGAAACGCGATAAGATCCGAGATTTCATCTTTACTCAGCCCAACCCCTGACATGCTTGCTGCTTCGATAGCAGAGATCTCTTCGGGGGTGTCCATTATGGCCCAGTCTGTCTTGGTAACGGCAAGCGTTGGAAAGAGCGCGCTGGTCCGATCATATCCCGAAAGGCCAGCGGCGGGATTGCTGTGATGACGCAAGAAAGCCTCAAGATCACCCCACGCCCCGGCGTGACCCCATGGACCTGTCTTGACGACGTTGCGAAGCGACGGCGTGCGAAATGCATATGCATCCTCTGGCCGGTTGGTTACGCGCATCCGCCCGACATCGCGCGAATGGCTTTCAAACCGCTCGGCCTTTCCGGGGCCAATTTGCGGCTCGCCCATAGCGTGAAAGCTGTGATCGGTCTGAAATTTGCCGGAATGGCAGGCTGAACATCCTTTCGGGCCGAAAAAAACATCCATACCCGATTGTGCATCCGCTGGCAGGGCGACGCCGCCTCGCAACATTATATCAAAGGGCGCGTTATCAGACCGCCATTCAAACGCAACAAAGGCCGCGATGGCGTTTGAGATGTCGGTAAAGGCGATTGGTCTTCCTGCAGCAATCTCAGGATAGGTTGCCGCAAACATTGCCGCGTATTCAGGCAGGGATTCAATCCGCTTTGATATCCTGTCCCATGCCCCATCTGGTCCGGTGATAAGACCTTCCCGCACTGCGGTCGAAATTTCATTCTCTTGATAGTGGCCCGCCATTTCGTCCGGTGAAAGCACAGGAAACATTGTCTGGGCAGACAGGACAGAGGCAAACCCCGTCACCATTTCCTCCTCCAGAGGCGACCGCAAACCCGATGGGCGGGATGCATCGACCTCGATGCGTCCATCGTGAAACAGCACGGTGAATTCGCGGGCACCAAGATTGAACAATGAAGGCGCGTTGCGCGGGATGCGTTGCTCAGGCACATTGTTCGGGTCAGCGTGCCGGTCGGGGCCAAGACCAATGCCGCCCTCGCCAATTCCCAAGGAAACACCGTCGGCCGTGGCAAAACGCGGATGATGGCACGTGGCGCAAGAAATGTTGCGATTGCCCGAAAGGATAGGGTCGTAAAACAGCAACTGGCCCAACCGCGCTTCGTTCTCATTCACCGCGATAAAATCCGCATCGTCAATGGGCGGCGGCACGTCTGCAAGCGCGGGGCCGACGGATAAAGCAAAGAACAGCATTGCGCGAAACATGAATCCTCCTGTGCGATACATAGCCTGCAGGCCGGTTCAAGGAAAAGGGTGATTGCAGATGCACCGCACTTGGGGGCAACATGGGCAATTGCGATGGGAGAGTACGTTTGACCATGGGGAAGCTACCGCAGGCAGTGGATCTGATAGTGTCGGTCTGGCACACGATACACGAACGCAACTTGGGCTTCACGGCAGCGGGGGTCGCATTCTACACAATGTTTGCAATTTTTCCTGGCATGGCCGCAACTATTGCAATCTGGGGTCTGTTTGCCGACCCGTTGGTTATTCGCGACTACATGGCCCAAATACATGGCGTGATACCGGATGCCGCCTACGGAATATTAGACACGCAGCTCTCTGCTCTACTTGCCGCCAACTCACGGGTATTGGGCTGGGCGTCCGGCCTTTCGGTGATTGTGGCGCTCTATTCGGTCCATTCGGGCGTGTCAGCTTTGATTTCTGGGTTGAACACCATCGAAGCGCGCGCGCCAAAATCTGGCGCGTCGCGCATATTAGGGTCATTGTTCCTGACCTTCGCGCTAATCGGATTGTTTCTGGCGGCTCTTGCAACTGTTGTTCTGGTCCCCGTCGCCCTTAACTTTGTTAGCCTTGGTCCTGCTGAAGGGGTGATCATCAGATTTCTGCCTTGGGCCGTCATGTTCGTGGTCGTATTGCTGGTGCTGGGGTTGTTTTATCGCTGGGCCCCGAATGTTGTTCGCAAACGGCATGGATGGGTCACGCCGGGCGCCATTCTTGCAGCGCTTCTATGGGCCGGAGCGTCAATGGGATTTTCGGCCTATCTGACGAATTTTGGCAGTTACAACCGGATCTACGGATCAATCGGCGCTGTGGTTGCGCTTTTGATGTGGCTCTATATTTCGGCCTATATCGTTCTTCTGGGGGCAGCGCTAAATGCCGAATGGGCCCGGATCAATCAGCGCACTTCCTCCTAGTAGTTTCGCTCGAAATAGACACCAATTCCGGTGCTTCCGTCCGATGCCAGCCCGCCCTTTACGGTTAGCCCGCGCTTCACATCAAGGTTAAGATTGATCTCGCTCTTACCGTCAGCGCCTATCGTGACGTCGGTATATAGCTTTTCCGAAATGTATTTTCCGGCCTTAAGCGCCGCACTGCCGTCAGTATCTGTCGTGACGTCCAGATCATCCAGCCCAAACGACTTCCGCAGTTTGGAGACGATGCCTTCACCACCTTTACCGGCCAGCGTGGCCACGGCCGATGCCAGTTGCGCCGCCTGAAACGCTGAAAGATTGGTCAGGCTTCGCCCGAACAGCAGTTGCGCGATGACCTCTTCTTCGGGCAGCTCCGGCGAGGATAGGAAACGAATTTCGGGTGCCGTTGCTTCGCCTTCGATGACAATGGTTGCAGTAATGCCGTCGCTTTCGGTCGCGGCGGAAAAGCGAATATAGGGCGTCAACGCGCCTTGCAGCTCGACCAGACCTTCATCGATTGTGAAGCGTTTGCCAAGAATATCCAGTCGCCCGCGCACAAGGTTGAACCGTCCCGAGGGAACAATGTTATCGGTCGTGCCAGTAAGGCGCAGCGCCCCGTCCATTTCCGCATCAAGCCCGCGCCCGCGCACAAAGATCCGCCCAGGCGCAGAAATCGACAGATCCATCCCGTAGGATGGCCCGCGTTCGCGCCCTTGTCCGGCGGACCCGGCAAAACCGGCCCGCACACGCGTGGCCTGAACCGGCGCCGGTTCGTTAATATGGGTCAGCCCGTCAAGTTGCGGGCGATCGCCAAAGCCGGTCGAGGGCACCCTGATCTCGGTTTTCCCCAGCGTGACGGCACCAGAAATCAACGCCCCGCCGCGGAAAGGCCCGCTGATGCCAACGTTGCCGGTGACGCTGGTTTCATAAAGATCAGGATCGCGCAATCGAACGCTTGCCAGTGCCATCTTAAGATCGCCGTTGAAAGGTGCGGTCATCTGAACCGGGCCTGAAAGATCAATTCGGCCGCCACCGCGCACATTCGCACCACCTGAAAGTTGCGCCTGCCCGTTTGCCAGATCGGCGATGACCTGCATTGCTTCCAGCTCGAACCCGAATGTGGGTGCAACAAAGCGGCCACCATCAACGCTGGCACGACCAGAAAGGGAAGACAGCCCGATTGGCCCGTTTAGCGTCAGATCGAAGCTGACGGGGCCTTCGATGTTGCGCGGCCGAAGGAACGGGTTGAGGATTGCCGATTGCCCACCGCCCCTGATTGTCAGATCAGCGGCCTTGAAGTCCGCATTGATCTTACCCAAAACCGTGGCATTTGTGGCCCCCGGCCCGGCCCCGGACAAATCAACGATATAGCCGTCGCCGGTGTCGCTGATCCGCCCCGTTGTCGTTAGCGGGCCGGGGAAACCAGGCGCAAGAAGTGCCATATCATTCAACCGGGCCGAAACGTCGACCTGTCGAGTTGCCCCATCGATGGCACCGGTCGCGTTAACGGATATCTGGGGATTGGAAAGGTCAAGATTCTGAAGGCTGATCTTGCCATTCTGTTCTTCGGCAGAGATCGAAAGCTGCGCCGGCCCAGACAACAAACGGTCTACCGTTGGATCACCAATACCAAGGCCGCTCGCGTCGGCCGTAAGTGTTATCGCCCGAACGTTTCCGGATTCGGTCAGGCGCGCGTCCGCGAGCATAGATCCGCGATACTGAGGCCCAAGGGCAGACAGATCAGCAAAGTCGAGCGTGGCGCTGACATCGCTTTTTCCAACCGCCAGCGTGCCTGATCCTGTAGCCTTGATCGTGGCCGCGGTCAGATCGAACGACCGTATATTCAACCCTTCGGTATCACGCTCAATCGATGCGGAGACCGTAGACAACCCTTGCAACACCCGATCCAACTCGATCTGATCTACGGACAGATCACGCCCGTCGATCCGGGCGTCCAGATCAAGTAACCCGGACAAAATCCCGCCTGAACCAGACAGATCCAACGCCGCGCCGCCGCCAAGCTGCCGCCCGGCAATACCAGAAAACCGGGCCATATCGGCTATTTCGGCTGTAATGCGGCCCTTCAACTCCAGCCCGTCTTCAAGGCTGGAAAGGCTTCCGCCGCCCTTTGCCCCATACCCCTGACCGGTGACATCAAAGACCGGCAAGGACAGGGGCGCACCCTCTTGCCAATGAAACACCAATCGTCCCCGCAGATCCGGGCCAAGCGCCGAGGCCAAGGCCGGGTCGGCAGGATCCAGCCCGGTTGCGGCAAAGCGCAGGTGGCCACCGACCCGGTTTGCGTCAACGCCATTCTGACCCTTACGGGCAATCCGACCGGAGCCATTAAGGGAGATATCGCCAATCGCCATGATGCCGCGTCTGACCCCGGCCAGATCACCGTCAATGGCCCAGCTATCGCCACGCGCCGCATCATAGCGCAGGCGCAAATCACCCGAGCGGACAAAGGTTTTTTCGCCGGGAATGGGCAACAAAACTTCACTGCCATCGCCATACCCCATCCGGATCGTCAGCGCGGCGCCCAACGGCAAGCCTCCGGGTGCAACACTCAGCCTTCCTGTCAGATCGAACCCTTTCGTGCCGATCACCATCCGGGTCAGATCAAGCTGCCCGGCAGGGGTGCGTTGGCCTTCGGCTTCCAGTGACACCTTCGGGCCCAAAAAGCTTTGATATTCCGGCAGCAACAGGGGTGCTAAATCGCCCGTGAGCGCTGCTGCAAAGCTACGCTCAACACTGCCGGTTTCGTTTTCTTTTGCGAGCAGCGTCACCTGCCCTGCAAGCCTTGGCGCACCATCCGTGCTTAGCGAAATATCGGTCACGAAATTGTCGATGATGCCCGACCCGTGAATCGCAAGTTCAATCGAAGGCCTGCCGGGCAGATCAAGCATATTCGCCGCGATGCCGTCTTTGCCTTCGCTGACCAGAAGATCAAGCACGGCCTTGCGGCTGGCATTCGTGTATTGCCCGCTAAACGAAACCTCACCAGCCCGCCCATCAATGCGCGTGACCGATAACTCCGTTGACCCTTCGCCTCCTTCAAGCTGCATGGTGCCGTTCAACTGAACCTCTGCGCCCGCCCCAAACAGTGCTTCGCCCAGCACAACCTTATCGGCGCGTAATATGCCTATCGAGATCCCGACCGGGAGCTCCGGCAATGAAAACCCCGACGCTTGGGTTGTCGGTCGGTCAGAGACGGGCTTGCGCGGCAAAATAATCTCGGCGGCGGTCATTTCGCTGATCTCAACCCGGCCCGAGAAAAGCGCAGAGCGGTTCCAGCCGATTGAGCCATTGCGAATTGTCAGCCAAATGCCGTCGCCATCAGCAATCGTCATCTCATCAAACGTGGCGCGGGACGAAAGAGCGCCCTTAAAGCCGATGATCTGGATCGTACGGCCAAGCCCGGAAAGGTTATCTTCCAGAAAGCTAGTCAGAAAATCGCGGTCCCGATTGGCGGCTTCGGTCTCTTGCCCAAGGGATGCAATGGGCACGAGGCAAAGCCAAAGGGAAAGGATTATGCGCCACATCAAAAGCTTTGCCCTATTCCGACATAGATCTGCGGCCCGTCGCCTGTTGTGCCAGAAACCGGCAGGCCAACGTCAAAGCGGATTGGGCCAATTCCGGTATTGTAGCGCAGCCCTAAACCCGCTCCGGCGTGCCACGCACCATTGCCTCCGAATGCTTCGCCGTCGCTGACATAGCCCGCGTCATAAAACGCCACGCCGCCCAATGTCTCGGTGAAGATGGTCCGAAATTCCCCCGACAGACCGGCAAAGCTAAGGCCACCAGACTGCACCGTTACGCCGCCGCCACGCGCCAAAGAAACACCAAGCGATTGAAACGGCTGCCCACGCACCGTCCCGCCGCCGCCGGAGTAAAACAGGAAATCCGGCGGTGTTTGGGCCAAAGCCGATCCGACCGTGGTGCCAAGCTGAAGCCGGCCTGCAAAAGTAAACCTGTCATCCGCGCCAAAGCTGCGATAGGCGCGTGCGTCGGTCTTGAACTGACCGCCTGAACCTGTCGTGCCAAGGCCGTAGAATGGGGTGATATCTGCCTTCAGATAATAGCCCTTACGGGCATCCAATTTGTTGTCACGACCGTCCCATGTCAGTGAGACCGGCAGGGCGATCAGGTCGAACTTATAAGTACCGCTGATATCCGTCGCCTTAGCTGAGACATAGGAAATTCCGGCCTCTGCAAAAAGACGATCACCAAAGTAACGGGTCAGACCGAAACTCAACTCAACTGTGTCAACCGCCAGGTCCACAATCTCGGTCCGCGCGGCCCGTGCTTCAAGAAAAGCAGTGGCGTCGGTGACAGGCGTACCCGGACGTTCAATTCTGGCCCCAAGTTCATAACCCAAGACGCCAGACTGCCCGCCGATGCGTTCAATCGCCGCATCGACCCGCAAGCGTTCAGCACCGCCAAAGAGGTTCCGATGAAGCCAGTAGCCCGACAGGTTCAACCCTTCCGTGGATGATATCTCAGCACCAACGCCAAACCGGCGCAACGCCTCTTCGGCCAAAACCAGCTCCACATCCAGCGTATCATTGGGGCCAAGCGCGTCTGCCTCATTCAACGCGACAGAGCGGAAAACCCCGGTTCGCCTGAGGCGGGTTGCCACCCTGTCCAGCTCAGCGGGATCAAACACTTCACCGGTCGGAAAACCGGCGATCTTGGCGATACGCTCAGGAACCATGCGTTCGTGCCCGGAAACGGACATCCGGCCAAAGCGCACGCGGGGGCCGGGTTCAAGCAATATTTGTGCATCAACCGTGCGCGCCCGATGATCCGCGGTGATTGTCTGCCCGGCAAGGCGGGCCTTGGCATGGCCAATGTTACGCCAGCCTTCGACCCCAGCCGAGGCGGCATCGATGATTGCGGTGGAATAGGCGGGTTCCGTATCCCGATAAGTACGGGGGAGTTTCGTGCCCTTTGCATAGGGTTTCATCCGCGCCTTGCCGAAGCGGAACAGCGGCCCGGGGTCGACGGATACGGCTATGTTTTTAATCACCGAAGGGGCATCAAGGGGCGCAATAGACGCGGCTTCGCGCCCATCAATCGCAATCCGAATGACGCCGGAATAATAACCTTGGGAATAAAGTGTACCCAGCAAGCGCCCGTAATCGGCCCGCGCTGCAGCAAACAGACTTTGCGCATCATCTTGTTTTTCGTCTTGAGCCTGCACTAGCAATGATGATGCACGCAGAGCCTTGTCAATCTCGGTACCATCACCACCGGCCACGAATGACAAACTGTCAAGCGCGCATGCGGGACCCGTGGCAGCAAACAGCACGGCCCCACAAAGAACGCCGCGCACCATTTGCCAGCCTGTGTTGCGCAGAATTCGCAAATCGTACCTTTCGCACACTGGAAAAAACTCCTTCTTACTACCTTGCAGCAAACGGCGGCGATATCCAGCGCAAGAGCAGAGCTTCACGCGCTTTTCAGCCGATATCACGAAGATTGTGAAGTCAGTTCCTGCTCAGGGCGGCAGACCACTCCTCAAGAAAGGCCTGTCGCTTTATCGCATCAAGAAAAACCAACAAACCCGGATCAAGGCGCATAGGCCGAAGGTGCGGCCCCCGCGACAGCGCCACTTCGTCAATCGGAGGTAGCCCCGCCTCATCCCGGACCAGGCGACTACCTTCTGATCCCATAAGAAAATCCAGAAAGGCGCCACCCAATGCCGGGCTCACAGCATTTCCGGGTACAAGCCCCGTACGCAAAAGGGTTAGCGTGTGGTCTTCCAGCTCGATGACAACAGCGTCAGAGTCATCCGCAAGGCGGGGGCCTGCATAGCTGCCAAGTACATTATATGCCAGAACCAGCCTGCCATGTTGCAGGTCTGAAATCATATCATTTGACGATGTGTAAAGCCGGGGTTCCAGGCCGCCCATAACTTCGGCCAATCGCCAGAAGCTGTCAGACTGGCGCGCATCCTGGGTGGCAAACAGGTACCCCGCCCCGGATTGGCGCGGATCATAGGTACCAATGCGGCCACGAAACAGATCTGGGTTGCCCCGAAGCAACTCAATCAGATCACGCCGGGTCTGTGGCAAGGGACGCCCGCCAAGCCCGCGCCGCGACACGATCAGAACGACGTTCTCTTGAGCGAAAGCAAAAAGCCGGTCTCGCCAATGCGCCCAGCTGGGCAGGCGTGCCGTTTCAGTAGATTGATAGGTACTGGCAAATCCGTCATTGGCCAGCTTCATCTGCAGATCCATGGCGGATGAGATCACCAGATCAAACGGCAATCTTTCACCCTCTATGGCTGCAAAGACTTCCTGACTGCTGGCGACCGTATAGCGGATTTCCACATCTGGATTGCGGGTTTGAAACGCTGAAATAACCGGGGCCAGAACGGCAGTGTCGGTGGTGGAAAGGATCGACAACAGCCGGGTCTGCGCTTCAGCACCGGGAAACGTCGTTTCTTCCTCAATCGTGAACGCCCGGGCGCACAGCCCGCACAAAATCAGCCCAAGGGCAAATATAACCGTGCGCATGTGCCGCCCCCTTCGCGTTCGGAAATTTCAAACCGGCCCCCATGGGCGGCGGCCACTTCTTCGACGATTGTCAGGCCCAGACCAGACCCTACCACATCGCCTGCGTTTTCACCGCGGATAAACCGTTTGGACAGGCGGGACTGGACTTGTCCCGACAGGCCTCGCCCCCGGTCGGTGACCTCAATCATTGCGTCGCGCCCGGCGCTCAACGACAGATCAATCGTGGTTTCGGGGGCAGAGTACTTGATTGCGTTGTCGATAAGATTACGCAGGGCCGCTTCAATCAGCGGCCGGTCTCCCTGCACCATAACCGCTATATCCGCACCCACGACATTTAAGTCCACATCCTTGAGATCAGCGGTCGGGCTGAACGCGTCGGCTTGGCCGACAACCAGTCGTGCCAGGTCAACAGCATCATCGGCCATCCGGTCGGATCGGTAGACCACCGTCGCATGATCCAGAAGCTGCCCCGCCGACCGGCTGCTTTCCTCAACCGCGCGGATCACGGCGCGCAAGGTTTCGCGGGTGTCTTCCGACGTGCTTTGACGCATCGCAATTTCCGCTCGCGCCCGAACCGTTGCCAGAGGTGTGCGGATGTGGTGGGCAGCTTCGGCGATAAACGTTTCGGTCCGCGTAAGTGCGCCACGCAGCCGCGCGATGAAACCATTCAAAGCA
The DNA here is from genome assembly GCA_049646285.1 of Albidovulum sp. GTDB lineage: Bacteria > Pseudomonadota > Alphaproteobacteria > Rhodobacterales > Rhodobacteraceae > Albidovulum. Next base: position 24,703 of record JBARVN010000130.1, on the reverse strand, counting down.
GTTATCAGGGGCTTCAGTTCTTCCGGGGTCGGGTGATCGACAGCGCGCAGATCTTGTGGGCCACGCCGACCGACGGCATCGGCCAATCGGTTGATGGGGCGCAGAACGCTGCCCGCGGTAAGAAGGGACAATGCCGCAGCAAAGACGAACGAGCCCAGCCCAATTGCTGCTGCGCGCTGGGCCACGCTTTGCGCGATTGCTTCTTGGCCTTGGCGGGTCTGGGCAACCATCACCAGAACGGGTACGGGTTTGCGCGCCACCAACACCATGCGCGACACGGCCGAAATGCGAACTTCGGTGTCCCGGTAGGGTCTTGTATAAAATATCGGCGTTACCGCAGCCCCCTTGGCATCGGGCAAAGGCAAGTCATCATAGCCAGTAAGCGTGGTGCCGCCTGCGTTGATCCGGTAAAAAACGCGGTCCGCAGAAATGGAACCGAGGATTGAAAACGCCTCATAGGGCAGATCGACGCTGACGCCGTCTTCACCGCCTTGCAAGCTTTCTGCGATGGCCAAAGTTGCGGCCCCCAAAACCCCGTCTTGCGTGGCCTCGGCGGCCTGATCGGCCACCGTCCGAACTGTGAAATATAGAACAATTGCAAGCACCGCCGCGATGCCCAACAACTGCAACACCAGCCGTAGACGCAGCGAGAGTGGCGCGCGTCTCATCCTGACGTCAGCCGATAGCCGATACCGCGAACCGTCTCAATCCGTGCACCGGAACCTTCAAGTTTCCGCCGCAACCGGCCCACATAGACCTCGATTGCATTGTCTGTGACGCTTTCAGCATATGAAAACAGCCGGTCGCAAATCTGACCTTTCGAAAATATCCGCTCTGGGGCCGCGAGCAGGATTTCCAGCAGCCGCAGTTCTCGGTTGCGCAGTTCGCGCATCTCTCCTCCGACAGAAAGCGAAGCGTTGAGCGGGTTGAACGTCAGCCCTGCAAAGTGCTGCACCGTCTGAAGTGCGGTTCCCCGACGGCGCAGAACCGCGCGGCACCGCGCTTCAAGTTCGGCAAAATCGAAGGGTTTGGTGACATAGTCATCTGCGCCAAGATCCAGAACATCAACCCGGTCGGAAACCTCGGCCCGCGCCGTCATGACGATGATTGGTGTATCCAGACCGGTCCTTCGTGTCGCAGACAAAAAATCGCGCCCGTCACCATCGGGCAGCGAAATGTCCAGCAAGATCAGATCATAGGCAGCGGCGGCCAAACAGTCGCGCGCATCGGCCAGCGATGCAGCCGGATCGACGGCATGCCCGTCAAGCCGCAGCCGTTCGGCCACCGATTGCGCCAGATCCGCATTGTCTTCGATCATCAAAAACCGCACCCGATGCGCCCCTTTTCCCCGATGACAGGTTCCTGTCAGGTTTAGAGCGAATCGTGGGTCTTGCAAGGGGCATGGTTCGGCGGCTCATTCGGCGTGCCCGCCCTGCAAGAAAAAACTGTCTGGGAGGACACTATGAAATTCACGCTTCTCAAGGCGCTGGGCACCAGCGCTGCAATCGGCCTTATGGCGACGTCGACGGCTTGGTCCGCTGAATGCATCGCACCGGCAAACCCCGGCGGCGGCTGGGACTTTACCTGCCGTCAGATCGGTAAAATCTTGTTTGACATTGGTCAGGTGGATGCACCGGTTCAGGTGACGAACATGGCGGGTGCCGGCGGCGGGCTTGCCTTTTCGACCGTTGTGGCCGAGCGCAACGAAGATGCAGACCTGATCATTGCGGCATCTTCTGCCACCACAACCCGCTTGGCGCAAAAGGCGTATGGCGAAGCGTCTGCCGATCAGGTTCGGTTCGTTGGCGCAATCGGTGCCGATCCGGGTGTGATTGTTGTTGCCAAAGACAGCCCGTTCCAGACGCTGGGCGACATGGTTGAGGCCATCAAGGCTGATCCCGGATCTGTGGCTTTCGCAGGCGGTTCCGCGGCTGGCGGCTTTGACCACATGAAGCCTCTTCAGGTTCTCAAAGCGGCTGGCTTCGATAACATCACAGCCGTTAAGTACATCGGTGTTGACGGCGGCGCAGACGCGATCACACAAACGGTTGGCGGATTTACCCAAGCGATGACCGGCGACATGTCCGAGATCGTGGGCTTCGTACAATCCGGTGAAGTTCGCGTGCTTGCGGTTCTGACCGAAGAGCGTGTTCCTGGCTTTGAAGACATTCCCACGGCCCGCGAGCAGGGGTTTGACGTTGTTGCCGTGAACTGGCGTGGACTTTACGTGCCCGGCGCCATTTCCGACGCTGATTTCCAAAAATGGGCAGACCGTTTGCAGGCTGTGGCTGACAGTGCGGAATGGAAACAGGCGATGGTCGACAACGGTCTTGCACCTTTCACCAAGGTTGGTGGCGATTTCCAGTCATGGATCGATGGTGTGATCGTTCAGACAGCCGAGCTTAGCCGTGAAATCGGTGTGATCCAGTGATCAGAACCGACCGCATCTTCGGGGTGGTCGTTATCCTTGGGGCGCTCGCATTTATTGCGAGCGCCTATAACTTACCCCCCGGCAGCCTGTTTGATAAATTGGGGCCAAAAGCCTTTCCAATCATTGTCGGTGTTGGCGCCATCTTAAGTGCGGCAGTGCTGGTTCTGCGCCCCGACACTGAGCCGAACTGGCCAGATCTGTCGGTCCTCGTGGCGCTTGGCAGCGCGACCGCCGTTCTTGTCGCCTACGCCTACGCGCTAAAACCGATGGGGTTCATTGTGCCAACTGCAATCGCCGCCGGGGTTTTAAGCTACCAGATTTCACCCCGACCCAAATACGCGGTGCTGGTTGGGATTGGTCTGTCTGTAGGTCTCTTCGTGGTGTTTAAATACATGCTGGGACTTGGGCTTTTTGCCTTTCCTCGCGCGTTAATGGGCTGATCCCGGAGCTATCATGGATATTTTCACCAATCTTGCGCTCGGATTTTCGATCGCATTGACACCGTTTACGCTGTTTTTGGCTGTAATAGGCTGTTTTTTAGGCACCATCATCGGCGCGCTGCCGGGTTTGGGGCCATCCAATGGGGTTGCGATCTTAATCCCGATTACCTTCTCATTGGGTCTGGATGCGACGGCTGCGCTGGTGTTGCTGACCTCGGTTTACTACGGCGCAATGTATGGGGGCCGGATCAGCTCCATCTTGCTGAATATACCCGGCGATGAACCGGCAATGATGACCACACTCGACGGCTATCCGATGGCTCGTCAGGGGCGCGCGGGTGATGCGCTGGTGATTTCGGGCGTGGCATCTTTTGTTGGCGCCTTGTTTGCCACGATCGCCCTGGCGCTGGTCGCACCCTATCTGGCGCGGATCGCCTATAAATTCGGACCGGCGGAATATTTCGCGCTTTATACTCTGGCATTCGCCACACTTGGTGGCATGGCATCGAACAATCAGGCCAAGGCGGCGCTAGCGTCCTTCATTGGCCTCGGGATTGCGTTGATTGGGTTGGATAACAATTCAGGTTTTGCGCGGTTTACCGGCGGCAATCTGCACCTGAGCGACGGCATCGATTTTCTTGTGGCGATTGTAGGCCTTTTCGCGGTGTCCGAAGTGTTTGTCTTTATCGAGACCCACGGCAAAGACAGTGCAGTTGGTGTCAAACTGGGCAAAGTGACAATTCCCTGGGCCGAGCTGTGGTCAACCCGCTGGACGATGCTCAGATCATCGGTTGTGGGGTTCATCGCCGGAGTTTTGCCGGGCGCCGGCGCTTCGCTTGGGTCGTTCATGACCTATATGATGGAAAAAGGCATCGCTGGCGAAAAGGGCGGTTTTGGAACGGGGGTTGCAAAGGGTGTGGCCGCACCCGAGGCCGGTAACAATGCGGCTGCCGGCGGCGCGCTGGTGCCGATGCTGACGCTGGGTGTGCCCGGATCCGGGACAACGGCAGTGCTGCTTGCAGTGTTGATGACGCTGAACATCACACCGGGACCCACGTTGTTTACGGATCGACCGGACGTGGTGTGGGGGCTGATCGCATCGCTGCTGATTGCAAACTTCGTGCTGTTGTTGATGAACGTGCCCATGGTCAAGGTCTTTGTCCGGATCCTGATGGTCCCGCCAGCGGTTTTGTTGCCGGGCGTCACGATGATTTCGTTCGTTGGGATTTACTCGCTGTCCGGCAGCTATTTTGACCTGCTTTTGATGATCCTCTTTGGGGTGATGGGCTATGCCTTTCGCAAAATGGATATTCCGACGGTCCCGGTTATCCTTGGGATCCTTCTGGGCTATCAGATGGAAAACAACCTGCGCCATGCGATGACTCTGTCGGGTGGCGAATGGAGTTATCTCTTCTCATCTCCGATCTCTATCGGGCTTTGGATTGCAGCGGTTATTGGGTTCGTCGCGCCAATATTCCTGCGGGGCATGTTGAAAAAGCCTGTGCTAAGGGATGTGGACGGCGTGGAGGATTGATGGAACCCGTCCGCGTTCTTATCCCAACGGGCGCGCTCGGTCTTGGCTATGAGCGGGCAGCGCTGGCGCGGGGTGTTGCCGCCAAGCCCGATATCATCGCCGTTGATGGCGGATCGACCGACAGCGGTCCGGCTTATCTTGGGCGCGGCGTCTCAAAATACAGCCGTGCAACCACAAAGGCCGAATGGCGAGAGCTGATGATGGCGCGGGCAGAAGCTTCGGTGCCATTGGTCATCGGCACTGCCGGCACATGCGGTGCGGATGCCTGCGTTGATTGGCTTTATGATATCACGCTGGAAATCGCGGAAGAACTTGGGCAGAGACTGACTATTACAAGGCTCTATTCCGGCCAAAAACCACAAGAAATAGCCGGCGCGTATGACGCAGGGCTGATCGCACCGCTACCAGCCGCACCGGAGGTATCTGGCGATGTGATCGGATCATGCACCAACATCGTCGCGCTTGCTGGGGCCGAACAGATTGCCGCCGCGCTGAACACCGGGGCCGATATCGTTATTGCGGGCCGGGCCACGGACACAGCGATCATTGCCGCCCTGCCCTTGATGCGTGGCTGTCATGCAGGCGCCGCGTGGCATGGCGCCAAGATTGGCGAATGCGGGGCGATCGCCACGACCAATCCAGCCTCTGGCACCATCATGATCGAATTTGACGCGACGGGCTTTACCATGGAGCCGATGGCGACAAATGCGCGTGCGACCCCCTACACGGTGTCCGCCCATATGCTTTATGAAAACTCCGACCCCTATTTGTTGCACGAACCCGGCGGCACGCTGGACGTCACGTCAGCACGCTACGCGGCGATTGACGCACGGCGCGTCCGGGTGGAAGGATCGGTCTGGCGCCCGCAGCCCTATACCGTCAAACTCGAAGGCGCGCGGGTCGCGGGGTATCAGACTGTCAGTCTGGCGTTGCTGCGTGACCGTCACTATGTAGCCAACGCACGCGACTGGGCAGCATCGGTGGCCGCCCGTGCGCATGAAGACGTGCAGGCCCGCCTGGGTCTAAGCGGTGCCGACTATCAGATCGAGCTGCGGCTGATCGGTATTGACGCAACACTTGGCGCGCTGGAAACCGACAATACCTTACCTGTCGAGGTGGGTGTTTTGGCGATTTCTACCGGCCCTTCAGAGGTCGAGGTGGCCGAGATTGGCAAGATCTTGAACCCCTACCTTCTACACCACGCGCTAAGCGAAGATGAGCCAATGCCAACCTTTGCCTTTCCGTTTTCACCTGCAGAAATGAACCGCGGCGCTCTTTATGAATTTTGCCTGCATCACGTATTGCCCTTGGCCGATCCCATGTCTGTCTTTCGCATGACCACCGATGAGGTGGGTCATGGTTGAGCTACGCAAGATTGCGGAAAAGATCCGCTCAAAAAACGCAGGGCCATTCTGGCTGACAATTGATGTTTTTTGCAAGAATAGAGACGATTTTCAACGTGTATGCGAGGGTCTGAAAACGCCGCTTGTGGCAGATCTGTTTAGTATCGACCCGCAGATGCTAAAGCGCTTCGACATTGCAGATCTGAATGTCATAAAATTCTCGCTTCCGCGACCGGCTGTTCAAGGGACGCGAGCGGACCGGGATATGCACGGAGCGGCATGGGCGGTGCTGCTGGAAGAGCTGGATATTTCCTGAGCAGTCTGTCCGTGCAATTGAAGAACGTCATCAAGACGTCGGTCAGATGCCGAAAATCCGCGCCCGGTGTTCGGCCAGATAGATGCGCAGCCATGGTGTAAAAAGCTGTGGGTCTGACGACACTTCGGCCAAGAGATCGGGCAAGCTGACCCAGCGAGTGTCCATCACCTCATCCGGATTCGGTTCCAACGGAATGGTCGCGTCGGTTTGCGCTGTGAAGATATCAACCACCTCATGCTCGGTCATACCGCCGCCGACATCGGCTCGGTATTCGACCTGGTCTGCAAAGCGCAGGGTCAGGCCCGTGATCCCCAATTCTTCATCTAACCGCCGCGTAGCGCAGTCCACGGCCAGTTCATTCCATTGCGGATGTGTGCAGCAGGTATTCGCCCAAAGCCCGGGCGTGTGGTATTTGTTAAGCGCACGCCGCTGAATAAGCACACGGTCACCGGCCATTACAAATACCGAAACTGCCATATGTTTAAGGCCGCGAAGATGCGCGTCGAGTTTATCGACGGGTTGAAACTGGCCATCGTGCCAGGCCGGGATTGTCCCGGCCTGCGCGAGCGTCGAGGCAAGAGGCGCTGTCACGATGCGGGAACGGCCTGCTTTTGCTCTGCCGCGCGGCGGGCAAGTTCTTGCCGGTAAAGCTGAACGAAATCGACCGTGTCGATATTCAGCGCCGGGAAGCCACCATCACGGGTGACGTCCGAAATAATGCGCCGAACGAACGGAAACACCATGCGCGGGCATTCGATAAGCAAGAATGGGTGCATTTGTTCTTCGGGTACGCCTTCCACATGAAAGATCGCACCGTAATCAAGCTCCATCAGAAAAAGCGGTGACTGATCACCTTTGTTCACCGACGTCACTTTGAATTTGCTGATCACGTCATATTGGTGTTCCACCGAACGCTTGCGCGCATCCAGGCTGACCTGAACCTGAATTTCCGGCTGCACATCGGCGTTGGAGATGCCTTTCTGCGCCACAATATTTTCAAAAGACATGTCGCGGATGAACTGCCCCAACACATGCATTTTTACTTGTGGTGCTTCAGCAGGCGCAGCCCCATTGTCTTTGTCAGCCATGTCGAAATCTCCTTAGGGAACATAATTTGCTGGGCGGTGTATCACCTTGGCAATCCGGCCTCAATGCTCTGTCCATCCTGACGGTCGGCGCGGCAGACTGTCTTGGTCTTGCTGAATTTCCTGATACTCGCCGTCGATCGTGTCTGCGTTGCGTGGGTCGGGCCGTGGCGGAGCGCCACCTACCGTAAACCGCTCAACTTTGAACCTGGAGGAAAGCCAACGCAACACAGCCGCCCGAATCGGCGGAACCAAAAGCAGCAGACCGACTGAATCCGTAAAAAACCCCGGCGTCAGCAATAGCGCGCCAGCCAGCAGGATTAGCGCCCCGTGGGCAATCGGTTCTGTGGGGTCACGCAGCTCGGCCAGCGACCCACGCAGCTGTGCAATGGCCAGCGCGCCCTGCATACGGACAAGCCAGCTGCCCGCGACCGCCGTGGCCAGCACAATGCCGAGCGTTGGCCAAAGCCCAATTGCTCCGCCAACCTGAATGAACAGGCCGATTTCGATCATCGGAACCGCGATGAACGCAATCAACAACCACATGCAATTTCCTTTCATGTCGTGCGGTGGACTTGACCCCACCTGTAACTTACATAAGTGGTGAACATAGAAGTTACCAACCCTGCCGCAGATCTGTCGCGGCGCCGGAGGCCACGACAAGATGAACAACTCGGTCATTCAGCTACTGGTTCTTGCCGGAATCGCGATTTTCCTTATTTTGCGACTCAAGAATGTTTTGGGCACACGGGAGGGGTTCGAAAAGCCCGCTGTCCCTGCGCCCAATTCGTCCGCCCGCAAAAACAAATTCGAAGTGATCGAAGGGGGACCGGATCAGGACATTACCGATCATGTGCCCGAAGGGTCCGACACCGCATTGGCTTTGGCCGCGATGAAGCAGGCCGAGCCTAGCTTTTCGGTTAGTGAATTTCTGGGCGGCGCGCGCGGTGCCTATGAGATGATCTTGATGGCGTTTGAGCAAGGTGAGTTGGAAAAGGTTCTGCCGTTTATGTCTGCGGAAGTTTATGAATCGCTTGCGGAGGTTGTCGATGCGCGGACAGAGCGCGGCCTGACGGTCAAAGCGGAATTCCTTGGGATCCGCGAAGTGACCTTGCAAGAAGCGGAGTTCGACAAGTCTTCGCGTGAAGGTGAAGTGACGGTTCGCTTTTCAAGCGAGCTGATCTCTGTCGCCCGTAATTCCGCCGGGGAGGTGGTAGAAGGCGATCCTAAAGAGGTGCGCCGACAGCGTGATTCTTGGACCTTTGCCCGCAAAATGGGGGCTAATGACCCCAACTGGCAGCTTGTCGCCACGGGTGAGTGATGCCTGTGTCTTTGCCTGCGTGCGACCGGCCTGACGGTTGGGCTGACGCGCTGTTTGACGTCGCGCTGGCGGCGTATGCATCAACGGTTGATCTGCTTGGACCGGACTGGCCAAGACCAGAGGGCTTAGGGGCGAAGCGGTTTTTTGAAACGAAATTTCAGGCCAGCTGTAAAATCCCTGCGCTGATCACGGGCTATTATGAGCCTGAGTTGGATGGCGCGGAGAAATGCTGTGGCCAGTTTCGCTATCCGCTTTATTCCTTGCCCGCAAACCTGCCATCAGATCGCCCGTGGTTAAGCCGTTCCGAGATTGAAGAAAGCGGCGCTCTGATGGGCGAAGAGCTTGTTTGGCTCCGCAGTCCGGTTGAAGTGTTTTTTGCGCAAGTTCAGGGCTCGGTTCGCGTTCGGTTGCCCGATGGCAAAGTTCTGCGCTTTGGCTATGCGGGCAAGAACGGACATGAATATCGCTCAATCGGAGTGGAACTGGTCCAGCGCGGCGCGGTTGATGCAAAGCAGATCTCGGCACAGGCAATTCGTAACTGGTGTGCCGCGCATCCGGATGGCGTGGAAACTCTGCTGCGCCACAACCCTTCCTTCGTATTTTTTCGCACTCTCGATCTACCCGCCACGTCTGGTCCCTTGGGCGCGATGGGCCGCTCTGTGACCGCAGGATGCAGCGTGGCAGTTGATCCGACATCAATCCCTCTTGGATCGCCCGTCTGGGTCAAAGGCCCGTCAGGGGGCCAGTTGATGATCGCGCAGGATATCGGAAGCGCCATAACCGGGCCAGGTCGTGTGGATGTGTTTTGCGGGACGGGGCCAGAGGCCGGTAAAATGGCCGGAAAAATGAACGATTCAGGCATAATAGTGCCGTTTACACCACGTCTCGATGAGGCATGCAGGTGACCCGGCGTCGGCGTGGCCTTACTGCCGAAGAGCAGGAGCTATGGGGGCGGGTTGCGGCCTCGGCGCGACCCTTTCGGCCGGGTTCGGCCTCGATGCCGCTTGCGGCTCGCACGCCCAAGCCAAAACCGGTTACTCCCATCCAGCTCACGCCGGAGTTAAAATTTGGCTCTGCGGTGCGATCCAAGACCATGACCCATGATCTTGTGCCACCGTTGGAAGACCGTCTGGCTGCCCAGCCCCTTCGCATGGACAAACGCATCCATCAGGAACTGCAGCGCGGAAAGCTGAGGCCCGAGGCAAAGATCGACCTGCACGGCATGACATTGGCCGAGGCGCATCCAGAACTGATCCGCTTTATTTTGAACGCACAGTCCAAAGGGCGCCGGTTGGTGCTGGTGATCACCGGAAAAGGCAAGCGCGGTGAAGATCACGGCCCTATCCCGCAAAGGGTTGGCGTGTTGCGCCATCAGGTGCCGCACTGGTTGTCACAGGCGCCATTGGGCGGCGCTGTGATGCAGATCTTGCCTGCGCATCTTAAACACGGTGGGTCAGGCGCGTTCTACGTCTATCTTCGCCGTGTGTGGTAATCGGGCGCGCGCACGCGCAACCGGCAGGACGAGCGTAAGCGATGCTGCTGCAACGATTGCTGCGTAGCCAAGGAGCTGGGTGGGCATGGCGATGCCCCGGTCGATCAGCCAACCAGATATCCCCGGCCCAAGCGCGGAGCCAAGCACAAGAATTGCCGCAACACTGGCTTTGATAGAGCCAAGATGACGGGTACCGAAGAATTCAGCCCAGCTTGACGACGGCAATGTCGCCTGCCCGCCCCCGGCAAGACCCATCAACACAACACCCAGTCCGGCATATGGGACCGAGGGTGCAAAGGACAAAACCGTAAAGCCTGCAACCAGCGGAATCAGGTAGATGGGCATGAGCCGCGCGGAACCGAACCGGTCAATCGCCCAGCCAAACAGGGCGGTTGAGGCCATAAACATCGCTGTTCCCAACGGAAACACAGCGACAAGCGCCAGATGATCCCAGCCTTTGACGGCTGCGAAATGGACCTGATGGAACCAAAACGCGGTTCCCAGTGCAGGAAAGGCCAGAAGGGCAGGGATCGTGGCCAAAAAGACCGGCTGCCGGATAGCCTCGGCCCGGGTCCAATGCCGGCCATCCATGCCGGGGACGGAGTTTTCTTCCGCGGCGGCAAGCGGAGTGCGTTCCTCAGTTAAAAGCATATGAAGTATTGGGATCGCCAACAGCGCAATTGCCGCAGCAACCAGCCACAATACATGCCAATCCACCAATTGCTTCAGCGCAGCAAAACCCAGCGGCAGACAAGCCTCGCCCAACGAAAATCCGAACGTTGCAATCGCCATGGCGCGGCCCCTGGTCGCTACAAACCACCGGGCCATTGCGACCAGTGAGATATGGCTTGCCATGCCTTGCCCGAAAAAGCGCAACGCAAAGATCACGACCGGCAGAAGGGCCGCCACCGGGTTGAGCGCCATTGCAACACATGCCATTGCTAGCCCGGCGAGCACCACAACGCCAATTCCGCGCACCCGGAACCGGTCGGTCAGCCCACCGGCAAACACCATGGCCACCGCCGAAGCCCCGGTGCCGAACGTATAGATTGCCCCCCACTCGCCATGGCTAAGACCGAATGTGTCCCGTATTTCACCAGCAAAGATCGAGATAAAAAACGTCTGACCAAAGCTGGAAAGGAACGACAGAAGCATACCGGCAAGCAACCAGCGGGCATTCGCGCGTAGAAAGGTCAGGAATGGCATTGGGCGCACGCATTGACAGAAGGAGTGCGAAGACTTGAACATGTCCGTTGGCATAAGGCCATAGTGGGCGCTGCATCATTTTTGATACGGTATGTTGAGCGAGATGCGGCGGTGTAGTGCTGATAAAATCCGAGCGGTTTTTTGTTTTTGAACGGCAGCGTTGCAGGGGCAAATTCGGCTGTGCTCCGCCGCTAGTTTGCGCGGTGGTCTGGCATTATCACGGGTCTGGTCTTAACGTTGGTGCCAAGCAGAAAGATCCAATTCTCACACTTTTGCCGGACACATGCCTTATGACGCAAAAACAGCATTTTCGGATAATCTTGGCGGATGTGCGTAAGCTGTTGGAACAGGGCAGTTTTGATCAGGCACGGGCAATTCTTGATGGGTTGAAGGCAAATCCGGACATTTCAGCCCTTGGCCCGAATACGGTCATTGGCATGCCGCGCCCATTGCATGCTGTTTACCTAAAAATGGCCAAGAGTATGGACGATGTATTGGGCCGTGTCGGCTATCAATTCACGCTGGTGCCGCCGCCAGAACTATTGGCGAAATACGGCCGCATCAGCAGCGCTGAACGTGCCAAAACCGCCGAGGCAGACCGTCAAATTGTACCAAAGGTTATACATCAGATCTGGATCGGCCCCAAACTGCCCCCGGTGACAACTTCGGCATGGCAGTCCCACGCGCGCAACCATGGCTACGCCTACAAGCTTTGGCGCGAGGATGATCTGCACAATATCGGGGTTTATGACAATTCAACCTTTGCCAATATGCTTGAGCGTGGCGATTATCCCGGTGCTGTAGATGTGGCGCGATATGAGGTTCTGCACCGGGACGGCGGCATCTATCTTGACTGCGATTGGTATCCCGCACGCACGGATGTCAGCTTTCATGACAGGTTGGCTTTGGTTGGTCTGACGGTCATTGCCGAAGAGGTGCCGCGCGACACCGGTTTTGGCGGTCTGCTGCTTAGCAATGCCTTTATCGCAGCCCCTGCCGGTCATCCGGCGTTAAAACGCATCCTGAACGCACTGCCGCAGGTGATCCAGGATATGCCTGATGCACCTGCATGGTGGTCAACGGGGCCGCTTTTGTTCACCGTCATATGCCGTGGTGGAACAGTGGCTGTGGCGGACGGTGCATTGGTTGAAGGCAGGGCCCCAAACGACGCGTCATTGCGCGATATCAAAGCGCTTTGCGTACAGGCCGTGCAAGCGGATGGCGGTTTGCTGTTGGCATGGAAGCCCTGGTAGCAAGGCTAGTCGGGGGCCAAGACTGGCTATCTGTAGGGATCCGCCGCGTCGCGCAGGCCATCGCCCATGAAGTTGAACGCCAGAACCACAAGAAAGACCGGAATCATTGGCAGCAACAGCCATGGGTAAAATGCGATGACACTCACGTCGCGCGCCTCGGTCAGCAAAATGCCCCAGCTGGTGATGGGTGGGCGCAACCCAAGCCCCAGAAAGCTAAGTGCGGTTTCGCCCAAAATCATGCCCGGCACAGATATCGTAGCAGTAGCGATCAGATGTGACATAAACCCGGGAACCAGATGCCGCCCAATGATCCGGCTGCTGCTTGCTCCCATCAACTGGGCCGCCAGCACATAATCTTCTTCGCGCAGTGAAAACAGCTTCGATCTGACGGCACGTGCCAACCCGGTCCAGTCAAGCAGGCCAAGAATAACTGTGATGCCCAGATAGATCAGAATCGGACTCCACGTCACCGGCATGATCGCGGCCAAGGCCAGCCACAGGGGAATGCTGGGAATGGATTGCAAAACTTCGATGATGCGCTGAACGACGATATCGACAACACCGCCATGGTAGCCTGCAAGCCCGCCGATCACGATGCCCAGAGTGAAGCTGACGATAATGCCCAAAAGACCTATCGTCAGCGAAATCCGCGCGCCATACAGGATGCGCGACAGCACGTCACGACCCAGCCTGTCGGTTCCAAGCAAGAAGGCCTGCCCGTCCTTAGCCGGGCAGACCAAGTGCAGATCCGCATCAATAAGCCCCCAGAACTTGTAGGGATCACCGTGGCAAAAGAACCGCAGCGGCTGCACGTCATCCGGGTTATCGGCGTAGTTCCGCTTCAGGTTTTCCATATCCAGCGTCGCGATACGGCCATAGACAAATGGCCCTACAAACCGACCTTGATCAAACAGATGGATGCTTTGTGGTGGCGCATGGATGAAATCAACATTGCGGCTGGCCAGATTGTAGGGCGACAGGAACTCCACAATGACGATCATGCTGTAAAGCACGGCCAGAAATACGGCTGAAATCAATGCCAGCCGGTGCTTGCGAAACTTCCACCACATCAACCGAAGCTGGGACGCTTGGTAGACCCGTTCCTGGCCCTCGGTCATCACGGACACCGCATGCGGATCGAACGGTTCGTCGGACACAAAATGGGGCAGCGGCGCGCCAGAGTCGGGAAGCCAGTTTGTCACTTAGAGCTCCCGCCTTGTAGTCTGATCCGGGGATCCAAGAAGGCCAGAGCGATGTCGGACACCAGAACACCGATGACGGTCAGGAACGCCAGGAACATCAGGAACGATCCGGCAAGGTACATGTCTTGCGTTTGCAGGGCCTTGATCAACATCGGACCGGTGGTTTCAAGCGATAGAACGATTGCGGTGATTTCCGCGCCTGAAATGATCGCGGGAAGAATCGATCCGATGTCAGAGATGAAGAAGTTCAGCGACATGCGCAGCGGATATTTGACCAGAGTGCGAAACGGGCTGAGACCCTTGGACCGTGCTGTCACCACATATTGCTTTTGTAACTCGTCAAGCAGGTTCGCCCTGATCCGCCGGATCATTCCAGCGGTGCCAGATGTTCCGATGATCAGAACCGGGATCCACAGATGTTCCATTATCGACTTGGCTTTGTCCCATGACATGGGCTGGCCAAAAAACTGCTCATCCATCAGGTGCCCGATAGAGGTGCCGAACCACAGATTGGCAAAATACATCAAGATAAGCGCCAGCATGAAGTTTGGTATCGCAAGGCCCATCAATCCTAGGAACGTCAGCCCGTAGTCGCCCCAGCTATACTGGTGCGTTGCAGAATAGATACCGACGGGAAAGGCGATCAGCCATGTAAACGCAATTGTCACGGCCGACACCAGAACCGTCAGCCACAGACGTTCGCCAACCACTTCACTGACCGGCAGCTGGTATTCGAACGAATAGCCAAAATCACCCACCAGCATCCCACCGGCCCAGTACAAATACCGCAATGGCGCTGGCTGATCGAAACCGTACCGCGCCCGCAGCGCCTCGATCTGGGCCAGATCGGCGGATTCGCCGATGGCCTTCAGTTCAGCAATGTAGCTTTCAAAATAGTCACCCGGAGGAAGCTCGATAATCGCGAACACCAAAAGTGAAATCAAAACCAGCGTGGGTACCATCATCAGAACCCGCCAGAGGATATATCTGAGCATCGTCAGGCGTCCTCGCTCAGCCAGAATGTGTCGGGAAGATAGACACCAAGGTAGGACGTCGGATCAAACCCGAACAACCCGCTTTCCGGAACGTTCTGCAAGCGCGTTGTGTGCATGACCGGCTGGAATGTGCTGTTCACGATGCCGATTGAAAAGATCTGGTCGGCATGCGTGCTAAGCATACGGTGCCAGATTTCTTCCTTTTCCATTTGGCTGCCTGAACTGCCCCACCGTTCAAAATCGGCAAGCAATTCCGTTGGCTCGGGCAAGTCACACGGCCGGCCCTGCGTTCCACGAGAGCTGTAGTAGGTACCCCAAAGCGGCCATTGCAACTGATCATCTGCGGTGGGCGCAAGCCCCGCAGGGGACATGTCCGCCGTAGGAACGCCGTTGTCTATACCGCCCCAAACCGACATCATCACGTCGCCCGCCATGGCCCGGCTGCGAAAGATGTCGCGCTGCGTGGCGCGAATGAACAGGGCCAGACCCAGTTCGCGCCAGTGATCGGTCACAAGTTCAAGCACATCGGTTTCCAGCGTACTTTCACCGGCAGTTTCAACGATAATCTGTGCCGGGCGTCCGTCGGGCAGCAACCTGATCCCGTCATCGTCCCGCTTGTCTAACCCGGCGGCATCCAAAAGGGCATTGGCCGTTTCAGGATCGTGATCTGCCCAGGCCTTTGCGTATTCGGGTCGGAATAGCGGGCTTTCGGGCAAAACAGTGTCTGCGCTTTCATGTGCCAGACCAAAGAATGAGACTTGATTGACCTCATGCCGATTGACCCCAAGAGACAGGGCGCGTCGCACCCGGACATCCTGAAACAGGGCGCGCCAGACCGGGTCATTGCAATTCAGGTTCGGCAATAACGCCATCACTGATCCTTGCGTGCGCTTCCAAAGTGAAACCTTGATCGGATGTAGTTTTTCTGCGGCCTTCAGATAGGTGTAATCGCCAAAAGTCAGCCCTTGCATCTGCAGGTCGGTTTCACCCGCACCGGCCTTGGCAGATATGATCGTTGCAGAACTGACATTCAGAACAAACGTGTCGATATACGGCAGCTGAACACCATTTTCGTCAACCCGGTGGTAGTAGGGGTTGCGTTTGAACACATACTGTTCGGCCGGTGGTTTTGTCGTGTTCATCCAAGGGCCGAGCGTCGGCAGTTCGGGGTTTTCGGGCCGGTAGCTGCGTGACATCCTGATGTGCAGACCGGTCCATTCGTCGACGCGGTTCTGTTCAATCAATGCCGACAGACGGATATTGTCCTGATAGTCTTTGTGAAACTGCTTCATGTAGGCCGACGGCATCACGATTTCCAGAGGCTGCGCAGCTGCCAGACGCGGCAGAAACCTGGGGTTGGGGCGATCCCAGGAATAGCGCACGGTCAGCTCATCTATCACCTCAAACAGCGGTCCCTTACCGCCCGCCAAAAGCTCGTTGGGCAAATCTCCCGGCTTCAGTTCCTTGTTCCAGAAAACGTCTTCCCACGTATATCGAAAGTCCTCGGATGTTAGCGGGCTTCCGTCTGACCAACGGTGGCCCGGACGAATGTGCATGGTGAAAATACGGCCATCAATTTCTTCTACACTTTGCAAAATGTCGGGCTGTAGCGTTAAATCTTGATCATAGCCGACCAGCCGCGCATAGCCGTAAATTGTCATCAGGCGAATGTCTTTTTGCCCACCGATCAACATTCGCAACGTGCCGCCCTGTTGGCCAGCAACCCGCCCCATCGCCTGCAGATTTATCACACGAGGAACCGCAGGTAGCGGATTGTCCATGTTGGGCAGGCTGTCGGCTATCAGCTTTGATGCAGGATCAGACGATTGTGTGGTTTGAGCGCGCAAAGTACCGGGAACAAGAGCACCGGCAACCATACCAAGAACTGTACGCCGATCAATCAAGAAGCCAGATCCTTGTGTGCAATGCGGTGTAATACTCCGACAACGATCCTGACCTGCATCAAGACACCGATCTGACAATCAAACCAGCAAAGCAACGACATATCGTTGCCGTTCGCCAGTCAGTTTCAGCAACATTCGCCGTCCAATTGGATACCGCGTGCATAAGCCTCATCCCCATTCCGCCAAACCGTAGCGGACGAAGGATGGGCTGTCTATGCCGGTTGCCGCCCGTTCTTTTGCCAGGCTATTTGGAAAACCGCATTCATTGGGCAGCCAAGAAGTGCCGCTCGCCTTTCTTGGTATGCGTCCCACGGTGCAGAAGCATGATTTCTTCAGCTTCCGACAGGCTCTCATCAATGCTGAAGTTCATATCCGTCGTGCCGTCACAGGCCATTATCTGCGGTCCCGGAAGAAACACGGATACCGGCTCAGTGACACCGCGCAGCCGCTCCTTGCCTTGCAATTGCCAGTCGCCACCACAGTAGTCTCGGAAGACTTCGCTCGCGACGATCGGCGTGCCGAATTTTTTCGTCAGGTTTTCCAACCGCTGTGCTTCATTCACCGCCGCGCCGAATGCTGAAAATGTCAGGCGACTTCTCAACCCCACATTCCCGAACATGACGTTCCCGGCATGAAGGCCGATTCCATAGTTTATCGGCGCAAGCCGGGATTTAACGCGTGTCCGGTTCAACTCGGACATCCGCAGTACTGCGTGACGCGCCGCATTCATTGCCGCCCGCGCAGCAACTTCTGAAGCTGATTTTTGTCGGTCACATGGAAATGCCGCTAAAAACCCGTCGCCTACGAAGCTCAGAATTTCGCCACCGTTTTCATTGAAGGGCGTTGCGACTGCGTCGAAGAACTGGTTCAGCGTATCAATATACACCTGCCGTCCGGCTGTTTCTGCCAATGTCGTGGAATTGCGCATATCCACCATGACCAGAGCGGCGCGAATAGTCTCACCATCCCCGCGACGGATCTGACCGGACAATACGCGTTTGCCTGCGTTGCCACCCAGATATGTTGTCAGCATGTTGTCGGCCAGCTTTCCCAGTACGGCCATCTGGGCCGTTACAGCCAGATTGCTTTGGATACGCAGCAATGCCCGGATCATGTCTTCGCTAAACCCATTGGAGGCATCTGTGGCCCAGGATCCAAGCATCCCCTTTCCTTCCGACTCGCCGAAGCTTTGCGAAAACGCCAAATAGTCGGTGGCACCCAACAGCTTTAGATCATCAAACACTGGAAACTCCGACGGCACATTCGCATCAATGCGCCGGCGCAGATGGCTAAGATTTTTGCTGACAAGCTGGTAATATGGGCTGGCAAGGTAGTTTTCGGGTGGGGTCTTGTCGTTGCCGGAAGAATACCCTCTGACCACCACTTCTTCATTTCTCTGCCACGTAAAACTAAGGGCGTTGTAAAGCGGATGCAGCATTGAAAAGGTCAGGTGTACCCGAACCAGCGGAATACCAACGGCGGCCAGCCGTTCGCATGTTTCCGTCGCAATGCTTTCAAGATCGGCCCCCTTTAACGCTGACTCTTTGAGCCAGGCTGCTACACCGTCGACAAGTGTTGGCGAAATTTCATCTCGTGACGCGTTCATGTGGCGTCCTTTCAAATGCGTGGGGGCTTTAAGCCTACCATATTCAATCAAGTCGTGTGCCGATATGCTGCAACCGGACACGTTTACGAGATAAGTATCATCTGTGTTGCTTGCTAGATGTTCTTCTCAGATTAGAATGTGCTAGTTTTTCAGAATGGATCTAACTGACGAAACTGAGTTTCTGGCGAACCTTCCGCAATTCGATCATTTCGAAGGCGTTGCAGACCTTAGTCTTTACCAGGCCCTGCCAGATGGCTGGGCTCTCGGCCTGGCAGACATAGTTGATTCAACCGGCGCAATCGCTGCCGGGCGATACAAGTCGGTCAACATGGCGGGCGCGTCCGTCATTACGGCCATTATCAATGCACTTGATCGATATGATCTGCCCTTCGTCTTTGGTGGCGATGGCGCCTTTGTTGCCATACCGCCATCCGGTTTTGATGCCGCACAGCGGGCGCTGTCGCAGGCGCAAAGCTGGGTGGCACGTGAATTTGGCTTGGACATGCGGGCGGCTTTGGTGCCGGTGATAGACGTCCGCGCGGCAGGTGTAGATGTGCGGGTGGCCCGCTTTCGGGTTAGTTCGGAAATGTCATACGCGATGTTTGCGGGCGACGGCGCAAGCTGGGCCGAAGACAGCATGAAGAAAGGAATGTACGCGGTTGCAAAGGCGTCGGCGGACGCCGAACCTGATCTGAAAGGCCTTTCGTGCCGCTGGAGCCCGATTTCGTCGCGACATGGCAAGATCGTTTCGGTGATTGCAGTTCCGGGCGATGGCGGTAACAGCCCCGAGTTCCGGGAGCTGATTTCTGAAATTATTACGCTGGTGGACCAGAAGGACCGGTCAGGCCACCCCGTTCCCGCTGAGGGGCCGCAACCTGGAATATCGCTTCACTCGATTGATGCTGAAGCTTTGACGAAAGCCCAAACCAAACCGAGGCTCCTGCGCAGGATTGAGATGCTGGGCATCGCCGTGATGTTTGCCGTTTTTCGGAAGTTCAACTGGAAGCTCGGCGCATTCGATTTTCGCGCGTATTCGCGCGATGTTTCGCTGAATACGGACTTCAGGAAATTCGATGACGCGCTGAAAATGACGCTCGATCTGGATGCAAATCATCTTGCGAAACTGGAAAAGCGATTGGAGGCCGCTGAGGCGGCTGGCGTGTGCCACTACGGTGTGCATTTGCAAGACGAGGCTTTGATGACGTGCATCGTTCCATCGCCCATGACCCGCGATCATATGCATTTCGTCGATGGTGCGGCGGGCGGCTATGCCGAAGCGGCCAGTCATCTGAAGCGGAAGATCAAGGCCGCAGACGCCCAGGGCACACGCGATTAGACAAATTCAGGTCCGAGAATGCCGGTAGAGATAATAGCGGTCATCTCTGGCGCCTGCGGGCAATGGCAAAGCTACGGTATTGGGGATGGTCAACGGCAGGTCTGACAGTATCAGCGCACGATCGGCAAGCGCTGGCGCAAGATTGGACGACACCAAACCGCTCATCTTTGCGTTGCTTTCGGCCGAAAACGACCCGACATCGGAATGCGCCAAAGCGACCTGGCCTGCAAAGCGTTGTGCGGCCTGAGGCAGCGTGTCGGACAGCTCCCCCAATATCTGTTGGTCAATGTCCGGTGTGCAGTCGGGATAGCTGTTCACCGCGCGATCAAATGCATAGATCGTGCGCCCGGGCAGGTATCGCTGCAAATGATCAAACGACCTGCCGTGGCCAAGGCCAATTTCAAAAACGACGCCCGGAACCTGAGCGATCTGCTCGAATGCCCATGCGAAACAAGCATGTTGTGCTTCCAGCCGGAAGTAGAGTTTTTCAAGCCTGGAGATCGTTCTGGCCATTGTGCCTCCATAATCTTCACGTGGGCCCTGCGGCCCCTGCGGCGTGTCACATCTAGTTCGTCCGGCGCAAGCAGACAACCGCAGGCCACCAATCTCCCATGCCCGTGCAGAGGCGCGCAAACCCATCTGTGTCAGCGACAACAGTCCAAAAACAGGGAGTGTTGGACAATTTTTTCCCGATCTGCAAAGGTCACCGAAACTGGGGATGTACAATCGCTTTGTAGGACAATGGTAAACCGACCTGTCGGAGCAAAAAAATTGAGGCTAATAGTCTGATATGAATAGCAAAATTATAACGGCGGTTGCTCTGTTGGCACTGGCATGCATCGGTTCGGATGCTGCGGCCCAAGATTGGCGGCGTACTTTGATCGACGGGTTCGACGGCGCAGATTTCGCCCCTGAAGGCGGTCTGTACTACAAGAAGAATTTTGAACAATCCGCCGGTACGGTGGAGTTTCAAAATACCGTGACCTATTCTGGATCAGGCGCCGTAAAGCTGAGTGTGAAACCGATTTGCCCGGCCGATGGCAGTGAGTGTAGCGAAAGAGCAGAGCTGTGGGAAATTCCAGATCTGCGGGTCCCATATAATCAGGCCGTCTGGTTTGGATTTGCAGTAAAGTTCGATGACCCGGTTCCGCAGGCCGATCATCGCTACCTTATTGCCCAATGGAAGCGTGAAATCGGACCAGACGCGGTTGGTGATTTCAGCCCGTTCCTGGGGATCAGACTGCGGAAGGGAAAACTGTTTGTAACGACGGAAACTACATATTTTCCGGAATTCAAAGAAGGCCCCTTTGGCCAAGCCGCGGTATGTGAAGACGGGCAGACCGCCGTCAGGGCAACCCCTGACACCAACCAAGTCCGGGCGCTGATCGTTGCTGACGATAGCTGGACCTCTGAAGACTCGGCCGAATTTAATGCCTGCACCGATCAGATATCGGTCACGCACCACGGAAACCCGTTTCCCGCGCCCGACGAAGGATGGATCGATTTTGCGATCCTGTCCAAACCCGGACCTGACGGAGACGGCCATATCGAGATTTTTGCCAATGGAAAATGGATCGTCTCGGTAAAGGGAAACATCGGCCACAGCGACTACGGGTTGGGTGAAAACCAGTACTTCAAATTCGGACCCTACAGAGCTGCCGCGCTGGACAATTGGGCGCTTTACTATGACGATTTTCGACGGTCACTGAAGTGCGAAGATGTGCTGCGTGATGCCGATGCATGTGCGAAGATCAAGTAATGCCACGCCCAGCCTGCACGCCGCGGTCGCGAATTAATGTGCTTTTGAAAGTGTACAGATGACGGAAAACCCCGACCTGCTGCGGATCGAGAACTTGAAGATCTCGTTTTCGTCTTTGGGTGGATCCATTGATGCCGTTCGCGATGTCAGCCTGCGTGTATTGCCGGGAAAAGTGACGGCTTTGGTTGGGGAAAGTGGGTCCGGGAAATCGGTCATTAGCCAAGCTGTGATGGGTATACTTCCCAGGACAGCAACGCCGTCAGGCCGTATCTTTTTTAACGATGCAAAAACCGATGCTGGCCCTGTTGACCTGCTGACTTTGCCAAACGATGGATCAGAAATTCGCGCGATACGTGGCAGTCGGATAGGGAAAATATTCCAAGAGCCGATGACGTCTTTGTCGCCGCTTCATACGGTCGGTGATCAGATATCCGAAGTGCTGCGGGTTCACGGAAACCCGTCAAAATCTGAGCAACGCGCACTGACTGAAGAAATGCTATCGCTAGTCGGGTTCGCCAGCCCCGGCAAGGCGTTTGACATGTATCCTTTTGAGCTGTCCGGCGGGATGCGTCAAAGGGCGATGATCGCGATGGCGTTGATCTGCCGGCCTGCGCTTTTGGTTGCGGATGAGCCGACAACAGCATTGGATGTGACAATTCAGGCCCAGATATTGGAGTTGCTCCACGATCTGCAGCAAAAGCTCAACATGTCCATGTTGTTGATCACCCACGACCTGGGGGTTGTGGCCAATATCGCTGACGAAGTCGTTGTCATTTATCACGGCAAGATTCTTGAGGCCGGACCCGTAGAGGCGATATTTCGCAATCCTTCTCACGACTACCTGAAAGGGTTGCTTGCGGCCGTACCGCACTTTGATATGCGGCCGGGTGAAAGGCTCAAGTCGCTGCGTGAAATTCCCGTTCATGCCGAAACTCTGATGGGTAAAAAGGCGGCAGATGCAGCACCGCGCTCAGATATTCTGGTGACGGCCCGCAACCTGACAAAATCCTACGTGACGCGCAATACGGGCATGTTTTCCTCTGGCAATGACGCAGTTTCAACACGGGTTGTGGACAGTGTCAGCTTTGACATTCGGCGCGGCGAATGTCTGGGGCTCGTTGGTGAAAGCGGTTCAGGCAAGTCCACGATCAGTAAGATGCTGATGCGCGCAGTCACGCCTGATGCCGGGTCCGTCACGTTCCACGGCGCTGAAGGGGAAGTTGATGTTCTGGCACTGTCGGACGATGCGCTGAAAAATTTTCGACCCAAAATTCAGATGATCTTTCAAGATCCGGTATCATCCTTGTCGCCGCGTATGACGGTTGAAAACATTCTGAGCGAACCGCTCGAAATCCATGACCGTGGAACCGCAGTATCACGGGCGGAAACTGTGCGCGCATTGATGGATGCAATCGGTCTCGATCGCCACTTTCTGTCACGTTACCCGCATAGTTTTTCGGGTGGGCAACGACAGCGCATCGGGATTGCAAGGGCATTGGCGTTGAGCCCGGAGCTGATCATTTGTGACGAGCCGGTTTCGGCATTGGATGTGTCTGTACAGGCCCAGATCCTCAACCTTTTGAAGGACATTCAAAAGGAGCTAGGGCTGACTTACTTCTTCATATCGCACAATCTGGCGGTCGTGGATTATATGGCGGACCGAATAGCAGTGATGTGTCGCGGTCGTATTGTCGAAATCGCCCCGCGTGAGATTTTAATGCAAGCGCCGGTTCATCCTTATACCAAATCTCTGCTTGCGGCCGTACCATTCCCGGATCTGGACCGCCCGCTGGATTTCGCCGAGCTGAAAGCCAGCGGCGCATCGGATTCTTCCAGTTGGACCAATCCGTTTCGAGTGGACGAGGACGGATTTGGGGCTGCAACGGTTGATCTTGGCAATGATCATCTGGTATTGGCGCGGCCCGGATCTGTGGCGTCCGAGTTGATGGTTTGATCGGCGGCAAGTCCGCATCAGGTGTACCCAGTGGCTGTTGTGAATGTGATTTGGCCTCATTGACCCTTTGGGATAGGGGTTTTGACGTGCCAGAGGCGAAATAAGGCTGAATTGGGGGCCGCTAGTGACACATAGATTAGAGAACGCCCGCATTCTCATGTACAGCCACGATACGTTCGGGCTTGGCCACCTGCGGCGGTGCCGTACCATTGCCCATTCTTTGGTCGAAGATTTCCGCGGACTGCAAATTCTAATCATTTCCGGATCAACCATTGCCGGTGCATTTGACTATCGTGCACGGGTTGATTTTGTAAAAATCCCCAGCGTGATCAAGCTGCGCAATGGCGAATACACGTCCATGGCAAAGCATACCGATCTACAAGAAACCCTTAAAATGCGCCGTTCGATCATTCGTCACACGGCTGAGACGTTTAAGCCCGACATCTTTATTGTCGATAAAGAGCCAATGGGCCTACATGGTGAAATCGAAGAAACACTGGCCTATCTCAAGACCCGTGGCACAAGGCTGGTGCTGGGCCTGCGAGAGGTTATGGACGCGCCGCATCTGTTAGAGGCGGAATGGCAGCGCAAGGGCGTCATGCCAAAAATTTCTGCGCTCTTTGACAATATCTGGGTGTACGGTCCGCCGGATTTTTACGATCCGCTGGTCGGATTGGATGTACCGGCCTCGGTACGCAGCAAAATGAATTTTGTAGGCTTTCTTCAGCGAAGTATTTCCAGAGAAGTTGAGCCGGACCACAAGCCCAAGGGCGACTACATTCTGGTAACAACCGGCGGCGGCGGGGATGGTTCTGACCTGATCCATGACGTCATTCACGCCTACCAGCAAGATCCCACACTCACCCACAAGGCCCTTGTCGTTCTTGGCCCCTACATGCCGTCCAAACAGCGCCGGAAACTGGCTGTCAAAGGTAGAAAAACACCTCATATTGAGGTGATTGAATTCGACAACCGTATGGAAGAGCTGATCGCCGGTGCAACAGGTGTCGTCGCGATGGGCGGCTACAATACCTATTGCGAAATACTCTCATTCGACAAACCAGCGCTAATAATACCACGCACAACGCCGCGCGAAGAACAGCTGATCCGCACCACCCGTGCCGCAGAGCTGGGGCTGGTCGATATGCTGTTGCCCCATGAGGCGGCAGACCCGATGCGGCTTGCAGCGGCTTTGAAGGAATTGCCCAACCGTGATGTGCCGTCGAAAAGCGCCGGGTCCATGGCGATGGAAGGCTTGCCGCATATCTCAAATTGCATTGAGGGCTGGCTGGGCCAAAACGCCGACCTGCACCTGTCGGTCGCGGAAGGTTGAAGTGCCAGCCGTAAAATCGCCGAAAATTGTCGTGCTGCTGAAAGGCTATCCGCGCCTGTCAGAAACCTTTATCGCGCAAGAGCTTCTGGGGTTGGAGAAGGCCGGATTCAACCTTGTGCTGATATCCATGCGCAGACCCACGGACAAAAAGCGCCATCCGGTGCATGATGAAATCAGCGCTCCGGTGCACTAC